>JBKPRL010000234.1:0-31313 GCA_046734535.1 bacterium | reverse complement strand
CAGCGCTTCGGCGAGATGGAGGTGTGGGCCCTCGAGGCCTACGGCTCCGCCTACTGCCTGCAGGAGCTGCTCACCATCAAGTCCGACGACGTCCTCGGCCGGGTCAAGGTCTACGAGGCCATCGTCAAGGGCGAGAACATCCCCGAGCCCGGCATCCCCGAGTCCTTCAAGGTGCTCATCAAGGAGATGCAGTCGCTCTGCCTGAACGTCGAGGTCTTCAACGCCGAGGGCGCCGAGGTCGAGATCCGAGAGATCGACGAGGACGTCTACCGCACGGCCGAGGAGCTCGGCATCGACATCAGCCGGCCGGAGCGGGGCTCCGACGAAGAAGACGAGCGGCGACGTGAGGGAGTGAGGTTCTGATGCTGGACGTCAACAGCTTCGACCAGCTGCGCATCGGCCTGGCCACGGCCGATGGCATTCGGACGTGGTCCCACGGCGAGGTGAAGAAGCCGGAGACCATCAACTACCGGACGCTGCGCCCGGAGAAGGACGGGCTCTTCTGCGAGAAGATCTTCGGCCCCACCCGGGACTGGGAGTGCGCCTGCGGCAAGTACAAGCGGGTCCGCTTCAAGGGCATCATCTGCGAGCGCTGCGGCGTCGAGGTCACGCGCTCCAAGGTCCGCCGCGAGCGGATGGGCCACATCGAGCTGTCCGCGCCGGTGGTGCACATCTGGTACCTCCGCGGCACCCGGTCGTGGTTGGCCTACCTGCTGGCCGGCATCGAGCCCCGTGAGGAGCTCAAGGCCAAGCAGCTGGAGAAGGTCATCTACTTCGCGGCCAACCTGGTCACCTGGGTCGACGAGGACAAGCGCCACACCGACCTCGAGAACCTGGAGAAGGAGTACCTCGAGGAGCGCGACGCGATCGCCAAGGAGATCGAGCTCGCCATCGACCGCCGGTTCAAGGAGGGCGAGGACGAGGTCGCGACCCTGGAGACCGAGGGCGCCAAGGACAACGAGCTCAAGAACCGCCAGAAGGCGGTCGAGCGCGACGTGGCCATGATCCGGGAGCGGGGCGAGCAGGAGCTCGAGCTGCTGCAGCGGACCTGGGACGAGTTCCGGAGCCTGCACAGCCGCAAGATCATCGACGACGAGCTGCTGTGGCGGGAGCTGCGCGACCGGTACGGCGACTACTTCGAAGGCGGCATGGGCGCCGATGCCATCAAGGCGCTGATCGCCCGCATCGACTTCGACGAGGAGGAGCGCAAGCTCCGCGAGGCCATCGACCCGACCGAGGGCCGCAAGCCCCTGTCGGTCCAGCGCAAGCAGAAGGCCATCAAGCGGCTGAAGATCGTCAGCGCCTTCAACCGACGCGACGACCACGGTCGGCGCGCCAACGACCCCGGCGCCATGATCCTGGAGGCCGTCCCGGTGATCCCGCCGGAGCTGCGGCCGATGGTCCAGCTCGACGGCGGCCGCTTCGCCACGTCCGACCTCAACGACCTCTACCGCCGTGTCATCAACCGCAACAACCGCCTGAAGCGGCTGCTCGATCTGGGCGCGCCGGAGATCATCGTCAACAACGAGAAGCGCATGCTGCAGGAGGCCGTCGACGCCCTGTTCGACAACGGCCGCCGCGGCCGGCCGGTCACCGGCCCGGGCAACCGCCCGCTGAAGAGCCTCTCGGACATGCTGAAGGGCAAGCAGGGCCGCTTCCGCCAGAACCTGCTGGGCAAGCGCGTCGACTACTCGGGCCGCTCGGTCATCGTGGCCGGTCCGACGCTGCGCCTGCACCAGTGCGGCCTGCCGAAGCTGATGGCATTGGAGCTGTTCAAGCCCTTCGTCATGAAGCGGCTGGTCGACCTGGAGCTGGCCCAGAACATCAAGTCGGCCAAGCGGATGGTGGAGCGCCGCCGTCCCCAGGTGTGGGACGTGTTGGAGGAGGTCATCAAGGAGCACCCGGTCCTGCTGAACCGGGCGCCGACCCTGCACCGCCTCGGCATCCAGGCCTTCGAGCCGATCCTGGTCGAGGGCAAGGCCATCCAGATCCACCCCCTGGTGTGCACCGCCTTCAACGCCGACTTCGACGGCGACCAGATGGCCGTGCACCTGCCGCTGTCGGCCGAGGCCCAGGCCGAGGCTCGCGTGCTGATGCTCAGCGCCAACAACATCCTGTCGCCGGCGTCCGGTCGCCCGATCGTCACCCCCCAGCAGGACATCATCATCGGCGGCTACTACCTCACGGCGGCCCGCAAGGGCGCGACGGGTGAGGGCCGGGTCTACCGGCGGCCGTGGGAGGTTTTCCGGGCGCTCGACGAGGGGCTGATCGACCTCCACGCCGAGATCAAGCTCGTCGGCCCCCGTGACGACGACGGTCTTCGCATCGAGCTGGAGACGACCCCCGGTCGTCTGCTGTTCGAGGAGGCCCTGCCGGCCGACTACACCGAGCGCTTCGGTCACATCACCTCCGGCATGCGCAAGCGGGAGATGGGCCTGATCGTCGAGCGGCTGTCGGACAACTACCGCAAGGCCGAGGTGGCCGAGGCACTCGACAACATCAAGAACCTCTGCTACCGGTACGCGTCGCAGTCCGGCCTCACCATCTCCATCGACGACGTCAAGACGCCGGCCGAGAAGAAGGGCCTCCTCGACAAGTTCGAGAAGGAGGCCGAGAAGGTCGAGACCCAATTCCGCCGGGGGATCATCACCGACGGCGAGCGGCGCAACCAGGAGGTCCGGATCTGGACCGAGGCCACTGAGCAGGTCCGGGAGGCCATGGAGGCCGGGCTCAGGTCGCTCGAGTTCAACCCCATCGACATGATGGTCGGCTCGGGCGCCCGAGGGAACATGATGCAGGTCCGCCAGATCGCGGGCATGCGCGGCCTGGTGGCCAACCCCCGCGGCGACATGATCCCCCGGCCGATCAAGTCGAACTTCCGTGAGGGCCTCGAGATGCTCGAGTACTTCATCGCGACGCCGGGCGCCCGGAAGGGTCTGGTCGACACCGCGCTGCGGACCGCGGACTCGGGCTACCTGACCCGCCGGCTGGTCGACGTCGCCCAGGAGCTCATCGTCCGGGGCGAGGACTGCGGCACCACGCTCGGCCTCTGGGTCGACAACGTGCAGCCCGACACGGCCAAGCAGCGCAACTACCTGGAGACGAAGCTCTTCGGGCGAGCGCTGGCCCAGGACGTCACCCTGTCCGACGGCACCGTCGTCGCCCGCAACACGATCATGGACGACGACGTCGTGGACGCGTTGCGCCAGGACCCGAACGTGAACCGGGTCCGGGTGCGGTCCGTCCTCACCTGCGACGCCGAGCAGGGCATCTGCGCCCTGTGCTACGGCCGGTCGCTGGCCACGGGCAAGAGCATCGAGCTGGGCGAGGCCGTGGGTGTCATCGCGGCGCAGTCCATCGGTGAGCCGGGCACGCAGCTGACGATGCGGACCTTCCACACCGGTGGTGTGGCCGGTCGCGACATCGCCGGCGGCCTCCCCCGGGTCGTCGAGCTGTTCGAGGCCCGCACGCCGCGCGGCGCCGCCCGGCTGGCCCGGGCCTCCGGTGTCGTGCGCATCTCGGAGGACGAGGGCCGGGGCATCCCGATCAGCATCGAGACCGACGACGGCGAGAAGCCCGAGACGGTCACCCTGCCGTCGCAGTCCCGCCTCATCGTGCGCGACGGTGACGACGTCCGCGCCGGCGATCCCATCACCGACGGGCCCTTCGACCCGAAGGAGCTGATGGAGATCAAGGGCGTCCGCGAGACCCAGCAGTACCTGGTGGAAGAGGTCCAGAAGGTCTACCGGGACCAGGGCGTGTCGATCCACGACAAGCACATCGAGCTGATCGTGCGGCAGATGACCCGCCGCATCGGCGTGCAGGAGCCGGGTGACACCGACTTCCTTCCCGGCGAGCGGGTCGACCAGCGCGTGTTCCGGGAGATGAACAAGGCGATGGTCGAGGCCGGGTCCCGCCCGGCTGAGGGCCGGCCCGAGATCATGGGCATCACGAAGGCCTCGCTGGCCACCGAGTCGTGGCTGTCCGCGGCCTCGTTCCAGGAGACCACCCGCGTGCTGACGGAGGCCGCCATCGACGGTCGAGCCGACGGCCTGCTCGGCCTCAAGGAGAACATCATCATCGGCAAGCTCATCCCCGCCGGGACGGGCATGCCGCGGTACCGGGAGTTCGACATCGACGCACCGGACTACCAGCCGATGGAGTTCTACTCCTCCGACACCGAGGATCCGGCCGAGTGGCTGGCCAGCATCTCGGGCACCTTCTCCGCCGACGAGGGCGGCGTCGCGGAAGGGTAGGACCGCTTCTGGTCGCGATCTTGCCGCTCGGAGCGGCAATTTCGCGACCGGAACGCTCCCGCGTCCCGGGCTGGTTCGTGACCACCTTCGAGGCTGTCATCGATCTGCCCGCCGGGCGGCCACCTTCGTGACCGCCTCCGAGGCTGTCACCGATGTGCCCGGCATTACGACCCGGCCGACCACGACCGAGCCGCACGGGCCGCCACCGTTGCCCAGGCTGGCACCATGTACTCCAGCCGTCACGACCCGACGGGGATGCGCAGAAACCCGGCGCGTCCAGCGGTTTCGTTGACACGCTGGTCTGGGGACGGTACGAAGTGGGTGCGCGCGGTCATCCCTGGCCGGGCGGTCCAGGAGTGCGATGGAGCATCGTGGAGCGGACTCGGCCTGGCCGGTGGCGCAGCACTCGCGCTTCGAGCTCGCCCCGCCCCGCCGGTTCCTCCTGCCCGCACTCCTGCTCCTCCTGTCCGAGGAGCCCGGCTACGGCTACAACCTCGCCAAGGGTCTGGAGGACCTGCGCTTCGGCCGGGTGGACCGCCCGAGCGTCTATCGTGCGCTCGCCCAGCTCGAGCGGGACGGCCTGGTCGACTCGTGGGCTGGTACGCCCAAGGCCGGCCAGGCCCGGCGGGTGTACGGCCTGACCGAGGAGGGCCAGCGCGCCCTCCGCGCGTGGATGGGCGTCATCAAGCAGGAGCGGGACTGCCTCGACCTCGTGCTCCGCCGCTACGTCGCGACGGGGACCGTCGACTCCGCGCTGGCGGAGGCCGAGGGCGGGTGGGCGGCGGTGACCGGACATCCGTGGTCGCCGGTGTCGGCGACGTCCCGCATCGAGCGGCACCGCCACGGCATCCCGTCTGCGGTGCCGGGAAGCCGGCGGCGCGAGGTGTCGTCCAACGGGCGGGACGAGCCGGCCGTCCCCGCGCCGTCCCCGAGCGCGCCGACCCGCACCCGGTTCGCGGTGGTGCCCGATCGTTCGGTCGTCCTGATCGAGGCCCGCTCGACGGTCGGTCCGATCACCTTCGGCGCGGTCGGCATCTCCGGGACGATCGAGGCCGAGGTCCACGACGGGCAGGTGCAGCCGGGCCGCGCGCCGTCCGCGCACCTCGAGATCGACGTGACCGGCCTGCGCTCCGGCAACGGCCTCTACGACGCCGAGCTCCTCCGCAGGATCGACGCCCGACGCCACCCGGTCGTCGCCCTCGACCTCCGGGGCGCCAGCGCGGTCGGCTCCCTCGACCGGTTCCACGTCGACGGCGAGGTCACCGTCCACGGCACCACCCGTCCCATCCACGGCACGGTCAACGTGTGCCTGCCCAGCCCCGGCAAGCTGGTGGTCAGCGGCGAGCAGGTCTTCGACATCCGCGACTTCGACATCGCCTCACCCACCGTCCTCATGCTGCGCATCTACCCCGACGTGCTCGTGCAGCTGCAGGTGGAGGCCGAGCCGATGGACGCCGCGGGTCCAGCCTGATGGGGATCCTCATCGCCTTCGCCGCAGGCTATGTGTTCGGCGCCCGCGCCGGCAGCCAGGACTTCGACGACGTCGTGCAGGCGCTCCGCGCGATCCGGGACTCCGAGGAGTTCCACGACCTCCTGGGGAGCCTCCGCTCCCACGCTGCCCACAGCCTGCGCGAGCTGGCTTCGATGCTCGATCAGGCCAACGCCGAGGGGCGTGCGCTGTCCAGCGTCAGCACGCAGGACCTGGTCGAGCGGGTCAAGACGCTGGTCGGTCGCGAGTGATCGGGTCATCGGTCAGGTCCTGGCCGATGCCGCGCAACCCGACGACGAGCCCGGCCGAGCTCACTGTCGGCTCGGCCCGCAGGTAGATCCGCCGCTCGCTGCCGTCGGGCCGCACGATCCGGTACTCCTGCTCGAAGGGTTGGCCGGATCTGACCGCGTCCTCCATCGACTCGCGCAGACGGTCCCGATCCTCCGGGTGCGCGCAGTCGACGTGGGCGTCCAGCGTGCCGGCGAAGTCGAGCGGGTCGACCCCGTGGATCCGGTGCAGCTCGTCGCTCCACTGCACAGCCCCGGTACCGACGTCCCACAGCCAGCGGCCCACGTGGACCTGCGCCTCGCCGCCCCGCAGCCGGGCCTCGACCTCGGCCAGGGTGGCCTGGGCCAGGCGCATCTCGGTGACGTCCTGCGCGATGGACACCGCCCCGACGATGTTCCCTCGCCCGTCGCGCACGGGTCGGATGGACAGCGAGACCGGGACGGTCATGCCCAGCTTGCGCTGCACCTCCGTCTCGAGGTGATCGACGGTGTCGCCACTGAAGACCGTCTCGTACGCCTCGGCGACCAGCGCCCGGAGGTGGTCGGGGAACAGCGAGGAGATCGGCTGGCCCACGATCTCCGCCTCGAGGTAGCCGACGATGCGCTCGGCGCTGCGGTTGCACGTGGTGATCCGGCCCTCCCGGTCGTGGGCCAGGAGCGCGTCGCTCGACGCGTCGGCAAAGGCCTCGAGGATGGCCCGCCGCTCACTCGACGGAACGGCCAGCTCACTGGTGCTCGTCGTGGTCATCCGTCTCCCTGATCCTGCGCCGGGAACGGTACCGCAGCCGGGATCGGTGGCGTCCCGGGCCGCGCGTGGGGCATGCTCCCGCTGACGCCGAGGAGGACCATGGTCGACACAGGGGCCGTTGGCGCAGCCGGGCTGGACGCCGGTCTGGGCGAGGATCTCGCCCGCGCCGCCCTCGCCCTGGCCCGGCGCTTCGCGGCCGGGGCGACCATGTGGTGCCTGGCGCCGGCCTGGCCGGAGCACGCCCGCCACGTCGCGGTGGAGTTCGTGCACCCGGTCATCATGGGAAAGCGGGCGCTGCCGGCCGTGAGCGTGGTCGACCCCGACCCGGTCGCCGCACTCCGCGCCACCGTCCGCGCCGGCGACGTGCTGATCGCCATCAGCCCCGCAGACGACCCGGTCGTGCAGTCGGCGATGCGTCGCGCGGGAGCCTGGGGGGCCATGACGTTGTGGATCGGTCCTGGACACCGTCCGCCGCCGGGCGCGGCGGACCACGTGCTGTGGATCGACGACGTGGCCGGCGCCGCCGCACACGACGGTCGGTTGGTCCTGCTGTACCACGTGCTGTGGGAGCTGACCCACGTCTGCTTCGAGCACCCGGGACTGCTCGCGCCGGTGGAGGACGCGTGCGAGCCGGGTACGGCCTGCGTCACCTGCTCGGACGAGGGCGTGCTGGCGGAGATCGTGACCGTTCCGGACGCAACCGCGGCCTCGGTTCGCACCGCCGACGGTGAGGCCGTGGTGGACACGACGTTCGTCGGTCCGGTGCACCCGGGCGACCTCGTGCTCGTCCACGGCGGGTCGGCCATCGCCCTGCTCGAGGAGGGCGCCGGTGCCTGAGGGGACGGACTTCCTCTACCCGTTCATCGAGGGTGACGAGCGAGATGCGGACGCGCTGCTGGCCGACCTGGGGCGCTCGGCGGTGGCGAAGGCGGAGGTCAGCGCCCGCCTGCGGTCGGCCACGCTGACCCGAGCCCGGGCCGATCTCGACGCCGCCGCGACCGCGATGGCTGGCGCGTTCGCGGGTGGCGGCCGACTGTTCACGTTCGGCAACGGCGGCAGCTCGACGGACGCGGCCTCGCTGGCGGCGCTCTTCGCCCGACCTCCCCGGGGCAGAGCGCTGCCCGCTCGCGGCCTGGTGGAGGACTCGGCGATCGTCACCGCGCTCGGCAACGACGTCGGCTTCGATCTCGTCTTCTCCCGGCAGCTGATCGCGCACGGGGCGGCCGGCGATGTCGCGGTCGGGTTCTCGACGAGCGGCTCCTCCCGCAACGTGCTGACCGCGTTCGCCGAGGCGCGGGCGCGGGGCATGGTGACCGTGGGCTTGGCCGGCTACGACGGTGGCGAGATGGCCGCGTCCCCGGATGTGCAGCACTGCCTGGTCGTCCGCTCGGACAGCGTCCACCGGGTCCAGGAGACGCAGGCCGCCTTGGGCTTCGCGCTGTGGACCGCGGTGCAGGCGGCGCTCGGGGTGGACGATGGCTGAGGCCAGCGAGCGGGAGGCGTCCGTCCTCGACCGCATCGAAGCCTTCCGCCGGCGCCGTCCTCGCCTGAACGACGAGGTCGTCACCATGGCCCATGGAGCCGGCGGCAAGGCGTCCGCCGCGCTCGTCGGCGCCGTCTTCCTGGAGGCGTTCGCCACGGGCGAGCCCGGACCGCTGGCCGACGCGGCGACGCTGACCCTCCCGACCGGTGAGCGGATCGCCCTCACCACCGATTCGTTCGTCGTGCAACCACTGCGGTTCCCCGGCGGGTCGATCGGCCACCTCGCGGTGCACGGGACCGTCAACGACCTTGCCGTCCAAGGCGCCCGGGCGACGTGGCTATCGGCGGCGTTCGTTATCGAGGAGGGCTTTCCCGTCGCCGAGCTGCGAGCCGTCGCCGCCGACATGGCGGAGGCCGCCACGACAGCCGGCGTCAGCATCGTCACGGGCGATACGAAGGTGGTCGGTCGGGGCGCGGCCGACGGGCTCTACATCACGACCAGTGGCGTCGGCGTCGTGCCGGCCGGGCGCTCGCTCGGTCCCGAGCACGTGCAGCCGGGCGACGTCGTGCTGGTCTCCGGCACCATCGCCGACCACGGCATGGCCGTGATGCTGGCCCGTGGCGACCTGGCCCTCGAGGCCGACATCCGGTCCGACACCGCGCCGGTCGGCGAGCTGGTCGATGCCCTGTTGAACGCCGCACCGGGCACGCGGTGGCTGCGCGATCCGACGCGCGGCGGGGTGGGGACGGTGGCCAACGAGCTGGCCCGGGACTGCAACCTGGCCGTCGTGCTCGACGAGACCCTGCTGCCGGTCGATCCGGCCGTCAACGGGGCCTGTGACCTGCTCGGGATCGATCCGCTCTACGTCGCCAACGAGGGCAAGGTGGTCGCCGTGGTCCCGGCGAGCGAGGCCGACGCCGGGCTGGCGGCGCTGCGGTCACATCCGCTCGGCACCCGGGCCACGAGGATCGGCGAGATCGCAGCCGACCCGCCCGGCATCGTCGTCCTCCTCACCACCTTCGGCGGCACCCGCATCGTCGACATGCTGGTCGGCGACCCGCTGCCCCGGATCTGCTGATGGCGGTGAGGCGGTGACGACGGTCGGGCCCGGATGAACCGCGCCGTCGTCCGCGTCACGGGGACGGTGCAGGGCGTGGGCTTCCGGCCGTTCGTGTACCGCCACGCGGTCGCGCTGGGCCTCGCCGGTTTCGTCCTCAACGACTCCGCCGGCGTGCTCATCGACGTCGAGGGCGACGAGGAGCAGATCGCCGAGCTCACGCGTCTGCTCGTCGACGACGCGCCGCCACTGGCCCGCGTGACCTCGGTCGTGGCCGAGCCAGCCCCGCCGTCGGGCGGCGCCTCCGGGTTCCGGATCGTCGAAAGCGACCATGGAGGCGCGCCGGCCGTCCCGGTCAGCATCGACAGCGCCACCTGCGCGGCCTGCCTCGCGGAGGTCGACGATCCGGCCGACCGCCGCCATCGATACCCCTTCACCAACTGCACGGACTGCGGACCGCGCTACACGATCGTCCTCAGCGTCCCCTACGACCGCCCGGCGACGACGATGGCCGGCTTCACGATGTGCCCGGCGTGCCAGGCCGAGTACGACGACCCGGCCGACCGCCGTTTCCACGCCCAGCCCAACGCCTGCCCGGTCTGCGGTCCGAAGCTGACCTGGCGGGACCCGTCGGGCACGGTCGTGGCCGAAGGTCCGGCCGCGCTGGCCGCGGCGACGGCCGCCCTGCGCCGCGGCGCGGTCCTCGCGGTCAAGGGGATCGGTGGCTACCACCTCGCGGTCGACGCCACCGACGCCGCGGCCGTAGGGGAGCTGCGCCGGCGCAAGGCGCGCGACGACAAGCCCTTTGCCGTGATGGTGGCCGACCTGGCGGCGGCCGACCGCCTGTGTGTGCTCGACGGCCTGGCGCGGGCCGCGCTGACCTCACCCCGGCGCCCCATCGTCCTCGCGCCGCGCCGGCCCGGCGGCGAGGTCGTCGATGCGGTCGCGCCGGGCCTGCCGGACCTCGGCCTGCTGTTGCCGTACAGCCCTCTCCACCACCTCCTGCTGACCGGCGTGGGCCGACCGCTGGTGATGACCAGCGGGAACCTGAGCGACGAGCCGATCGCGCACGACGACGAGGACGCGGCTCGGCGGCTGGGAGCGCTCGTCGACGGCCTGCTCACCCACGACCGGCCGATCCACATCCGTTGCGACGACTCGGTCGTACGGGCTGTGCCGGGCCGGTTGCAGGTGCTGCGGCGGTCCCGGGGCTACGCGCCCGAGCCCGTCCCGCTGCCCTTCACCTCCCACCGTCCCGTGCTCGCGGTCGGAGCCGAGCTCAAGAGCACCGTGAGCGTCGCCAAGGGTGACGTCGTGGTGCCCAGCCACCACATCGGCGACCTGGAGCACCTGGCCACGCACCGCTCGTTCCTGCAGGCCCTCGACCACCTGTGCGACCTGTACGGCGTCGTGCCCGAGGTCGTGGCCCACGACCTCCACCCGGAGTACCTGTCGACCAAGCTCGCCCTGGAGCTGGACCTGCCTGCCGTCGGCGTGCAGCACCACCACGCCCACGTCGCGGCCTGTCTCGTCGAGCACGGGCGGACCGAGCCCGTGGTCGGGCTGGCCTTCGACGGGTTGGGCTACGGGCCGGACGGCACGATGTGGGGCGGCGAGGTGCTCCTGGCCGGGCTGTCCGGCTACGAGCGGGTCGGCCACCTGACCGCCGTGGCGATGCCCGGCGGGGTGGCCGCCATCCGTGAGCCGTGGCGCATGGCCGCGGTCTGGCTCGATCGCGCCGTCGGTCCGGCCGCGGTCGAGCGCGCGCTGGCCGACGTCGATCCGACCGTGCGCGGCGCCGTGCTCGACCTGGCCCACCGGCCCGACACGCTGCGGACGACCAGCATCGGCCGCCTCTTCGACGCCGTTGCCACCTTGCTCGGGGCCCGGCGGCGCGTGAGCTACGAAGCGCAGGCCGCGATCGAGCTGGAGGCCATGGCGCGGACCGTCGACCGGCGGGATGCGCCGGCGTACGACGGGACGGTGGCCCTGCTCGAGGGCGACGACGGCGCGCTCCTCCTCGACCCGTCGGCCCTGGTCGCCCGGGTGGCATCCGAGCGGGAGCGGGGCACCCCGCCGGCCGCGGTTGCCGCCGGGTTCCACGAGGCGATCGGACGGGCCGCGGCCGAGCTGGCTCTCGTCGTGGCCCGGCGCCGGGACGTCGACACCGTCGCCCTGACGGGCGGGGTGTTCCAGAACGTGCGCCTGACGGATGTCGTCGACGAGGCGCTCTCACAGGCCGGCGTGACCGTCCTCGTCCACCAGACGCTCCCACCGAACGACGGCGCGATCAGCGTCGGCCAGGCCGGCGTCGCCGCGTTCACCACCTGACGCCGGGTCCCCGCCGCTGGCGGGTCTGCGTCACGGGTCGTCGCGGCGACCGAGGTGCGGTGGCGCGGCGCCGCGGCCCATGCTCCAGCTGATCCCGCCCAGCCGGCCCTCCTCGAGCTCGTCCGGAGGCCGCTCCCGGTAGCGCTCGGCCAGCAGGTCCGAGGCGTCCTCGCCCCGGTTCCACCGCAGGCAGGGGGCTCGGAAGGCGCACCGGGCGCAGTGCGTCCACGACGGGGTGGGCTCCACCGAGACCGACGGGTCGAGCATCGCCCGTACCGCGGTGCCGAGCCGGGCCGCCGCGTTGCGCTTCTCCGTGGTCGTATAGGGGACGACCGTCCGCCGCAGCTCCCCGTCGAGGCGCAGCTCGGTGAGGTGGACGCCGACGACCGGCGAGTGGAGCTCGACCTGCTCCCAGGCCCAGCACGCCGTCAGCCATCGCTCGTCGAGGGCCAGCTCATCCGCATGGGCGAAGTCAGCGACGACCCGGTGGTCGCCCAGCCAGCACCGCTCGTCCTGGTCGTCGACGAGGACCATGCGGATCCGATCCCGGTAGAGCACGCGCTGGCCCTCCGCCGTGGACAGGTTGTCCCCAGGTCGCAGCGGATCGGGCACCGGCACCTCGACATCGACCTCCACTCGCACCGGGGTGAAGTGGTCGACCGTCGGCGACCAGGTGCGGAAGGCCTCCAACAAGGCCCGCCCCTCCGGAGGGCCGTCTTCCCGCTCGTACGCGGCGACGACCAGCGGGTCCACGATGGAGCGGCTCCACGCCCACATCCCCGGGAAGTAGTGGACGGCCAGCGCCGCACCGACGGCCCGCGCCAGCATCGGCTCGGCGGGCCGGCCGTCCATCGGTTCCAGCCGCCGGCGTCCGTGGGCGCCGAGGTCCCAGGCCCGGTGGCAGCGGCCGAACCAGTCGCGATCCGCGGCCGTCACGACGAACGAGGGCACGGGCCCATTGGACGACCTGCCTCAGGACCGGTCAACAGAGTGCAGAACGCACCCATTGCCAGATCAGCCCACCGAGCGTAGGCAGGAGGCGGCGCATCGCGCGCCCGCCCGCCTGTCACGCCCGCCAACACCTGGGGAGGCCAAGCTGTGACGTCGACCGAAGCCCCACCAGACGAGACCGTCATCCACATCCTGTGGATCAACGCCGGCTTGAGCTGCGACGGCGACTCCGTCGCTCTGACCTCGGCGACGCAGCCGAGCATCGAGGAGATCGCGCTCAGCGCGCTTCCAGGCCTCCCGAAGATCGCGGTCCACTGGCCCCTGATCGACTTCGAGTGCGGGCCTGTGGGCGGCGCCGACGACTTCATCGAGTGGTTCTTCAAGGCCGATCGCGGCGAGCTGGAGCCATTCGTGCTCGTCGTGGAGGGCTCGATCCCCAACGAGAAGATCAAGAGCGAGGGCTACTGGTGCGGGTTCGGCAACAACCCGGACACCGACCAGCCGATGACCACGAGCGAGTGGCTGGACCGCCTGGCCCCAAAGGCACTCGCGATCGTCGCCGTCGGGACCTGCGCCACCTACGGCGGCATGCACGCGATGTCCGGCAACCCGACGGGCGCCATGGGCGTCCCGGACTACCTGGGCTGGAGCTGGAAGTCGAAAGCCGGCCTCCCCATCGTCTGCATCCCCGGCTGCCCCGCCCACCCGGACAACATGTCCGAGACCCTCCTGTACCTGCTCTACCAGGCGACCGGGCAGGCCCCGATGATCCCCCTCGACGAGGCGCTGCGCCCGACGTGGCTGTTCGGCGCCACGGTCCACGAGGGCTGTGACCGGGCCGGCTACTACGAGCAGGGCGACTTCGCCACGGAGTACGGCTCGCCGAAGTGCATCGTCAAGCTCGGCTGCTGGGGCCCCGTGGTCAAGTGCAACGTTCCCAAGCGCGGCTGGGTCAACGGCGTGGGCGGTTGTCCGAACGTCGGGGGGATCTGCATCGGCTGCACGATGCCCGGCTTCCCGGACAAGTTCATGCCCTTCATGGACGAACCGCCGGGGTCCAAGGTCTCGACCCGCGGCAGCAAGATGTACGGCTCCGCGATCAGGAGCCTGCGCAAGATCACGGCCAAGACGGTCGATGAGGAACCGAAATGGCGAACGCCGGGCAAGGAGCTCCTGACCGGTTACAAGGGCTCGTGGAGGTAGGGGACATGGCCACCAAGACTCCGGTGAAGGACGCCAACGGCCTCGTCGAGATGGCCTGGGACCCGATCACTCGCATCGTCGGGAGCCTCGGGATCTACACGAAGATCGACTTCGGCCAGGGCAAGGTCGCCGAGTGCCACAGCACCTCGTCGATCTTCCGTGGCTACAGCATCTTCATGAAGGGCAAGGACCCCCGCGACGCCCACTTCATCACCAGCCGCATCTGCGGGATCTGCGGCGACAACCACGCCACCTGTTCCTGCTACACGCAGAACATGGCGTACGGCGTGCACCCGCCGGCGCTCGGGGAGCAGATCGTCAACCTCGGCGAGGCGGCCGAGTACATGTTCGACCACAACATCTTCCAGGAGAACCTGGTCGGTGTCGACTTCTGCGAGAAGATGGTCGCCGAGACGAACCCGGGCGTCCTGGAGCGGGCCAACGTCACCGAGGCACCGCACGCCGGCGACCACGGCTACAAGACCATCGGCGACATCATGCGGGCGCTCAACCCGTTCTCGGGCGAGTTCTACCGCGAGGCCCTGCAGGTCAGCCGCTGGACGCGGGAGATGTTCTGCCTGATGGAGGGGCGCCACGTGCATCCCTCGACCCTGTACCCGGGCGGCGTGGGCACGACCGCCACCATCCAGCTCTTCACCGACTACTACACGCGGCTGATGCGCTACGTGGAGTTCATGAAGCGCGTCGTGCCGCTCCACGACGACCTGTTCGACTTCTTCTACGAAGCTCTGCCGGGCTACGAGGAGGTCGGCCGCCGCCGGGTGCTGCTCGGTTGCTGGGGCGCCTTCCAGGACCCCGACCAGTGCAACTTCAACTACAGGGACATGACCCGGTGGGGTCGTGCCATGGGCGTCACGCCGGGCGTCATCGTCGACGGCAAGCTCGTCACCAACGACCTGGTCGACATCAACCTGGGCATCCGCATCCTCCTCGGCAGCTCGTTCTACGACAGCTGGGAAGGCCAGGAGATGTTCGTGACCAAGGACCCGCTGGGCAACCCGGTCGACCGCAACCACCCCTGGAACCAGCACACCATCCCACAGCCCCAGAAGCGCGACTTCGACGGCAAGTACAGCTGGGTCATGTCGCCACGCTGGTTCGACGGCAAGGACCACCTCGCCCTCGACACGGGCGGTGGGCCGATCGCCCGCCTGTGGTCGACTGCCCTGTCGGGCCTCGTCGACCTCAGCGGCTTCGTCAAGGCGACCGGCCACAGCGTGGTCATCAACCTGCCGAAGACCGCCCTCAAGCCCGAGGTCACCTTCGAGTGGAAGATCCCGCAGTGGTCGAACGCCATCGAGCGGGACCGGGCCCGGACCTACTTCCAGGCCTACGCCGCGGGCGCGGCGCTCCACTCCATCGAGAAGGCGCTGGCCGAGGTCCGCGTCGGGCGCACGAAGACGTGGGAGCCCTTCGAGGTGCCGGACGAGGGCATCGGCTGCGGGTTCACGGAGGCGGTGCGGGGCGTGCTCTCGCACCACATGGTCATCAGGGGCGGCAAGATCGCCAACTACCACCCGTACCCGCCGACGCCGTGGAACGCCAACCCGCGTGACATCTACGGCACGCCCGGCCCCTACGAGGACGCGGTGATGAACACCCCGATCTTCGAGGAGAACCCGCCCGAGACGTTCAAGGGCATCGACATCATGCGGGCCGTGCGCAGCTTCGACCCGTGCCTGCCCTGCGGGGTGCACATGTACCTCGGCAAGGGCAAGGTGCTGAAGAAGGTGCACTCGCCCTCGACGCTCAACCACGAAGAGCTGGCCTGAGGCCAGGGGGTCACATGGCCGATCCCGGGGTGCCGCAGCCCGACCCGACCGTCGGGGAGGCGACCATCGATCTGCGCGCCACGGGCGACCGGATCGAGGCGCTGTTCGACCAGCTCCGGGTCAGCGCTGATCCCCGTACGTTCGACCAGGCGGAGGAGCTGCTCCGCCTGGTGACGGAGCTCTACGGCGCGGGCCTGGCCCGGGTCGTCGAGCTCGTCCAGGTCGAGGCTCCCGAGTTGCTGACCGTGCTGGTCGACGACGAGCTGCTCGGGAGCCTCTTCGTCGTGCACGGCCTCCACCCCCAGGACCTCGCGACCCGGGTGGCGGCCGCGCTCGACTCGGTGCGTCCGTTCCTGCAGGGCCACGGCGGCGACGTCGAGCTGCTGGAGCTGGACGAGGCCGTGGGCGCGGTCCACCTCCGGCTGCTGGGCAGCTGCGACGGCTGCCCGTCGTCGGCCGTCACCCTCCGCACGGAGGTCGAGCGGGCCATCGCCGACGCCGCACCGGAGATCGTGACCATCGACGTCGAGGAGCCGAACGCGGCGGATGCCCCGGGGGTGACGACCGCCGTCGAGCTGGGACAGAAGCCAGAGGTGGCCGTCCGGTGACGCCGCCGGCCGGCAGCGCGGAGGGTCCGGCGGCCGACCCGCTGAGCGAGCTGGCCCGGATCCGCAGCAGCCGCCCCCGTGAACGACCGCGCCCCGGCGAGCGGTGTGACCTCTGCGCGACGCCCATCCCCGATGAGCACGTGCACGTCGTCGACCTCGAGCAGCGCAACCTGCTCTGCACCTGCCACGGTTGCTTCCTGCTCCTGACGCCGGAGGGCGCCGGCGGCCGGCGGTACCGCGCCGTGCCCGACCGCTACCTGACGTTTCCCGACTTCGAGCTCTCCCCGGGCCAGTGGGACAGCCTGCAGATCCCGGTGAGCGTGGCCTTCTTCTTCGTGAACTCCAGCCTCGAGCGCGTGGCCGCGTTCTACCCGAGCCCGGCCGGCGCGACGGAGTCGTTGCTCCCCCTCGACACGTGGGACGACATCGTGGCGGCCCACCCGGACCTGGCGACGCTCCTGCCCGACGTCGAAGCCTTCCTCGTGCGCTCGCAGCGCCCGGGCGCCGGGACCCCGGAGTGCTACCTCGTGCCGATCGACGCCTGCTACGAGATGGTCGGGCAGCTTCGCCGACTCTGGCGGGGCTTCGACGGCGGGCAGGAGGCCCACGACGCCCTCGACGCGTTCTTCGACCGGGTCCGGGCCCGGGCCGAGACCGTCCGGGCCGGGGAGCGCCAGCCGTGAGCTCGATCTCGTTCGAGGTGCTGGGCGCGCGGGCCGAGCCCCACGCCGCGGTGCCGACGCTGGCGCTGCGCCTCAGGCTGACCGAGGCCGACGCGCTGCCGGTCCACGCGGTCGCGCTCCGCTGCCAGCTCATGATCGAGCCGCAGAAGCGGCGCTACGAGCCCGAGGAGCAGGCCCGCCTGGTCGAGCTGTTCGGCGAGGCGCCGCGGTGGGGCGACACCCTCCGACCGTTCCTGTGGACCCACGTCAGCACGGTCGTGCCCGGCTTCGACGCGGTGACCGAGATCGATCTGCCCGTCACGTGCACCTACGACTTCGAGGTCGCGGCGGCCAAGTACCTCCACGGCCTGGACGGCGGCGAGATCCCGATCCTCCTCCTCTTCTCCGGCACCATCTTCAGGGCGCCCGCGGCAGGCGGGATGGCGACCTCTCCCGTCGCCTGGCACGAGGAGGCCTCCTACCGTCTGCCGGTGCAGGTCTGGCGGGACGTGATGGACCGCTACTTCCCCAACAGCGCCTGGCTGCGGGTCTCTCGCGACACGCTCGACGCCCTCACCCGCTTCAAGGCCCGGCGGGCTCTGCCGACCTGGGAGGAGGCCTTCGAGCAGCTGCTCAAGGAGGCCGGGGAGGAGGCCAGATGAGCGCCGCCGACCTGACGGCCCGCGGTGCGACCGACGCCGATCCCTTCGTCGCGGCCCGCGCGGTGGCCGACGCGGTGCTCTACGAGGGCTATGTCCTGTACCCGTACCGCGCCTCGGCCCGGAAGAACCAGCTGCGGTGGCAGTTCGGCGTGCTGGCGCCGCCGGCCTACGCCGCGGCGGAGGGCTCGGAGCGGTCGAGCATGCGCACCGAGGTCGTGGCCGACCCCGGCGGTGACGCCCGCGTGACGGTGCGCATCCGCTGCCTGCAGGTGCAGCACCGGTCCGTCGAAGCCGTACAACCCGATGGGTCCTTCTCGCCGGCCGAGCTCGTGGCCGTCGACGGCGTGCAGTGGGTGGCTTGGGACGAAGCGGTGGAGCACGAGGTCGACGTGGCGGTGCTGCCGCTCCTCCCGGTCACGGAGGAGCCGCTCGAGACGCCGCTCGTCCTCGACGCGGGTGACAGCACGGAGCTGCTGACCGACTCGGCCGGCCGGGTCGTCGGGCGGGCGGTGCGGCGGCGGGAGCGGGTCGACGGCCTGGTCAAGCTGTCGACGGCGTGGGCCGAGGGCGCCGCAGGCCTGGTGAAGCTGACGGTCGAGGTCCAGTGCTGCACCGACTGGCGGGGGGTGGGCGCCGGCCGGGACGCGGTGATGGCCCGGTCCCTGGTGGCGGTCCACACCCTGCTCGCCGCGCACGACGCCGAGTTCGTCTCACTGCTCGATCCTCCCGCGTCGGCGCGCGAGGCCGTGGCCGGCTGTGCCAACGACGGCACCTTCCCGGTGCTGATCGGCGCGGACGGCGGATCGCGGGTTGTCCTGTCCTCGCCGATCATCCTCTACGACCATCCCGCCGTGGCTCCGGAGAGCGCGGGCGACTTCTGCGACGCCACCGAGATCGACGAGATCCTCGCGCTGCGGGTGCTGACGCTCACGGACGAGGAGAAGGCCGAGGCGCGCGGGACCGACCGCCGCGCCGCGGCCATCGTCGATCGGTGCGATGACATGCCCCCGGAGCTGTGGGAGCGCCTGCACGGCGCGGTCCGCTCGATCGGTCCTGCGGCCGATGCGACGGCGACCGAGCCGGAGGTGCTGCCGTGGTGGGAGCCAGCCGTCGACGCCAGCGTCGACCCCTGGACGGACACCACGTGGGTCGGCGGGGTGGAGGTCGGGAAGGGCACGCCGGTCCGCCTGAACCCCTCTCGGCGGGCCGATGCCCACGACCTCTTCCTCGCCGGCCGTACGGCCAAGGTCGCCGGTGTGTTCACGGACGTCGACGGGGCCGAGCACCTGGCGGTGACCCTCGACGACGACCCGGCCGCCGAGCTGTTCGAGTGGCAGGGCCGCTACCTGTTCTTCCACCCCGACGAGGTCGAGGTGCTGGGATGAGCGAGCCGAGCGAGCGGATGGCCGGAGCGGCCGGGACGAGTGGGCGCCGGATCCTCGTCGCCGGCATCGGCAACATCTTCCTTGGCGACGACGGCTTCGGGGTCGAGGTGGCGAACCGCCTGGCCAGCCGGTCGCTCCCCGACGGCGTGCGGGCGGCGGACTTCGGGATCCGCGGGGTGCACCTCGCCTACGAGCTGCTCGACGGCTACGACGCCCTCGTCCTGGTCGACGCCGTTCCCATGGGCGAGCCGCCCGGCACCGTCGCCATCATCGAGCCGGAGCTGGAGCTGCGCAGGGACGACGGCGGCGCGGCTGACGACGGACCCGCTCCGGCTCTGGACGCTCACTCGATGAACCCGGCCGTCGTGCTCGGCATGCTGTCGTCGCTGGGCGGCCGGGTGGACCGCGTGCTGGTCGTAGGCTGCCAGCCCGCGGTGATCGAGGAACGCATCGGCCTCTCCAGCCCGGTCGCCGCCGCCGTCGACCGGGGCGTGGATGCGGTGCTGGACGCGCTCGCCGAGCTGTTCGTCCCCAACGAGGAGAGGAGTGGCGTGTGATCCGCCGTCTGTTCCTGTCGGCCCTGCTGGTCGCCCTGGCCGCCGTGGTCGTGAAGTCCCTTCCCGACGTCGCGCGGTACCTCAAGATGAGGGAGATGTAGGACATGGCTCGCGACGTCAACCGCTACCGGCGGTTGCGGAAGATGTAACAAGGGGGGTGGCCCGCTATCGGATCGTCCCCGGGCGCTCGCGCGTCTGGATCGAAGCGCGTTCCTCCCTCCATCCCATCCACACCGAGACCGACGGCCTCGAGGGATGGCTGGACCTCGAGGTGCACGACGAGGGCGGTGTCGATCTGCGCGTGCCGCCGAGCGCGCACCTCGAGCTCCCGGTCGCGCAGCTCAGCTCTGGCAACCCGTTCGAGGACCGCGAGCTCCGCCGGCGCATCGACGCCCGGCGCTACCCGACCATCGCTGGTGATCTCACGGTCATGGCGGAGACCGCCGACGACGGCCGCTACCGCGTGGAGGGTGACCTCACGTTCAAGGGCGTCACCCGCCGCTACGCGGACGAGATGACCCTCGAAGCGGTGGACGGGCAGGTGATCCTGGCCGGCGAGAAGACCTTCGACGTGCGGGACTTCGGGCTCGAGCCGCCCCGGATCCTCCTGCTGAAGGTGGAGCCCGACGTGAAGGTGAAGGTGGCGATCGTGGCCGAGAAGATGACCGACCAAGAGGAGGGCTGACATGTGCCTCGGGATCCCGGGCCAGGTGGTCGAGCTGCTCGACCACGAGCACCTCGCGCGCGTCGACGTGAGCGGCGTCGGCCGGACGATCAACATCGGGTTGCTGGAGGACGAGGACGTCCAGTGCGGCGACTGGGTCCTCATCCACGTCGGCTTCGCGATGTCGAAGATCGACGAGGAGGAGGCCCGCCTGGCCCTCGCCTCGCTGCAGATGCTCGGCGAGGTCTACAACGCCGAGGTCGACGCGCTGTTCGCCTCGCCGGCCGGTGACGGGCGGACGCCATGAGGTTCGTCGACGAGTACCGCGATCCCGCGGCCGCCCGCGCGCTGGTGGCCCGCATCACCGAGCAGGCCGGGGACGACCACTTCAAGTTCATGGAGGTCTGTGGCGGCCACACCCACACCATCTACCGCCACGGTATCGAGCACGTGCTGCCCGAGGGAGTCGAGCTCGTCCACGGGCCGGGGTGCCCCGTGTGCGTCATCCCCATGGGCCGGGTCGACGACGCCATCGCCGTGGCCGAGACGCCGGACGTGATCTTCACGTCCTTCGGCGACATGATGCGGGTGCCCGGGAGCCGTGGGAACCTGCTCGAGGCCAAGGCGCGCGGCGCCGACGTCCGCTTCGTGTACTCGCCCCTCGACGCGCTGAAGATCGCCCAGGAGACGCCGGACCGGGACGTCGTGTTCTTCGCGGTCGGCTTCGAGACCACCGCACCGTCCACGGCGGTGACCGTGCTGCGGGCCCGCGATCTGGGCGTCACCAACTTCAAGGTCTTCTGCAACCACGTCACGATCGTCCCGCCCATCAAGGCCATCCTCGAGTCTCCGGACCTCCGCCTCGACGGCTTCCTCGGCCCGGGGCACGTCTCGACCGTCGTGGGCAACCGGCCCTACCGGTTCGTGACCGAGCAGTACGGCAAGCCGCTGGTGACGGCCGGCTTCGAGCCGCTCGACATCCTCCAGGCCATCACCATGCTGCTGGCCCAGATCCGCGACGGACGCTGCGAGATCGAGAACCAGTACACCCGCGTCGTCCGCGACGAGGGCAACCCGCGGGCGCTGCAGCTGCTGGCCGAGGTGTTCGAGCTCCGACCGCACTTCGAGTGGCGGGGCCTGGGCTTCATCTCGCAGAGCGCGCTCAAGCTGCGGCCTGAGCTGGCGGCATTCGACGCCGAGCTGGCCTACGACGTGCCGGGCGTCCGGGTGGCCGATCCGAAGGCCTGCCAGTGCGGTGAGGTGCTGAAAGGCGTGATCAAGCCGTGGGAGTGCAAGGTGTTCGGCACCGCGTGCACGCCGGAGACGCCGATCGGGACGTGCATGGTCTCCTCCGAGGGCGCGTGCGCGGCCTACTACAACTTCGGCCGGCTCCACCGGGACGCTGCGGTCACCCTCGGCCGCGCTCGCTGAACATCACTCGGCGCAGAGGGCGTCCGTCCCTCCACGGCCTCACACGTGGAAGAGCACGACCGCCAGCGTGCCGGCGATCAAGGGCGGTCCGAACGAGTAGCGCAACAGCAGCTTGCGCTGCTTGATGCTCATCGCAACGGCGAGCACCAGGGCGAGGACGTGCCCGGCGATCGCGCCGTAGAGCACGTACGGCAGGCCGTACCAGCCGAGCAACAACCCGAGGACCGCGGCCAGGCGGACGTCGCCGAAGCCGAGGAGCTGCATCCCGGAGAGCTTCGTCGTGACGAACCACAGCAGGAAGAACGCGTTGGCGAACAACAACCCACCGGCGACGGCGGCCGCCAGCGGGCGCCAGTCCCACTCGACCAGCGAGGCGAAGGCCAGGCCGGCGCCGACGCCGGCGAGCGTGTAGTAGACGAGACGGGTCGGCAGGCGCTGGACCTTCCAGTCGATCACCGCCAGGAGCATGCCGCCGAAGATGAAGGCGAGCACGGCGGGGAGCTCCGGGCTGAGGCCGACGCGCCAGAAGGCGAGGCCGAACAGGGCCGCCGTTGCGGCGTTGAGGGCGTGCTTCTTCACGATCGCGGGCGCAGGCATGGGCTCGACGGTACGGGCGATGGTGCGGCGGCAAATCATCAACTTTGACGATTCGCCTGCTCGAGCTCGTCCTTAGCGTCGCTCGCAGCCCCTCCCCGATCGGCGGGGATCGGGGACGATCCCAAGGAGCAACATCCACAATGCTGAACCTCGCTGAGAAGTTCACCCCGGAGGCCGTGGAGGCCACCGAGGACGATGGCCTCGTCGCCATCGAGTACGTCGTCATGGCCGGTGTCCTCATCGGCGGCCTCACCGTGCTGGCGTGGACGGGCGTCTTCTCCGCCCTCACCGGCAAGCTCACGACCCTCATCAACGGCATCTGAGCCTCGTCCTCGGACGGTAGGAGGGGGGAGGCTCCGGCCTCCCCCTTTCGCGCTCTCTATGGAGTCCTGATGATCTCACGCCGCCGGCCAACCACACGTGACGACCACGGTGTCGTCGCCATCGAGCTCGTCCTCGTCATGCCGTTCCTGATCGCGGTGATCGTGTGCATCATCGCGCTCGCCGGTCTGTTCTCCACGAAGAGCCGCGTGGTGGGAGCGGCTCGTGACGGCGCTCGTGCGCTGTCCCTCAAACCCGGTGTCGCGTCTCCGAACGCCGACCCGAACCCCACCGATGGCATCACTGTGACGCTCGACAGCCCTGCCTGCCCGGCGCTGACCAACCCGGCCTACCAGACCGCCACCCCTCCGGCGGTCACGGCGAAGGCCACAACGACCTACACGGTTTCGATCCCGTTCGTCCACACCTGGTCGAACATCCCTGTCACCGAAAAGGCGACCATGCCATGCGGTTGAACCGACGAGATGACGCCGGCGTGACGACGATCCTTCTCGTCCTCTGCTCCGCGTTCCTGCTGGCCGTCGTGGCCATCGCGGTCGATGTCGGCCGAGCGGTCGCGGTGGCTCGGTCGGCCCAGAACAGCGCCGACGCCGTGACGCTCGCCATGGCGAAGGACTGTGTCGAGCGAGGTGGTCTCTCGCCGGCTGGATACAACACCTACATCCGTCTCTCCGCCGCCATCGGCAACGGCCAGACCGCGAACCTCACCGCGGGGTCGTGCCCCGCAGGCTTCGTGACCGCGACGGCGCACGAGACGATGAGCTACACCTTCGCCAAGGTCATCGGGATGACCACCACCACCATGAACCGGCCGGCCACCGCGAAGTGGTCGCAGCTGAGCGCCGGCGTGATCTTCCCCTTCACGTTCTCGGCGTGTGCCTTCCCCGATTCGTTCACGACGGGCAACGCCACGACAACGGGAACCCCACTCATGCTCTACGGCCAGGTCAACCGGACGTCCTGCACCCGCGATGGTGACACCTCCGGCCAGAGCAGCAACTCCAAGGGCTTCGTCACCGACGGCTGCGTGCTGAAGTCGCTCAGCCAGACCCTGCACGACGCCAACGGCAACAGCTTCACCGGTACGAGCTGTGACTCCTCGAGCCTGGACTTCTACGTCGGCAAGGACGTGCTCCTGCCGGTGTGGGGGTCAGCGACCGGTGGTGGTGGCGGCAGTGACTACACCATCACCAACCTGGTGGGCTTCCACGTCCTCGGCTGGTCAGGCAACGGCAGCGAAAAGGGCGGAGCCATGACGGCTCGTTGCAAGGTCGGCTCCTTCACGGGCGACGCGACGACCCTGGGCGACAGCAACAAGCCGTGCCTCTACGGCTACGTGACCAGCTTCGTCTCCACCGCCGGTGGAACCACCGGTGCCTCCTGCACGACGGGTGCTCTCCAAAGTGCCTGCTACGTCTACCTCGACAGCTAACACCACACGGAAAGGCAATCCCCACACATCATGAACAAGCGGCGGATCACAGGGATCGCAGCAGCAGTGCTGTGCGCGATCATCGGAACGCTGTCCCTCGTGGGCTACGTCAGCTCGGCCAAGAACAAGGCCGAGGCCAAGGAAGCCCTGATGGACGTGTACGTCGTCGACAAGCTGGTCCCGAAGGGGTCCGATGCCGACACCATCAGGGCCTCGGTCTCCACCGACAAGGTGCCGAACCGCCTCGTGCAGCCTGGCGCGGTCAACGACCTTCGGGACGTGAGCGCCGACGCGGTCGCGGCCTCGGACCTCCAGCCCGGCGACCAGCTGGTCGCGGCCCGTCTGGCGGAGAAGAACCAGGTGGACCCGAGCGTGCAGGACAAGGTCCAGGTCTCGGCGCAGCTCACCCCCGAGCGAGCCGTCGGCGGCACCATCGCCAAGGGCGACACGGTGGGGGTCTACCTCAGCTTCGACCCGTTCGACACCAACAAGGCGGAGTCGGACACCTCGACGCCGGCCAAGACCCCGAGCACCACGCACCTGGAGTTCCAGAAGGTGTTGGTCACCAACGTGCAGACGACCAACCAGCCGGTGCAGCCTGACGAGGGCAACAAGGCGGGTGTCGAGCAGGTCACCGCGTCGGAGTACATCGTCACGCTGGCGCTCACTCCCGCGCAGTCGGAGCGCTTCGTGTTCGCCACTGAGTTCGGGCACGTCTGGCTGGCCAACGAGCCCGCCACCGTCTCTGACGACGGCACGCAGATCATCACCCTCGGCAACGTCTTCACGGTGGTGAAGTGATGAGCGACCGACCGACCGTCATCGTCGGAGACGACCTGCCGCCGGACTTGGCGGCCGCCATCCGGGAGATCGGTGTCGACATCAGGTCCAACGGCTGGGGACCGCCCCGGGCCACGGGCAAGGTCATCGTCGTCCTGTCCCCCAAGGGAGGCTCCGGCAAGACTGCCGTCGCCTCGAACCTCTCGGTGGCGTTGGCACAGCGTCACCCCGGCCAGGTGGTGGCCGTGGACATGGACGTGCAGTTCGGGGACCTCGCCACCGCGCTGGCGCTCCAGCCCGAGCGCACGTTGGCCCAGCTCGCTCGCACCGACGAGATGAACGCCACCACGGTGAAGCTCTTCCTCACCCCCTACGACGACCTGTTCGTCCTGGCGGGTGCTGACAACCCGGTCGACGCCGATGTCGTGACGCACAGGCACGTCTCGACGGTGCTGCCCCTGCTGGCGCAGGAGTTCGCCTTCGTCGTGGTGGACACTCCTGCGGGGCTGGATGAGCGCACGCTCGCGGCCATCGAGTGCGCTACCGACCTGCTCGTGGTGTCCTCCCTGGACGTGACCAGCATCAAGAGCCTGCGCAAGGCGATCGACGCCCTGGACCGCATCGGGGTCAAGGCGGCGCGCACGTTCGTGCTCAACCGGTCCGACGCCAAGGTCGGCCTCGAGATCTCGGATGCCGAGGAGGCGGTGGGCATGGAGGCCGCCGTCCAGATCCCGTCGAGCCGCGAGATCCCCACGGCGTTGAACATCGGCACGCCGGTCGTCAAGAGCCTGCCGAAGGCAGAGGTGTCGAAGCGACTCCAGCAGCTGTCACAGCTGTTCGCGCCGATCACCGACGCGCAGAAGCCGAAGCGAGGGTGGCGGCGATGAGCCTCACTGATCGCATCAATCAGGCACAGAGCGGCGACCTCTCCGCGTACCGTCCTGCCACTCCCATCGATGGTCTGGCCGGCTTCAAGAGCAAGGTCCACGACCAGCTGTTCGACCGGTTGGGTACTCGTCTGTTCGAGACCCAGGACGAGACGCAGCTCCACTCCATGGTGGTGGCCGAGATCGGCGCGCTCATGGCCGCGACCGACACGGCGTTGTCGCAACAGGAGAAGCAGGTCCTGATCGGTGACATCGCTCGGGACGTCATGGGCCTCGGTCCCATCGAGCAGTTCCTGGCCGACCCCACCGTCACCGAGATCATGGTCAACGGCTCCGACTACATCTACGTCGAGCGCAAGGGCGTCATCGAACGCACCCGTGCCAGCTTCATCTCCGAGGAACATCTACGGCGGGTCATCGACCGCATCGTGTCGCAAGTCGGGCGTCGCGTCGACGAGGCCTCTCCCATGGTGGATGCTCGGCTCCTCGACGGCTCTCGCGTCAACGTGATCGTTCCCCCGCTGTCGCTCGATGGCTCGATCCTCACCATCCGGAAGTTCGCCAAGGACCCGTTCCAGGTGCGTGATCTGGTGGCGATGGGGACGATGAGCGAGCAGGTGGCGTCGTTGCTGTCCAATGCCGTCGAGGGCGGTCTCAACATCCTCGTGTCCGGTGGCACGGGTACCGGCAAGACGACGCTGCTCAACGTCCTCTCGAGCTTCGTGCCCGAGGACGAGCGCATCGTGACCATCGAAGACGCCGTGGAGCTCCAGCTGCACCAGGACCACGTCATCCGGCTGGAGGCTCGTCCGGCGAACATCGAGGGCCAGGGCGAGATCGCCATCCGAGACCTGGTCAGGAACGCTCTGCGCATGCGGCCCGACCGCATCATCGTGGGTGAGGTCCGGGGCGCCGAGGCGCTGGACATGCTCCAGGCCATGAACACCGGTCACGACGGTTCGCTGTCGACGGTGCACGCCAACGCGCCCCGCGACGCGCTGTCCCGCATCGAGACGATGGTGTTGATGGCGGGCTTCGACCTGCCGACCAGGGCGATCCGGGAGCAGGTGGCCAGCGCGCTCGACGTGATCGTGCACGTGGACCGGTTCCGTGACGGCGGCCGGCGCATCAGCCATGTGACCGAGGTGGTCGGGATGGAGGGCGAGATCATCACCCTCCAGGACATCTTCAAGTACGACCACCCGCGCCAGCAGCTGGTCTCGACCGGCATCCGTCCGGTCTTCGTGGACAAGCTGGCTGACCGCAACATCGTCCTGCCCGCCGCCCTGTTCGGCGCTGCGGAGGTGTGGTCACGATGAAGCGTCTCCTGCTGTGCCTCGTCACGCTCGTGGGGTCCTGCATCGGCGCCGCGTCGATCACCGGCACCGCGCACGCTCAGGTCACCGCCGAGAACTTCGAGGTCATGCTGGTGGTCGACACCTCGGGCTCGATGAAAGGTCAGGCCATCGAGCAGACCAAGGCGGCGGCAGTCGAGTTCATCAACCAGATGCCGCCGAACGTGCGCATCGGGCTGGTGTCCTTCGGCGAGACCGTCTCGGCTCCGACCGCTCCCACCACAGACCGCGCGCTGCTGGGTCAGCAGATCTCCGCCCTGGCGGCCTTCAGCCACCACACGCTCCTCTATGACGGCGTCATGGCCGCGGTCAACGCCTACACGCCGGCGGCCGCCAACAAGGCCCTCGTGGTGCTGTCGGACGGCAAGGACAGCGGGAGCTCCGCCACACTCGAGGCGGCGGTGGCTGCCGTCCAGGGCGACCATGTCGAGACCATCAGCCTCACCACCCCCGAGACCGACGTCGCGGCGCTTCAGGCCCTCGGTACGGTCACCGCGGCCGAAGACCCGGGGGCGTTGTCGGCGGCGTTCGCCCGAGTGGCGGACCTGCTGACCAAGGTGGTGGCCACGACGCCTCCGCCGACCACGGCCGCCCCCGCCACGACGGTGGCCCCCGCCACCACGCTGGCCCCGGCCACCACGCTGGCCCCGGCCACGACGGCGTACAGCCGGCCGGCGCCGCCGGCTGCAGCGCTCGAGCCATCTGAGTCGTCGTTCCCATGGCTTCCGGCGCTCGCCGTGTTCGGCTCCCTGGTGGCCCTCGTGCTGCTCGTGTGGCCCCGCCAGCGGGTCTCCCGGGTACGTCTGGGCATCCAGCAACCGAAGCGGATGTCCGAGATGGGCCAGCGCACGATCTCGATGTTCGAGGAGATGGCCCGCAAGGGCGATCTGGCCACCAACCTCTCGGTGGCGAACATCGGCATCAAGCCCGGTGAGTTCGTCGCCTTGGTGGCGGTCATCGCCATCGTGGTCGGCTTCGTCGGTCTGTTCCTCGGTGGTCCTCTCCTCGCGTTGATCCTGGCGGTCGTGGTGTGCCTGGGCGCCCGGTTCCACGTGCAGCGCAGGAAGACCAAGCGCCGGCGGGCCTTCGCCGACCAGCTGCCTGACGTGCTCCAGCTGGTCACCACGTCGTTGCGGAGCGGGTTCGGCATCACCCAGGCCCTTGACTCGGTGGCCGAGGAGGCTGAGGAGCCAGCCCGCAGCGAGTTCGCCCACGTGCTGACCGAGACCCGCCTCGGTCGTGACCTGTCGGAGTCGCTGCGGGCGGTCGCGGTGCGCATGGACAACGTCGATCTCGAGTGGGTGGTCGGTGCCGTCGACATCAACCGGGACACCGGCGGAAACCTCTCTGAGACCCTCGGCAAGGTGAGCAACACGGTCCGGGAGCGTGAGCGCACACAGCGTCAGGTGCTCACACTCACCGCGGAAGGCCGTCTGTCGGCCCGCATCCTGACGATCCTCCCCTTCGTGATGGGCCTGTTGCAATGGCGCACCAACCCCGACGCCTTCTCCCTCCTCTTCCACGGGTTCGGCTTGTTCTCACTCATCTGCGGTGGCTTCCTGCTGCTGATCGGTGGGTTCTGGGTGCGTCGGATCGTCAACTCCATCGCGTTGTGACATCAGCGATGCCCACAAGGAGCTGAACCATGAACATCACAGTCATCTTCGGAGCCATGGCGATGGTCGGTGCTGTCGCGGCCTTCTGGTGGGCGCTCACGGCAACACCATCGAAGGCGCGAGCGAACCTCTTCGCCGGGCTTCCCCTGTCGGCCGCGCCGCCTGGCCGGAGCAGCGCCATCATGCGCCAGGTCGGTACTGCTGCCCGCAGGGTGATCCCTCATCAGCTGGTGGACGGCTTGGAGGTCAAGCTGGTGCAGGCCGGGCATCCCTACGGACTGGACCTGGCTCGTCTGCTGGGCATCAAGCTCGTGTTGTCACTGGCCTCGGCCTTCCTGCTCTTCCTCATCGGTCAGCCGGTGTTCGGCCTGATCGCGGCGCTCGTGATGTTCTTCCTACCCGACTACTGGGTGCTGAGCGTGCGGGAGAAGCGGCAAGAGGCCATCAGGAGCAAGGCCGCGGACACCATCGATCAGCTGACCATCTGTGTCGAGGCGGGGCTCGGCTTCGATGCGGCGCTCACTCGCGTGGCGAACACCAGCGAGGGTCCGCTGGCCGACGAGCTGAAGCGCACCCTCAGCGACATGCAGGCCGGTGTCCCTCGAGCTCAGGCGCTTCGCACCATGGGTGACCGTGTGCAGATCGCCGAGATCCGCCAGCTGGTCACGGCGTTGCTCCAGGCCCAGAAGCACGGCGTGCCGCTGGCCGAGACCCTGCGGCTCCAGTCAGCGGAGATGCGGTCCAAGAAGCAACAGCGCACCGAGGAGAAGGCGGCCAAGCTGACGGTCAAGATGATCTTCCCGATCATCTTCTGCTTCATGCCGGTCTTCATGATCGTGTCAGTGCTTCCGACCGTCCTGAACATGATCAAGAGCTGGTAGATCGCTCGGGGGTTCTGTGTGGGGATCCCCCATCGAGCAACGAGGCTCCCGGCTCCTGCGCGTGGCCGGGGGCTTCTGCGCGTGTCCGGGCGGTGTTGGGCGGCTCAGCGTCGAGGCGTGGTGGTCACCACGCCGGCCTCACCTGGTTCCGACGAGCTGCGCCCGCTCGACTGGCGGCCGCCACCCGGCGCGGTTCGCCTGCGCCACCGCCGCGAGCTGCGAGCGCACTCCGAGCTTGTGCAGGATGGCCCGGATCTGGGCTCGGATCGTGCAGAGGGCCACGACGTGGGCCTCTGCGATCTCCTCCGCCGAGGCGCCCTCGATCAGCGCGCCGAGCACCCGTTGCTCGCGCGGGGTCAGCCGCCCGAACGGGGAGAGGGTGTTCTGTCGGTGCGACCGTTGCTCCCGGAGCTCGCCGAGGAGCGCCTCACGGGTCGCTCGTCCGATCAGCGACCGACCGGCCAGCACATCCTCGATGGACGCGACCACCTCGGCCAGGAAGGCGCTCTTGCCGATCCAGCCGTGTGCTCCCGATTCGACGCACGTTGCCAGCACGAATCGATCGGTCTCGCCGGTGAGCATCACCACGGTGGCGCCCGTCCGGCGGAGCGGATCGATGAGGTCGACACCGCTGCCCACGGCGGCACCGAGGTGGATGTCGAGCAGCACGCACTCGGGCTGGAACGTGCCGGCGTGCTCGATCACGGCGGCCGCGGTGGGGCCGCTCGTGGTCTCGACCGGCCACCCGCGAGCGGCCAGCGCGAGCTGGAGACCCATCGCAACGAGCGGATGGTCCTCCACGATGAGGACGCGGTGGCTCATGATGTCGAGCCCGCCGGTCCCCGTCGGAGCAGCGTCGGGTCGCCACCGGTCGTCTCATCCGGCGCGCGAAGGAACTGCAGCACGAACGAGCTCCCGCCACCGGCGCGGGGCAGCACCGAGATGGTCCCGTTCTGCTCCTCCATCAACCGGCGGGCGATGAACAGGCCAAGGCCGGAGCCGTCGCTGCCGACGGCCTGCATGTGCCGCTCGAACACGCGCTCCTGCAACGAGGCTGGAACGCCAGGCCCGCGGTCTTCGACGTGGACGACGACCATGTCGTCCGCGAACGACACGTCGACGTCGACCGGTGAGCCGGGGGCGTGCCGCTTGGCGTTCGTGAGGAGCGCGACCACGACCTGTGCCGCGCTGTCCGGTGCCCCCATCACGGCGACGCCCGGAGGCACGTTCGACCGGATGTCGAGGCCGTCAGCACGTGCACAGGTCAGGACGGGGGTGATGGCGTCGCGCAGGTCGAAGCGCGCCGGGGCCGGCGATCTGTCGTCGAGTAGCGCGCGCAGCCGTTGGACCTCAGCGACGAGTCCTTTGGACAGCTCATCGAGCTGCTGCACCGTGAGGAGCTCCCGGTGACGGCTCAGGGCTGACGCCGCCGCCTCGATGCCCAGCAGCGCGGCCCGGGTCTCGTGGCGGAGCTCCGCGTCCCTGCTGTCGACCGCGGTCGCGGAGGTTTCCCGCGACGTCCTCCGAGGCCAGCGGTGATCGTGCCGTTCGCGGTCCACGACTCAGGGACGACCGGGATCGCCGGTGATGACGCCATCTCCCGCTCCTGCGTCATGGGGCGTTCTCCTCGGCGTCTGAGGAGGGTGCCGCACGACGTGGATGCGGCCCGATCTCCCAAGGACATCATGCGCTGGATCACCCTTCCGCTGGTGGCCGCTGCCGTCGGCGGCGCCGCCATCTCCCTCCCTGAGTCGCGCTCCGCCGTGGCAGGAGCGGCAGCCCCGCTGCTCACCAGCGCGCTGCAGGCCGGTCGCGCGGCCGCCGCGGTCACGCCGCTGGCCGCGACGGCGTTGGAC
>JBKPRL010000233.1:0-4145 GCA_046734535.1 bacterium | reverse complement strand
CTACGAGTGGGAGCTGCTGCTGCAGAAGACCGGCTGGACCGAGGCCGACGTCGCGGAGCGCATCGACATCCGGATCACCACGCACAGCGAGAAGGGTGTCGAGATCGCCGGCCGGGACGGCACCGCCCTCAAGATCGGCGCCGTGCCCGCGACCCGGCTGGTGGACCCCACCGGGGTCGGGGACGGCTTCCGGGCGGGTTTCCTCGCCGGCGTCGACGGCGGCCTGTCGCTGGAGCGGGCCGCGCAGCTCGGCGCGCTGATCGCGGTCCTCGTCCTGGAGACCGACGGTCCCCAGGACTGGACCTGGGACCGTGCCTGCGCGTTGGAGCGCGTCGGCGACGCCTACGGCCCGGACGCCGCTGCCGAGATCGCCGCCGTCGTGCCCGACTGACCGCGCGTCAGGTCTAGCTCCCAGTCGGTCACCCGGGAGATCGGCACGAAGCCCATGGCGTCGTTGATCGCGATCATCCACCGGTTCCCGTCGGCGTTCCAGGTGTCGACGGCCCGGACCTCCGGGTGCGTGTCGGCCAGCTGGTCGAGGTTGGCCAGTTTGATCCACAGGCCGAGCCGGTGGCCCCGGTGCTCCGCGGCGACGAGCGTGTCGTCCTGGCGGGCGACGTCGTCCTCGTCGGGCGGCACCGCCGTCTCGGTGTAGGCCACGAGCCGGCCGTCGGCGGCCTGCGCCGCGGTGACGACCCGTCCCTCACCGGCCGCGGCCGCCGCGGCATCGCGCCGGCGCACCCGCTCGGCGTCCCAGCGTTGCCCCTCGAGGGTGAAGTCGCCCTGCGGGGCATCGGTCGACATCCGGGCGATCAGCCCGGCCAGGTCCGTGCGCCGGTCCGGAGGGGTCGGCCCGGTCCACTGCACGAGCCGGTACCCGCGAGCGGCCCGGCGGGCGGACGCCGCGAGGTCACGCAGCGCCCGCGGATCCACGGCAGGCAGCACGAGCCGCCGCCGCATCTCGACCTGTCCGAGCCGCGCCCCGGCCGCGCGCAGGAAGCCGCTCCCGGGGCTCGACGTGGCGATGCCCTCGGAGGCCTGCAACGCCAGCCGGGCCCGTCCGGCGGCGCGAGCGTCCGCGACGAGGTGGGCGAGCAGCTGTGTGCCGAGCCCGCGCCGTCGACGGTCCGGGGCGACGAGCCCGTCGGCGAACCCGTTGTCCAGGTTGTCGTGCAGCGGAAGCGCCACCTCGGCGGCCGCGACGATCTCCGTCCCGTCGCGGACGGCCCACGCCCGCCGTTCGAACCCCGGCGACGACAGGCGAAGGGCGTGTCTGCGCCGGCTCAGCCGGGGGAGGTCGGGGGTGTCGTGCGCCTGGCACCGCAGCGTCAGGTCGAACCAGCCGTCCATCGCGGCGTGGTCGTCCGCGCGGATGGGCTCGATGACGGTCGCCATGCGGCAAGGGTCCCGCCCGCGCACCGCACGGAGCCAGCGAGTTTCGGCTCCGGCGCATGATCCCCCGCTACGGGTGTCCAGGGCTGTGATCGGAGGTTGCGGGTGTACATGGTCGTGGCCACGACCATGTACACCCCCAGCCGGTGATGATGGGGGCCACCACTGCCATAGCCACCCGTAGCGGGGGATCACCGCCCCAGCCCCAGCCCGCCACGCTCCTTCTGGTCACCGTCCGTCGCCGTTCCGTACCCTGACCGCACGATCGGGGGGCGGAGGGGCATGGACCTGGCAGCCGCGGCGCGGGTCGACGCCGTCGCGCCCGCGTTCGGTCCGTACCGCATCCTCGAGCTGCTCGGCCGCGGCGGGATGGGTACCGTCCACCGCGCCTTCGACGTCCGACACCGACGCACCGTCGCGCTGAAGCGGCTGCCGGAGACCGGTGTCGACGAGCGGTTCCGCGCCCGCTTCCGGCGGGAGGCGCGGCTCGCAGCCGGGCTCGTGCACCCGCACGCCGTGCCGGTCCACGCCTTCGGGGAGATCGACGGGCAGCTCTACCTCGACATGATGCTGGTCGAGGGCCGCGACCTGCGGCGGGTGCTCGGGAGCGGCCCGCTCGCCCCGGATCGGGCGGTGGCGCTGCTCGCCCAGGTCGCGTCCGCGCTGGACGCGGCGCACGCCGCCGGCCTGGTGCACCGTGACGTCAAGCCCTCGAACATCCTGGTCGATCCCGCCGACCACGCCTACCTCGCCGACTTCGGCATCGCCCGCCCCACGTCCCCGGACGCCACCGCCCTGACCGGCTCCGGCCCGGTGCTCGGAACGTGGGACTACCTGGCGCCCGAACGGCTGTCCGGCGGCGCGGTGGACGGCCGGGCCGACCAGTACTCGCTGGCCTGCGTGCTGTTCGAATGCCTCACCGGCCGCCTGCCCTACCCGGGCGCCGAGCCACCCGCCGTCGTGGCCGGGCACCTGCTGCACCCGCCGCCCGCGCCGTCGGTGCTGGTCCCGACGGTCTCCCCGGCGCTGGACGCGGTCGTGCGGCGGGGCCTCGCGAAGGATCCCGGCCGCCGGTTCCCGAGCTGCACCGCACTGCTCGACGCCGCGCAGCACGCTCTGTACACGGGCCGGACCGTGCAGGCGGCCGCCCCCACCGTCGACGGCCCGGGGACGAGCGGTCGGGACTGGCTGATCCGTGCCGTGGTCCGGTCCGGCGCACCTCCTCGGCCGGTCGCGCCGCATGCCGAGACGCTGCCACCGCCGTGCCCGTACCCCGGTCTGCGCAGCTTCGAGCGGGCGGACTCCGCCTGGTTCCACGGCCGCAGCCGGGTCGTCGCGGACGTGCTGGTACGGCTCGCCGAGGAGCTGGCGGGAGGCCAGCCGGTCGTGCTCGTCGGGGCGTCGGGTTCGGGCAAGTCGTCCGTGCTGTGCGCCGGGGTGCTGCCTACGCTAGATACCGACGACCGTGATCGATCCGGCCACCTGCAGCTCGTGTGCACTCCCGGTGCGGACCCGATCGGGGCGCTGGCGGCGGCACTGGCTCCCGTGGCCGGCGCGTCCGCCGCCGACCTGGCCGAGGAGATCCGCCGTGCCCCGGCCGGGTTCGGCGAGCTGTGCCGGCGGGTGGCGGGCCCGGGTCCGGCCCCCCCGGTGCTCGTAGTCGACCAGTTCGAGGAGCTGTTCAGCCACGACGTCCCCGACGCGGAGCGGCTCGCCTTCGCGACCGCGCTCACCTCCGCGTCCCCGGCGCTGGTGCTGCTCGCCGTCCGCGCCGATCAGGTCGAGCGGTGCATCGAGCTCGCTCCGCTGCGCCCCGCCCTGGCCGCCCCGGTGCTGCTCGGCCCGCTGAGCGCGGACGAGCTGCGGGAGGCGATCGTCGCGCCCGCGCGTGACGCCGGTGTCGCGGTCGAGCCGGGCCTTCCCGACCGCCTGATCGCGGACCTCGGCGCCCGCGGCGAGGTCGGGTACGACCCGGCCGCTCTGCCCCGGCTCGCCCACGCGCTGCGCGAGACCTGGAACGAGGGCGACGGCGCCGCGCTGACCCTGGCGGGCTACCGGCGGGCCGGTGGCGTCGACGGCGCCGTCGCCCGCACCGCCGAGCAGGTGTACGCAGCTCTGGACGTCGAGGGCCGCGAGGTGGCGCGGGCGGTCCTGCTGCGGCTGGTGATCGTGCCCGACGAGGGCCCGGCCGTCCGCAGGCGCGTCGACCGCGACGCGCTCGCCGGCCTCGACCCCGGATCCGACGTGCTGGACCGGCTGGTCGCGGCCCGGCTCGTGACCGTCGACGGTGACGGCGCCCGGATCAGCCACGAGGCGCTGCTCAGCGCCTGGCCGCGGCTGCGTGAGTGGATCGCGCTCGACCGCGCCGGGCTGGTGCAGCATCGCAGGCTGACCGAGGCCGCCCAGACCTGGTGCGCGTCGGGGGAGCAGGCCGACGACCTATACCGCGGGGCCCGGCTCGCCGCATTGGACGGCTGGTTGGAGTCGGCGGGCGACCGGGTGCGGCTGGACGTGGCCGAGCGCGAGTTCCTCGACCGGTCCCGCGCCGCGGAGCGAGCCGAAGCCGACGGTGTGCGCAGGCGCACCCGCCGGCTGCGCGGCCTCGTCGCCGCGCTGAGTGCCCTGCTGCTGGTCGCGGGCGGCGCGGTCGCCGTGGCGATGAACCTGCGCGCGGACGCGGTGGACGCGCGGCAGCTGGGCCTGTCCCGCCAGCTCGCCTCGGCGTCGGAGCTGGCGGTCGGCGTGGACCCCCG
>JBKPRL010000232.1:0-5971 GCA_046734535.1 bacterium | reverse complement strand
GCGAACAGCCACGCCTCCGCCCGACGCAGCACCGCCGTCGGCCCCGTCTCGGAGCTCACCGCACCCCGCAGCTGGCCCGCACCGAGCGGTCGAGCAACGAGGGTCGTCCGGCCGCTCGTGCCACCACGTCGTGCCGCTCGGCCACGATCTCGACCTGCTCGATCCCCTCTGGCACCCGGGAGGCGATCTCCGCGCACAGCGCGTCCGCCGCGCCCCGCTGGAGGGCGTCGTCGACGGCGGACTCGGCGATCAGCGGATCGTCGGTCTGGGCGATGGCCCGCAGCGACAGCCGCCGGCGGCTGCCGGACCCGTCCACGCCGACTGCGGTCGAGATGGAGACGTCCTTGCCCCGGGTCTCGGCGTACATCGGGTAGGTCGAGAGCGGGAAGCTGTCGTGACCGCGGACGACGGGCCAGGCGACGGCGAGGAGGACAGCCCCGGCGACGACCCGGCGACGCCAGCGGACCGCGGGCGAAGGTCCTTCGTCCACCCCGGCAACGTACGGCACGCGATGATGGCTGGCCATGGCGACCACCACCATCGACGGCATCGACGGGCTGAAGGCCTGCGTCGGTCAGCACCTCGGCTACAGCGACTACGTCGAGATCACCCAGGAGCGGGTCAACCTCTTCGCGGAGGCGACGGGCGACCACCAGTGGATCCACGTCGACGTCGACCGGGCCGCGGCGGGGCCGTTCGGTGGACCGATCGCCCATGGGTACCTGACGCTGTCCTTGGGCCCCGTGCTGCTCCCCGAGATCATGCAGGTCAGCGGGGTGACCATGGGCGTCAACTACGGCACCAACAAGGTCCGGTTCCCGACCCCGGTCCCGGTGGGCGCCAAGCTGCGCCTCGGCGCGACGCTGGCCGGCGTCGAGGACGTGGAAGGCGGCGCGCAGCTGACGATCGCGCTGGTCTTCGAGATCGAGGGCGCGCCCAAGCCGGCCTGCGTGGCCGAGGTGGTGTATCGGTACTACGTCTGACGTGGAGGACGCGCCGTGTCGTGCCTCGTCGTGGCGCGCCGCGCCCATCCGCAGCCGGTCAGCGGAACTCCGGCATCACCTTCGTCGCCAGGAGCTCGAGGCTCGTCGTGTCCGGGTAGTCGGCACACCAGGGGATGAAGCCGGTGCAGCCGAGGTCGACGTAGGTCTGGATCTTCTCGGCCACCTGCTCGGGGGTGCCGACCAGGTTGCCGCTGCGCCAGCTGTCGACCGGCTCCCCCCACAGGCTGCGGCTCCCGGCGGCCGTCACCTCCGCGGCGGTCTCCCGCACGAAGACCTCTGGTGACCAGGTCTTGCGGATCTCGTCGTAGTCCCGCCCGACGGACGCGCAGTGGCCCTTCAGGATCTCGCACTTGCGGCCGAACTCCTCGGGCTTGCCGCCGAAGTTGGAGCAGTCGGCGTAACGGGCCACGACCCGGAGGGTGAGCTGCTCACCGCCGCCGCCGATCCAGATGGGAGGGTGTGGGGTCTGGACGGGCTTGGGATCGCAGTTCGCCCGCTTGAGCTGGTAGTGGCGGCCGTCGTAGGTCGTCTCGGGGTTGGTCCACATCGAGCGGACGATCTCCACGGTCTCCCGCAGCATGCCGATCCGGTCCTTGGCCGCCGGGAACTCGAAGCCATAACCCCGGTACTCGTTCTCGTACCAGCCGGCGCCGATCCCCCAGTCCAGGCGGCCGCCGGAGATGACGTCGACGGTCGAGGTGATCTTGGCCAGGAGCGACGGCTGCCGGTACGAGTTGCACCCGACCATCTGCCCGAGGCGGATGCGGCTGGTGCGCTGGCTGACGGCGGCCATCGTCGTCCAGCACTCGAAGACCGCCTCGTGGGCGGGCCGGGGCACGTTGTGCACGTGGTCGTAGACCCAGATCGAGTCGTACCCCAGGTCCTCGGCCTGCTGGGCGATGGCGACCGCCGCCGCCCACTTGGCCTCCGCGCCGTCGATCCCGGACAGCTCCATCTTCCAGCCCTGGGGCATGAAGGCACCGAAGATGACGTTGCCGGGCTGCGCGCCGGCGCTCGAGCTGGCCATGAGGCGACCCTACCGAAGGCTCCCCGGTAGGCTCCGAACCCGTGCGACGTGGCGCGGAGGTCGCAGCGGCCGCGTTGGCCGCATTGGTCGTCGGGGTCGCCGCCCCCTCGGCCGCCGGGCGCGCCAGCGCACAAGCTCCCACCGCCGGCCGAGGTGCCCAGGGCGCCCAGCCCGCGGCGCCCGCCCAGGCCCCACCGGTCGCCGACGCCGGCGCGCAGATCGACCAGGTGGCCGGCGAGCTGGCCGGGCTCGACACCCAGGTGACCCAGCTCCAGGCCGCGCTAGCGCAGGCCGACGACGTGCTGGCCAAGGCCCAGGTCTCGGTCGAAGCGATCCGGCAGGAGGCCACGAGCCGCGAGCAGCTCCAGGCCCAGCTCGTCGGCCAGGCCCGGGCCTACGCGATCCAGCGCTACATGTACGGCTCGGCCGACTCCCGCGACCTCCTTGCCTTCCTGTCCGCACTCAGCAAGCCGGCCGATGACGCGGTGTGGGGCCTGGCCACGCTCGAGGTGTCGAGCGAGGCCGCCCTCGACCAGGCCGAGCAGGTGGCGAAGGCCCGCGCCGCCGTCGCCGACCGTCTCGCCCAGGCCGAGAGCGACGTCACCCTGCTGACGGCGGCCCGCGCCAGGCGCGCCCAGGAGCTGGACGCCGCGACCGCGCAGCGTGCCGACGTCGCCACCCGCTTCGACGGCGTCGTGCGCGAGCTCGGCCAAGCCACCGTGAACGGGATGTCCACCGTCGCCTACGACGCCTACCGCAAGGCCCAGGCCACGCTGGCGGCCGAGCAGCCGGGCTGCGGATTGCGCTGGGAGCTGCTGGCCGCCATCGGCAAGACCGAGTCCAACCACGGTGTCGGCCGCCTCGACGTGTTCGGCAACAGCTTCGTGCCCATCATCGGCATCCCGATCGGCGGCGACACCGACGGTGGCGCGCTCGACGGCGACGCCGGCCGGGACCACGCGGTCGGTCCGATGCAGTTCATCCCCTCGACGTGGCGCAAGTGGGGAACCGACGCCAACGGGGACGGCAAGGCGGATCCCGGCAACATCGTCGATGCCGCCACCGCCGCCGGCCGCTACCTGTGCCGGGCCGCGGGCGACCTCACCCTCGGCACCGAGGCCGGGGTGATCCGGGCGATCCTCTCCTACAACCCCAACCAGACCTACCTGCGCGTCGTGGGCGCCCGTTTCGAGGCCCTCGCCAGCGACCTGGCGCTCGGCTGGTTCAGCGCCGCGGCCCTCCCGCCGGCACCCGCACCCCCGGCGGACGTAGCGCCCAACGCCGGCCCGGACGGACGGGAGGCGACGGGCAACGGGCCCACGCTGGCCACTCCGCCCGCGACGATCGTCACCGAGGTCCGGGTCTTCGGAGCCCGGGACCTGACGACCCCGACGACCGCACCCGTGACCGTGCCGCCCGGTGAGTGCGCCGGCCCGACCCTGGCCCTCGATCCTCGCGCCGGGTTCCTTCGCTGCGGTCCGATCGGAGGCGCGCTGCTCGACCCGTGCGAGGTCGCGCCCTACGACGCCACGCTCGTCGGCTGCCTGCCGGACCCTACGGGTACGCCCGTCCTGCTCCGCGTGGCCGGCCCGGCGGCGAGGGTCGAGCTCGGGACCGCGCCGCCGTACCGGCTGCTGGTCCTGGACGGCGGCGATCGCTGCCTACCCATCCCGGCGACCGAGCCGACCCAGGCGCCGCCGCCCGCGCCGACGACGACCTCCACGACGGCCGGCGGGACGACCAGCGCCGCGCCGCCGACCTCAGGCTCCGCCGCCACCTCGACGTCGCCGACGACGGGTCCGTCGAGCTCCGCGCCGTCCCGGCGGGGAACCACGACGACGACCACCTCGACGTCGGCTGCGGCGGCGGCCGCGGCGACCGGGACGGACGCGGCCACGACGTCGGCCGCGCCGAGGGCGAAGGCGTCCAACGCGGCGAAGGCGTCGACCACCTCCTCCTCGGCGCCGACCACCCCAGCGCCGAGCGCGACCATCCCGCTCGCCGAGCGCCCGACCTACACGTGCGCGAGCGGCGCCACCGTCATCGGCCCGCCCAACAGCTCGGGCGCGACGTGGGTGGCGCTCGTCCGCCAGGCCGGTCTGGCCGACCGCCAGCTCGTCGTGGTGCAGGCGCTCAGCTGACCCTGCGCGACCGAGGGCCGGTCAGATGGCCACCCACTCGGTGACGAGCGAGCCGCCCACCGCCCGCAGGCGCACGAGACCGGGCGCGAGCCGAGTGGCCGAGAAGCGCCCGAGCCGGTCGACCGCCAGCTCCGTCGGCGGCCGCCCGTCCGCAGCCTCCAGGACCAGCCCGGCCTCGTGGGCCGGCATCACCTGACCGACGATCGACCGGCGCTCGCCGTCCTCAGCCACCTCGAGCTCGAGGAAGTGCTCGCCGACAGTGAAGCTGAGCGCACGAACCGTCGCCGCCCCCCGCACACCGACGAGCTGCTGGTCGTCCAGCGTGGAGTCGTGCACCAGCGCGGCCAGCTCGGCGTCGATCGTCCGCCACGTCCATGCCGCACGGGCGGCCGCCACCGCCTCGGGGGGCACCTCGTCGACCTCGGCCAGCGCCCGGCGCAGCGCCTCGACCAGCCTGTCGTCCGCGTCCTGCGGCGCGCTCTCGGCGTTCATCCATCCGCCTCCTTCACATGACCAGAGTCACGCTCCTCGCCGCGGATACCTGTCTCAGCGGTGGCATCGGCGCTCGCGGCGCCGCCGAAGACCCCGCCGGCGTCGACCTCCAGTGCCCTGCGCAGGTGGTCGAGGCAGCGCCCGCGCGTCGGACCGATCCAGCCCCGCGCGACGCCCAGCGCGACGGCGATGTCGTCGTAGGTGAGCTTGGGCTCGACGGTCATCAGCCGGAGCAGCTCCTGGCACCGGAGCGGGATCCGACCGAGCGCCACGAGCACGGCACCTCGGTCGTCGGCGGCCACCAGGGCATCGACCACCGCCTCGCTGTTGTCGGGCCCGGCGACCTCCGGCACCTCGGCCGTCACCACCTGCCGGCCCTGACGGCGGAGGACCCGGAAGCACTCGTGGCGCGCCGTCGTCGCCAACCAGGCCGCGGCCCGCTCGGTCTGGCGCAAGCGGTCGATGTGCTCGACGAAGCGCAGCCAGACGGTCTGGGAGACGTCGGAGGCGTCGGCCCCGTAGAGGCCGCAGCCCCGGATCACCGACCAGACCAGACCGGAGAACTCCCCGACCAGCTGGTCCCACGCGTCGCGGTCGCCCGCGGCAGCCGACACGACCAGCTGACTCGTCCGGTCGGCGTCGAGCACCTGTCGATGGTAGAGGATCGCCCCAGGACACGTATCTGACGCGCCGCCGCGGGACTCCTAGTGGTCGTGAGACCTGCACCATGGGACAACGGGCCGGTCCTGGACATGGACTGGGACGGCCGGGAGCTCGCTCCGGGCGCTCGCGGCCACATGGCCAGCTTCGCCCGGGCGCTGGCGCGCGCCTGCCTCTCGAGCGGCGCCCAGGTGGTGCTCAGCGCGGCGACGCCGTGGCCTCGGCAGGCCATCAGCATCGGAGATCCCGCACCGCTCGCGCTGGACGTCGTCGAGCTCATGGTGGCCAGCGACTGCGTCGTCGTGCCGGCCGGGCGGATGCCCAGCCCGAGCGCGCGCGCCGCGGCGGTGGCGTGGGACGCGGAGCGGCTGCTCGTGGCGCCGGCGCTGCACGACGGGGAGGTCCTCGCGATCGGCCTGGCCGCGCTGCCTGGCCAGGTGCGCCCCGACATGGTCGAGGCGCAGCGGGCCGGTGCGCGCCTGGGTGCTGCGCTGGCGGGATGGAGCGCCCCGCTCCTCCGCCGGCTGGCACCCGTCTGACCAGGCGCGCGCCGGCCCGGCCGGGGTCACACCCGAGCCGGGCCGGCCGCAGGTCGGGGACCGCTCAGGGCAGACCGAAGCAGGCGAAGGAGGCGCGCGCCGCGGCCG
>JBKPRL010000231.1:0-4629 GCA_046734535.1 bacterium | reverse complement strand
CGCGCCTTGGGCTGAGGAGCACGCCGTGGCCGAGCTCACCGAGTTCGTGGATGCCGAGACCGCGGAAGCCATTGCGGTCGCCGCCGGCGCGCCGATCGACCAGGAGGCTCCCAAGCCCCGCAGGTACAAGCGGCGGGGCCGAGTCACGATGTGGCTGGCCATCGGCTGGCTGTTCTTCATCATCTTCTCCGCGGTCGGCGCCAACTGGCTTCCGTACGTGAAGCACTCCTGCAGCCAGTACTCGAACGCATTGGAGTGCAGCACCCACGTGAAGGGCACGCCGCTCAAGATCGAACGCCCCCCGGTCTGGGCCTTCTGGGCCCATCCTGAGCGGACGCTGCCCGGCGCGCCCGAGCGCGCGGGGTGGATGGGCACCGACCGCAACGGCTACGACATCTTCAGCCGGGCCGTCTTCGGCGCCCGGGTGTCGCTGGTCATCGGCGCCCTCGCCATCACGTTCGGGCTGCTCATCGGCGGGATGCTGGGGCTGATCTCGGGCTACCGACGAGGGACGGTCGACCGCGTCACGGAGAACGCCATGAACATCATGCTGGCGTTCCCCGCGCTGCTGCTGGCCATCTTCGTCGTCAGCTTCTTCAACACGCCCAACTCGACGGGGCAGGCGACGTCGCGGCCGATCTGGCCGATCATCCTCGCCCTCTCGCTGCTCTCCATCCCGCCGCTCACCCGCCTCGTGCGGGCCAACACCATCGTCTACGCGCAGCGCGAGTTCGTGCTCGCCGCTCGGAGCGTCGGCGCTAAGGGCCGACGCGTGATCTTCCGCGAGATCCTCCCCAACGTCGTGCCCTCGATGATCTCGTTCGCGCTCACCGGCCTCGCCCTCCTGATCGTGGCCGAAGGCGCCCTTGCCTACCTCGGGCTCTCGGTCGAGGCCCCCACCCCGACGTGGGGGAAGATGATCTTCGCCGGCAAGGACCTGCTCCAGGAGGCCTGGTGGATCTCACTGATGCCGGCCCTGGTGCTGTTCCTCACCATCCTCTCCATCAACCTCCTCGGCGACGTGCTGGCCGAGAAGTTCAACGTCCGCGAGGCCATCGGATGAGCGGGCTGCGGTGAGCACCCGCGTGCGGAGCAGCCTCCAGGCGACCCGGCGCGACAGCGTCGGTCCCCTGCTCGAGGTCGAGAACCTGCGCACGTCGTTCGAGACGGCGCTCGGCGTCGTCCGGGCCGTGGACGGCGTCAGCTTCACGCTGGCCCGCGGTCGCTCGCTGGGGATCGTCGGCGAGTCGGGCTCGGGCAAGACCATCCTCTCCCGTTCGATCATGGGGCTGCTCCCCCGTCGCAACGTGATCCGCGAGGGTTCGGTGCGCTTCGAGGGCGTGGAGCTCACGACCATGAGCCTCCGGCAGCGCCGGAACATCTGGGGCGCCGAGATGGCGATGATCTTCCAGGACCCCATGACGTCGCTCAACCCGGTCATGAAGGTCGGCAAGCAGATCGCCGAGCCCCTGCGCATCCACCTGGACATGAGCCGCTCGGACGCCACCGCCACCGCGCTGCGCCTGCTGGAGGACGTCGGCATCCCGGAGCCGGAGAAGCGGCTCGGTCAGTACCCCCACGAGCTGTCGGGTGGCATGCGCCAGCGCATCATGATCGCGATGGCCCTGGCCTGCGGGCCGACGCTCCTCTTCGCCGACGAGCCCACCACCGCGCTCGACGTGACCGTGCAGGCGCAGATCCTCGACCTGATCCAGGCGCAGCGGCAGGACCGCAACATGTCGGTCATCCTGGTCACGCACGACCTCGGTGTCGTCGCCGGGCACACGGACGAGATCATCGTGATGTACGCCGGGCAGATCGTGGAGCGGGCGCCCACGCCGGTGCTGTTCAGCGAGATGCGGATGCCCTACACGGAGGCTCTGCTCGAGAGCATCCCGAAGCTGGACGACCCCAGCCACACCCGGCTGCGGGCCATCGCCGGGCGCCCACCCGACCTGATCAACCCGCCCAAGGGCTGCCGCTTCAGCCCCCGTTGTCCGTACGTGCAGGAGCGGTGCCTGACCGAGGCCCCACCGCTGCTCGAGGCCGAGACACCGGGGCACACCTTCGCGTGTTGGTACCCGGTCGGCTCCGACGTGTGGAAGGCGACCAAGGCGCGGCTGGCCGAGGCCGGCGTCGGCCAGATCCGCACGGCCGACCTCGCGGCCCCTGAGGCCCAGGCGGCCGAGGCGGCCACCCTCGCGGTCGACCCGATCGTCGATCTTCCACCCGCCCCGAACGTCGTGGGGCCGGACTGATGGCCGGCACGGGCACCGCGCACCTGTACCCCCCGGGGGACGCGCTGCTCCGCGTGGAGGACTTGGTCGTGGAGTTCCCGGTCGGGCGGACCGGGCTCAAGGTCAACGCGGTCTCGGGCATCAGCCTCGACGTCCTGCCCGGCGAGACCATCGGTCTGGTGGGCGAGTCGGGCTGCGGCAAGTCGACGACGGGTCGGGCCATCATGCAGCTGCCCCGACCGACGAGCGGGTCCATCAGCTTCGGGGGTCAGGAGCTGACGGCGCTCCACGGCGACGACATGCGCACGGTGCGCACGAACATCCAGATGATCTTCCAGGACCCGATCTCGTCGCTGAACCCGCGACGCAAGGTCCGGGACATCGTGCTCGAGCCGCTCAACATCTGGAAGATCGGCTCGAAGGAAGAGCGCCTAACGCAGGCCCGCCAGGTCCTGGAGGACGTCGGCCTCGATCCCGACATCGCGGCCGACCGGCGGCCGCACCAGTTCTCCGGTGGCCAGTGCCAGCGCATCTCCATCGCCCGGGCCCTGGTGCTCGAGCCCAAGCTGATCATCTGCGACGAGCCCGTGTCGGCACTCGACGTGAGCGTCCAGGCCCAGGTGCTCAACCTGCTCGAGGACCTGAAGCACCGCTACGGGCTGACGCTCATGTTCATCGCCCACGACCTGGCCGTCGTGAAGAACGTGAGCGACCGCGTGGGCGTCATGTACCTGGGCAAGCTGTGCGAGGTCGCCGGCGCCGACACGCTGTACGCGCGGCCGGCCCACCCGTACACGGACATCCTGCTCAAGTCCATCCCGGTGCCCGACCCCACGATCCGGCCCGATCCCAACAGCCGGATCGAGGGCGAGATCCCCTCCCCGGTGTTCCCACCGTCCGGCTGCCGGTTCCGGACCCGCTGCCCGCGGGCCCAGGATCGCTGCGCGCTGGAGGAGCCGGTGGTGCGGGCGATCGAGCCGGACCACTTCGTGGCCTGCCACTTCCCGCTCATCGGTGATACCGCTCCCCCCGTCACGAGCAACGGGGCCACGAACGGATCCCCGAGGTGACCGAGAAGGCCAGCGCCGAGCGCCCCCGGACGAGGCTGGCCCGGGAGCAGCGGCGGGCCCTCCTCGTCGACGCCGCGACCGCGGTGTTCGACGGGCGGGACCCGGCCGGCGTCACCTTCGAGGAGATCGCGGACGCCGCGGGCGTCTCGCGAGCCCTGGTCTACAACTACTTCGGTGATCGCCAAGGTCTGATCGAGGCGGTCGCCCGACGGGCCAGTGACCGGCTGTCCGAGCGCGTCACCGCGGCGCTGGCCACGACCCGCGGCCTGCGGGAAGCCCTGGCCGCGGCGATCCGGGTCAGCCTGGAGTTCGCGCACGAGGACCCGGCCGGCTACCGGTACGCCGTCGGCTCGACCGCTCCGTTGGTGCCCGCCCTCTACGACGAGCAGCTGGCGGACATGGCGCAGCTCTTCGGAGAGGGGGAGGATGCCCTGCTGGTCGCGCGCGGCGTGCTGACATCGCTGCAGGCGATGGTCCTCCACTGCGTCGACCGCGGGCCCGAGGACATCGAACGGGCCACCGAGGTGATCGTCGCCTTCGTGGCCGGAGGTTTCGTGGGCATCGACGCCATCGGCTTCCACCTCCGCCCGACGTGGCCGGTGCCGTCCGAGGGCGCCGCGGGCCAGACCAGCGACGCGGGTCAGGTGTTGGTGTAGGTCGGCGGTCGCTCCTCCAGGAAGGCGCGCAGCGCCTCCCGGTGATCGGCGGTGAAGCTGGCGACGAGCTGCTGGCGGTTCTCGAGGTCGATCGCGGCCTGGAGGCCAGGGATCTCGAGCGCCGACCACATGCCCTCCTTGGTCAGGGCGACACCGAAAGGCGTGTTGGCCATGATCTCGCCGGCCTTGGCCACCGCCGTGTCGAGCAGGGCCTCGTCGGGGACGACGTCGGTGACGAGCCCGATCGCGCGGGCCTCGTCGGCGTCGAACAGCCGGCCCGTCAGCATCAGCTCCTGGGCCCGGGCGGCGCCGATCAGCCTGGGCAGGAGCCAGCTCGTGCCGATGTCACAGGCCGAGAGGCCGATGCGCACGAAGGCGGCATTGAAGCGAGCCGTGGTGGCGGCGATGCGGACGTCCGAGCCGAGCACGAGCGCGAAGCCACCGCCCGTCGCCGGCCCGTTGACCGCGGCGATCACGGGCTGCGGGAGTGACCGCAGGTGCGGGATGAGCGACGCGATGTGCCGCTGGATGGCGAAGCCGGCCTGGACCGAGCCCTCGGCCGCCGCGTTGGGCGCCTCCCCGTAGCCACCGAGGTCGAGGCCGGAGCAGAACCCGCGGCCGGCGCCGGTGAGGATGACGACGCGCGCGTCGCTGTCGGCCTTCACC
>JBKPRL010000230.1:0-4916 GCA_046734535.1 bacterium | reverse complement strand
GGCGTCATCCAACACCCGCTGAGCCGTCCAGCCCCGCTCCAACAAGATGGTCGTACCCTCGTGGATCTCCTCGGCCAACCCGTCATACAGATCGTCGTGCATCTGGGCCACCAGCTCGGCATCACCCAGGCTCCTGAGGTCCAGCTCTTCGTCCTCGGCCATGTTCTGACCCCCGTGACAGCGCTCGACGGTCGGTCCCGTCCCGGTCCGCTCCGAATGTGGACCGACAGGTGGAATGGTACCAGAATGCGGAACAGATCGCGCTACGATCCGGGTCTACTCTCGGGACGACTGTTCCGGTACCTGCCCCCGAGGAGGCCCGACCGCGGCCGAGGCGAGGGCCTCGAGGGGAGGAGGGGCCACGTGACCGACACCGCCGCCGGCGCCGCGACCGAGCCGGCCGGTGGCCGGCGCCGGGGCCGGCGCGGTGGGGACGGCGGCGGTCGCAGCCGGCTCCCGGAGCAGCGCCCGTGGGGCCAGCCGAGGATGCGCCTCCGCCCGGTCGAGGTGGTCTCGGAGGACGAGCTCGAGGCCATCCACCTCGCCTCCCTCCGCATCCTGCGCGACACCGGCATCGACTTCCTCGATCCCGAGTCCCGCCAGCTGCTCCGCCAGGCCGGCGCGCAGGTGGATGACGAGGGCGCCCGGGTGCGCTTCGATCCTGACCTGGTGGTCGAGCGGATCGCCACCGCGCCGTCCGAGTTCCGGCTGCACTCGTGGAACCCCGAGCGGACGGTCATCCTCGGGGGCGACCGCCTGGCCTTCGGCTCGGTCGGCAGTCCGCCCAACTACGTCGGGCTCGACGGCGTCCGCCGTCCGGGCACCCGCGCCGCGTTCCAGGAGCTGCTCAAGCTGTGCCAGACGTTCAACGTCGTGCACTTCGTCGGCGGCTACCCCGTCGAGCCGATCGACCTCCACCCGTCGATCCGGCACATCGAGGCCGCGTTCGACGTGCTGACGCTCACCGACAAGTCGCTGCACAGCTACAGCCTCGGCCGGCAGCGCAACCGGGACGTCCTGGAGATGGCGCGCATCGCCCGCGGCGTCGACGAGGCCACCCTGCAACGGGAGCCGTCGGTCTTCACCGTGGTCAACTCCTCGTCGCCCTTGCGCATCGACCTGCCGATGCTGCAGGGGATCATCGAGTTCGCGTCGCGCAACCAGATCGTCGTCATGACGCCGTTCACGTTGGCCGGCGCCATGGCCCCGGTCACGCTGGCCGGCGCGGTGACGCTGCAGAACGCGGAAGCCCTGGCCGGCATGGTCTTCACCCAGGTGGTGCGGCCGGGGGCGCCGGTCGTCTACGGCGGCTTCACGTCCAACGTCGACATGCAGTCGGGCGCACCCGCGTTCGGCACCCCCGAGTACGTGCGCACCGCCATGCTCGGCGGCCAGCTCGCTCGCCGCTACCGGGTCCCGTACCGCTCCTCCAACGTCTGCGCCGCCAACGCCCTCGACGCCCAGGCCGCGTACGAGAGCGTCTTCTCGCTGTGGGGGGCGATCATGGGCGGCGTCAACTTCCTCATGCACGGCGCGGGGTGGATGGAGGGCGGGCTGCACGCCTCGGCGGCCAAGGTCGTCCTCGACGCCGACCTGTTGGCCATGGTGACGGCCATGATGGACCCCATCGTCGTCGACGACGACACGCTCGCCCTCGACGCCATCGACGAGGTCGGACCCGGCGGCCACTTCTTCGGCGTCGGCCACACGCAGGAGCGGTTCCGCACCGCGTTCTTCCGGCCCATGATCTCCGACTGGCGCAACTACGAGACCTGGGCCGAGGCGGGCAGCCCGGAGGCGTCGGGACGGGCCAACGAGCTGGCCCGCGCCTTCCTGGAGGCCTACGAGCCGCCGGCCATGGACCCCGCGGTCCGCGAGGAGCTGGCCGACTACGTCGCCCGCCGCGTCGCCGAGGGCGGCGTCCCCACGGACTACTAGGAGGAGCGCGCGTGAAATCGTCGGCCCAAGTGGTCGTGATCGGTGGCGGTGTGGTCGGCGCGTCGGTGCTCTACCACCTGACCAGGGCGGGGTGGACCGATGTGGTCCTCGTCGAGCGGCGCGAGCTCACCTCCGGCTCGACCTGGCACGCGGCCGGGGGCATGCACACCCTGAACGGCGACCCCAACGTCTCCAAGCTGCAGCAGTACACGATCGAGCTGTACCAGGAGATCGAGGCCGCCTCGGGCCAGAGCTGTTCCATCCACCTGCCCGGCGGCCTCATGCTGGCCGACACCCGGGAGCGGCTCGACTGGCTGCGGATGGCCCAGGCCCGGGGGCGCTACCTGGGCATGGACCTGGAGATCATCACGCCGGCCGAGGCCAAGGCCGTGTTCCCGCTGATGGAGGACCAGTACTTCGTCGGCGCGCTGTTCGACCCGGTCGAGGGCCACGTGGACCCGACCGGCGTCACCAACGCCTATGCCATCTGCGCCCGCAACGCCGGCGCCGAGGTCTACCGGCACACGATGGTCACCGACCTCCGCCAGCGCGCCGACGGGACGTGGGACGTCGCCACCGAGCAGGGCGAGATCCACGCGGAGCACATCGTCAACGCCGGCGGCCTGTGGGCGCGCGAGATCGGCCGCATGATCGGGCTCGAGCTGCCCGTGCTGGCCATGGAGCACATGTACATGGTCACGGAGCCGATGGCCGAGGTGAAGGAGCACAACGAGGCGACAGGGCGCGAGCTGCCCATGGCCCTCGACTTCGCCGGCGAGATCTACATCCGCCAGGAGCAGGGTGGGATGCTGCTCGGCACCTACGAGCAGGCCTGCGTGCCGTGGTCACCGAACGACACGCCGTGGGACTTCGAGATGCAGCTGCTCCCGCCCGACCTCGATCGCATCGCGCCCTCGTTGGAGGTCGCCTTCCGCCACTACCCGGCCATGGAGACGGCCGGCATCCGCTCGGTGGTCAACGGGCCGTTCACGTTCTCTCCCGACGGCAACCCCCTCGTCGGCCCCGTCCGCGGCATCCGCAACTGCTGGGTGGCCTGCGCCGTGATGGCCGGGCTGTCCCAGGGCGGCGGCGTCGGTCTCGCGCTGGCGACGTGGATGACGGAGGGTGATCCCGGCCTGGACATCTGGGGGATGGACGTCGCTCGCTACGGCGATTACGCCACCCTCGCCTACACCAACGCCAAGGTGCGGGAGAACTACAGCCGCCGCTTCCGCATCACCTTCCCCAACGAAGAGCTGCCCGCGGCGCGGCCGCTGCACATGACGCCGGTGCACGATCGCCTCGACGGGCACAACGCCGTGTGGGGCGCGTCGTTCGGGCTGGAGCACGCGCTCTGGTTCCAGCGCCCGGGGCTCCCACCGTACGAGGACGTCACCTTCCGCCGGTCCAACGCCTTCCCGCTCGTGGCCGAGGAATGCCAGGCCGTACGGGAGCGCGTCGGGCTGACGGAGACGTCGAACTTCGCCAAGTACAAGGTCTCGGGGCCGGGCGCCGCCGACTGGCTGCAGAGCCTCTTCACCAACCGGTTGCCGAAGGTCGGTCGCATCGTCCTGACGCCGATGCTCAACCCGCAGGGGCGCATCGTCGGGGAGTTCTCGGTCGCCCGCATCGGCGACGACGACTTCTACCTGTTCGGCTCGCAGGCGGCGGAGACCCACCACTCCCGCTGGTTCCTCGACCATCTGCCGCCCGACGGCAGCGTTGACTTCCGCATCCTCGCGCTGTCCCTGGTCGGGCTGTCGGTGGCCGGCCCCCACGCCCGCGACGTGCTCCAGACGCTGACCCGCACGTCGCTGGCAACGTCCGACTTCCCGTTCATGGCCTTCCGCCGCATCGACGTCGGCATGATCCCGGCCTGGGTCGGGCGCATGACCTACAGCGGCGACCTCGGCTACGAGCTGTGGGTGGCGCCCGAGGAGCAGCAGGCGCTGTTCGACGCGCTCTGGGCCGCCGGTGAGCCCTTCGGCATGCGGCTGTTCGGCTTCCGAGCCCTCATGTCGCTGCGCATGGAGAAGAGCTTCGGCACGTGGTTCCGCGAGTACCGCCCCATCTACACGCCGCTCGAGGCGGGCATGGACCGGTATCTGAAGCTCGACCACGACTTCATCGGGCGGGAGGCGTTGGAGGCGGAGATGGCCCGAGGCCCCGAACGGCGGATGGTCGCCCTCGTCGTCGAACCCCACGCCGAGGAGCCGGCGGACGTGATCGGCGACGAGCCGATCTGGCACGAAGGCCAGGTCGTCGGTTGGGTGACGTCAGGCGCGTACGCGCACCACAGCGGGCTCTCGTTGGCCCTGGGCTACGTCCCCGCCGCGCTCGCCGAGGCCGGCACTGACGGCTTCGAGGTCGAGATCATCGGGCACCGCTGCCCTGCCCGCCTGCAGCCCGAGCCCGCCTTCGACCCGCAGGGCCTGCGGATGCGCACGTGACGATGCTGGAGCTGGACGGCTCGCCGCTGCCGTTCTCGGCCGGCGACACGGTCGCGCTCGCCATCCTTCGGGCCGGGGAGCACCCCGGCCACGGCGGGACGCTCTGCCTGGCCGGCGACTGCGGGAGCTGCGTGGCCGACGTCGACGGGGTGGCCTACGTCCGCACCTGCCAGACCCCCGCGAGACACGGCATGGTCGTGCGCCGGCACCCGGTGGTCGGTGGCCCGCCCCTGCTCGGGCGGGACAGCGAGCGCGCGGGACCCCCGCCCGAGGTTCGCCACCGGTCGGTCGACGTCGCCGTGGTCGGCCTGGGCGAGAGCGGCCGGGCCGCCGTCGCCGCACTCGAAGCGGACGGGCGGGACGTGCTGGCACTCGACGCCGGCGCCGGCCAGGAGGTCGTGACCATCGATCACGGACCGACGCTCATCGTGCGGGTGACCGACGACGACGGTCGGGTCGAGCTCGTGCACGCCCACGCCCGCGAGCTCGTCCTGGCCACTGGCGCGGCTGAGCTCCAGCCCGTGTGCC
>JBKPRL010000229.1:0-7191 GCA_046734535.1 bacterium | reverse complement strand
GCGACCTCGCTGAGAGGTCCCACTGCTAGCGTTTTCGCCACCGTGTACTCACGAAGCAGCCGTCCGGCGCGCTCGCGCTCGACCCTCCCCAGGCGGATCGTCGCCGGCGTCGGGGTCTTCACCGTCACCACCCTGGCGGTGGGCACGGCCGGTGTCGCGCACCTGGCCGCGACCCTCAACACGGTGCAGCGGGCCGAGACCGGGACCGCGCTCACCAAGAAGGAGGCGCCGGAGGCGATCGAGAACTACCTCCTCGTCGGCTCCGACACCCGCCAAGGCTCGGATCCCACTGCGGAGGACTACGGCGCCATCGGCAACGAGGGAGCGGCACCCGGCCGGCGCTCGGACACGATCATGGTCCTCCGCTTCGATCCCAAGTCCGGGAACGCGGCCATCCTCTCCATCCCCCGGGACTTGTGGGTGCCCATCGCCGGCACGAACGAGAGCAACCGGATCAACAGCGCCTACACCAAGGGCAACGACGTCCTGATCAACACCGTCGAGCAGAACCTGGGCATCCCGATCAACCACTTCATCGACGTCGACTTCTACGGGTTCAAGGACCTGGTCGACGCGCTCGGTGGGGTGACCGTCTACTTCGACCTGCCGACCCGAGACAAGAACACCGGGCTGCGCGTCACCCAGCCCGGCTGCGTGACCCTGAACGGCGTCGACGCGCTGGCCTATGTCCGCTCCCGCCACTTCTCGCAGGAGATCAACGGCAAGTGGAAGGAGGACCAGTCCTCCGACTTCGGCCGCATCAGCCGCCAGCAGGACTTCATCCGGCGCGCCGCCACCAAGGCCTTCGCCTCGGCCAAGAGCAACCCGCTGGCCGTCTCGTCCCTCGTGAAGGCCGCGCTCAAGTCCGTGCACCCGGACGCCTCCCTCAACCTGACCGCGCTGGCTGATCGCCTCGCCGCGCTCGGCACGTCGGAGATCGCGACGTTCACGCTGCCGGCCAACCCGGACCACGTCGGCGACGCCGCCGTCCTCCGCCTCGACCAGGAGAAGGCGACCGCGCTGCTGTCGTTCTTCGGCGGTCAGCCTCCGGGGTCGGCCGCGTCGACGACCGTCGAGCCGCCCTCGACGAACGCCGCCGGATCCGCCCTTCCCCCGGCTCCCGGCACGCCGACCACGAACCCGCTGGCAGCCTTCGCGCCACCCCCCACCTCCGCGCCCATCGGCACCGTCCCCGACGCGTCCGCGAACTGTGGGTGACGGCACCGCCGCGCCCGAGCTGCCCCACGGAAGCTGGCAGGCGAGATCGCGCCTGGCGTGACGTCGCCTGCCTCCTTCCGAACGAGGCCGGTGAGGTCGCGCCGTGAGCCGGCGTCACCCCTCAGCTGGCGTCAGCTGGGGCGCGGTTGGCCTCTTCGCGGTGGGTCGTGTACCACTCGATGGTGCGACGGAGGCCGTCGTCGAAGGGGACCTGCGCCCGCCAGCCCAGCAGCTGCTCCGCTCGTGAGGCGTCGACGCGGCGGCGGGGTTGGCCGTCGGGCTGCGTCGGATCCCAGACGAGGTCTCCCTCGAACCCGACCAATGCGGCGATGCGCTCGGCGGTCTCCCGGATCGTGATCTCGTGGTCGGTGCCGAGGTTGATCGGCTCCGTGCCCTCAGCGAGCTCGGCGGCCAGCACGATGCCCTCGGCCGCGTCGTCCACGTAGAGGTACTCCCGGCTGGCCCGTCCCGTGCCCCAGACCTCGACCTTGTCGTGGCCGGCCTCGACCGCATCGACGCACTTCTTGATGAGCGCGGGGATCACGTGGGACACGCTCGGGTGGAACTTGTCGCCCGGCCCGAAGAGGTTGGTCGGGATGAGGTAGGCGAAGCGCTGCCCGTACTGCGCGGCGTTCACCTGGGCGTGGATCAGGTGCGCCTTCTTGGCGATGCCGTACGGCGCGTTGGTCTCCTCCGGGTAGCCGTCCCACAGCGAGTGCTCGGCGAAGGGAACGGGGGTGAACTTGGGGTAGGAGCAGACGGTGCCGACGAGGACGGTCTTGTCCACGGCGTGGCGGCGGGCCGCCTCGATGACGTAGGTGCCCATGAGGAGGTTGGCCCGGTACAGCGTCGCCGGCTCGGCCTGGTTGTAGCCGATGCCGCCGACGCGTGCGGCGAGGTGGATGACGAGGTCGGAGCCCGCCGCGGCGAGAGCGGCGTCGGCCTGCCCCGGGTCCGTGAGGTCGAACTCGGACTGGCGGGGGGCGACCACCGCGGCGCCGGACTCCTGCAGTCGCCGCACCACCACGCGGCCGAGGAAGCCGGAGCCACCCGTCACGAGGACGCGCCGGCCTGACCAGAAGTCGCTCATGACGACCATGTTACGGGCGGTCCGTCGGCCAGCATGTGCAGGTGCGCGTGGCCTACACCCTGGAGCAGTGCTGGCACGCCGTGCCCGGGGGCACGGCCGTCGCCGCGCTCGGGATGGCCCGCGCCCTCGTCGAGCGGCCCGAGGTGGAGCTGGTCGGCGTCGCCGCCTGGCACCGACGCCCGCCGCCCGCGCCCTTCGTCCCACCGGTGCCCGTCCGCTCGCTGCCACTGCCCCGGCGCGCCCTCTACGAGGCCTGGCGCCGCCTGGGGTGGCCACCGGTCGAGCGGGCGACCGGACCGGTCGACGTCGTCCACGCCACGACGATCCTCGTGCCGCCCCGCCGGGGCGCGCCCCTCGTCGTGACGGTGCACGACCTGGCCTTCCGCCATGATCCCGGGTCCTTCACCCGGCACGGCGTCAAGGCCTTCACCGCGGCGCTCGGCCGCGTCCGGGACCACGCCGATCTGGTCCTGTGCTCCTCGCAGGCGACGGTGGACGACGCCGTCGCCGCCGGGCTCGAACCGGCGAAGCTGCGGCTCGTGCCGTTGGGCCTCGACCCGGTCGAACGCCCACCGGCGGCGGCCGTCGACGCGGTCCGGCGCCGGCTCGGCCTGGCCGATCGGCCGTACCTGCTGTTCGTCGGCACGCTCGAGCCGCGCAAGAACCTCGCCCGCCTGCTGGAGGCCTACCGGTCGCTCGACCTCGAGCAGCAGATGGTCGTCGTCGGGCCGGAGGGGTGGGGCGACGAACCTCCCCGGGCCGGCGAGCGGCGGCTCGGGTTCGTCGACGAGGCGACGAAGGCCGCGCTCTACGAGGGCGCCGATGCGTGCTGCTATCCCAGCCTGCGTGAGGGGTTCGGCCTTCCCGTGCTCGAGGCGATGGCCCACGGCACCCCCGTCGTGACGAGCCGGGACACGGCGACGGCCGAAGTCGGTGGCGACGCGGTGGTGCTGGTCGACCCGCTCGACGTCGCCGACATCGCCCGCGGCATACGCCAGGCGTTGGACCGTCACGCCGAGCTCGCCGCGGCCGGACCGGCGCGGGCGGCCGGGTACACGTGGACCGCCACCGCCGAGGCCGTGATCGCGGCCTACCGCGAGGTGGCGCGGTGACGACGATCGGCGTCAACCTGCTGTGGTGCGTGCCGGGCCGGGTCGGCGGCTCGGAGGAGTACGTCACGCGCGTGCTGGCTCCCCTCCACGAGGTCGCGCCCGACGTGCGGCCGGTCCTCTTCGTGCTGCCCGGTCTCGCCACCGCGCACCCCGCCCTCGCCGCACGCTACGAGCTGGTCACCGCACCGCTCAACGGTCGTCGGCGGAGCCTCCGCGTGGTGGCCGAGCGGACGTGGCTGGCGCGCGAGGCCGCCCGACGCCGCCTTCCCCTCCTCCACCACGCCGGGGGCACGGCGCCGCCCCTCCCGCGTGCCTCCGCCGGCGTCGTGCTCAGCATGCACGACATCCAGTACGTCGCCTTCCCGCAGTACTTCACCCGCCTCAAGCTCGAGTGGCTGCGGCGGGAGGTGCCGGCCGGCCTCGCTCGGGCCAGGGTCGTCACGGCGCCCAGCGAGTTCGTGCGGGGAACGCTCGGTGCCGAGCTCGGCGTGGCGTCCGAGCGCGTCGAGGTCGTGCCCCACGGGCTCCCCTCCGACTTCGCCACCGATCCCGTCGACGAAGACGCGCTCCGCGCCCGCTACCACCTGCACGGGCCCTTCCTCCTCTACCCGGCGGCCACGTACCCCCACAAGAACCACCTCCTGCTGCTCGACGTCCTGGCCCGGCTGCAGGGCCGACCGGAGCTGCAGCTCGTGCTGACCGGCGGTCCTGGTCTCGGCGAGGAGGGCGTCGTGCGGGCGATCAACCAGCGCGGGCTGCGCGATCGCGTCCGGCGCACCGGGCGCGTGCCCGACCGCGATCGCGACGGCCTGCTGCGCTGTGCCGACGCGCTCGTCTTCCCCAGCCGCTACGAGGGCTTCGGCGCGCCGGTGCTGGAGGCGATGGCCGTCGGCACGCCCGTGATCGCGGCGGCGGCGACCGCCCTCCCGGAGGTGCTCGGTCCGCCGCGCCCGGATCCGGCCGGCCTCCTCCTCGACCCCGACGACGGCGCGGGCTGGGCCGACGCAGTCGGCCGCGTGCTCGACGACACGGACCTTCGGGCCCGTCTGATAGCGGCCGGCCGCGCCCGGGCGGCGGAGCTGACGGACGTGCAGTCGGCACGTGCTCTGGTCACCGCCTACCGTGGTGCGCTCGCCCGGTAGGCACCCTCCCGTCGCCACCCGGTGTCCTGAACCCGACCCACCGGACCCATGAAGCTCGTCGTCCTCTGTCCCCACTTCGCTCCCGACCCTGCGCCGACCGGCGAGGTCATGACGCGCGTCGTCGTCGAGCTGGCTGAGCGGGGCCACGAGCTGCACGTCGTCACCGCGCTCCCGTGGTACACGCACCACGCGGTCGAGGACGGCTGGCGGGGCCGACCGGTCCGCCGGGAGACGACAGCCTGGGGGAGCGTCACGCGGGTCCACCCCTTCCCGTCGGACAAGACCAGCCTGGCGCGGCGCTCGGCCTCCTTCGCGGCCTTCTCCACCCTCTCCGGGCTGGCCTCGCTGCCGGGAGGCCGGATGGACGGCGTGCTGGCCATGTCGCCCCCGCTCCCGCTCGGGATGGTGGCGTCGGCCGCGGCCGCCGTCCACCGCTGCCCGATGGTCTTCAACGTCCAGGACGTGTTCCCCGACGTCGCCATCGAGCTCGGGAAGCTGACCGATCCCCGCCTCGTGGGCGCGGCGCGGTGGCTGGAGCGCACCACCTATGCCCGCGCCGCCGCGATCACCGTGCTCTCGGACGACCTCCGGGACAACGTCGCGGCCAAGGTCCGGCCCGAGCACCGGGGCGACGTCCGCGTCAACCCCAACTTCGTGGACACCGAGCTCATCCGGCCCCTGCCCAGGGACACGACCTTCCGCCGCGACCTCGACATCTCGCCGGAGCAGGTGGTCGTCCTGTACGCCGGGAACGTCGGGTTCTCCCAGTCCCTCGACCTCATGGCCACCGCGGCGCGCCGCCTGGCGGACCGGCCGGAGCTGGTGTTCGTCGTGAACGGCGGCGGCTCCGGCCTCGCCCCCCTCAAGGAGGCGACAGCCGACCTGGGCAACGTCCGGTTCTCGCCGTACCAGCCTCGTGAGCGCCTGGCCGAGGTGCTCGCCAGCGGCGACCTCCACGTCGTGCCGCTCCGCGCCGGCTTGGCGGCCTCGAGCGTGCCCTCCAAGACCTACTCCATCCTGGCTGCCGGCCGCCCACTCCTGGCCTCGGTCGACGAGAACACGGAGGTGGTCCGGGTGGTCAGCGCGGCGCAAGCCGGCCGGGCCGTCCTCCCCGACGATGTCGACGCCTTCACGGACGCGGTGGCCGACCTCACGTCGCGGCCGGACGAGCTGGCGGCCATGGGCGCGCGGGGGCGGGCGTGGGTCGAGCGGTGGATCTCGCCGGCGGCCGTGGCCGAGGCGTACGAGCGCCTGTTCGCGGAGGTGGGGCGGCGCCGGGGCGCCCGGCGGTTCGCACCCTCCGCCCGGTAGCCTCTCCTCCCCGTGGGCAAAGCATCATCGGCCAAGAAGGCGTCTCGGATCGCCAAGAGCTCGGGTGGCCGCAAGGTGCGCTCCCAGCAGGGCCTCGTCTTCCCGGTCGCGCTCGTCGTGGTGCTCACGCTGGGTCTGGCCCTCTTGATCTACGGCCGGGCGACCAGCCACCAGGATCTCGGGGCGCCCGCGCTCAACACCAACACGCAGCCGGGCGACCACTGGCACAGCGCCTACGGGATCTACATCTGCGACCAGTACCTGCCCAACATGAGCGTCGGTGTCACGCCCGACCCGGGTGGCATCCACACCCACCAGGACGGCGTCATCCACATCCACCCGTTCCAGACCGCCACGACGGGCCGCAACGCCCGGGTCGGCGACTTCTTCAGCCAGACCGGTCTGAACGTCACGTCCTCGAAGATCGAGCTGCCGACCGACCCCGCGCTCGGTGACAACAGCGGCAAGACCTACGAGAAGGGCGACAAGTGCCCGGACGGCAAGAAGGGTGTCGTCAAGGCCCTCGTCTGGACGGACGCCGCCGGCTCCGCCGGCCCCAAGGTGTTCGTGGCCGACATCGACCGGATCCGGTTCACGAACAACGGCATGGCCATGACCTTCGCCTTCATCCCCGAGAACGAGGACGTCAACACCATCCCCAAGCCACCGTCGGCGGCCAACCTGGCCGAGCTCGGGGGCGTGGACTCGGGGGCCCCGCCCACCGGCAGCACGGGGAGCTCGAGCAGCGTCCCCACGGGCTCGACCGAGACGACGGTGCCGGGCGCCGCGACGACCATCGCCCCCGCGGCCGCGACGACCGTCCCCCCGGCAACCGTTCCGACCACCGGCGGCTGACCGACCGGAACGGGAGCGCCCTCCCATGCGAGCTGTCGTCCTGGTCGGTGGGTTCGGCACCCGGCTGCGCCCGCTCACGGAGGACATCCCCAAGCCGCTGCTGCCCGTCGGCCAGCGACCGATCATCGAGCATGTCGTGCGTTCGCTGGCCGTGGGCGGGGTGACCGAGGTCGTGCTCGCCCTCGGCTTCCGACCGGACGCCTTCCGCGATGCCTACCCGGACGGCACCTGCGCCGGGGTGCCGCTGCGCTACGCGGTCGAGCCCGAGCCGCTCGATACCGGTGGGGCCATCGCGTTCGCCGCCCGCGCCGCGGGCATCGACGAGACGTTCGTCGTCGTGAACGGTGACGTCCTGACGGACCTCGACGTCCTGGCGCTGGTGGAGCGCCACCGGCAGTGGGGCGGCGAGGCGACCCTCCACCTCACCCCGGTCGACGACCCCTCGTCCTTCGGGGTCGTGGCC
>JBKPRL010000228.1:0-6160 GCA_046734535.1 bacterium | reverse complement strand
GCGAGGATCTCGCGCCAGAACCCGTCGGGCGGCCGCCGCGCCGCGCCGCCGAAGGGCCGCCGTTGGCATCTGGTGCGGGATCCGCTCACCCATGCGAGGATCTCGCGCCAGAACCCGTCGGGCGGCCGCCGCGTCGCCGGGCCGCCGGGCCGTCGGGCCGCACCGCCGCCGTTGGCATCTGGTGCGGGATCCGCTCACCCATGCGAAGATCTCGCGCCAGAACCGGTTGCGGTCGGTCGGGGGAGAATGGGCGGGTGCACGACAACCGCGCCCTCGTCGAGCAGCGCATCCGTCGCGAGCTCGACGAACGGCTGCGCCCAGCCATCCACCCCGAGCGCGTCCCCTTCGCGGTCGCGGCCTGGTCCGTGCCCGGCGAGCCGGTGCCGTACGAGGAGGCGATGGCGGCGAGCTACGAGCCCTTCGCACTCGGCGGCGCCTGGGGCCGCCCGTGGGGCACGACGTGGTTCCGGTTCACGGCCGCGGTCCCGGAGGCGTGGGTGGGCAGCGCGGTCGAGGCGGTGATCGACCTCGGCTTCCGGTCCGGCGACGCCGGCTTCCAGGCCGAGGGCCTGGTCTGGACCGACGACGGTCCGCTGCAGGGCGTCCACCCCCGACGGACGGCCGTGCCATTGCCCGACGCGAAGGCCGGCGAGCCGGTGGAGGTCGTGCTCGAAGCGGCCGCCAACCCGTGGTTCCCCGCGTTCCGGCCGTCACCGATGGGTGCGCTCGACACGGCGCCGATCGCACCGCTCTACCGTCTTCGCCAGGCCGACCTGGCTGTCCTCGACTCCACCGTCTTCGACCTCGTGCTCGATGTGGAGGTCCTGGACGGGACCATGCGTGCCCTTCCGCTGGACGACCCCCGGCGCGCTCGCTTGCTGCGAACGTTGGAGCGGGCCTTCGATGTGCTCGATCTCGACGACGTCGGCGGGACGGCGGCGCAGGCGCGGGAGGTGCTCGCCCCCGCACTGGCCCTCCGCGCCCGAGCGAGCGCGCACACGACCGTCGCCGTCGGCCACGCGCACATCGACACCGCGTGGCTCTGGCCGCTGCGGGAGACGGTCCGCAAGTGCACCCGCACCTTCGCGTCGGCGCTCCGGCTCATGGACGACGAGCCCGACTACCGCTTCGTCTGCTCGCAGGCCGCGCAGCAGGAGTGGATGCGCGTCCGCCATCCCGGGCTCTTCGCTCGCATGCAGGAGAAGGCCGCGGCCGGGCAGTGGATCCCGGTCGGGGGGATGTGGGTCGAGGCCGACATGAACCTGCCGAGCGGTGAGTCCATCGTTCGCCAGCTGGTCCACGGTCAGCGGTTCTTCGAGGAGCACTTCGGTCAGCGCTGCCGCGAGGTGTGGATCCCGGATGTGTTCGGCTACCCGGCCTCGCTCCCGCAGCTCTTCACCGCCGGCGGATGCACGCGCTTCGTCACACAGAAGCTGTCGTGGAACAAGGAGAACCGCTTCCCCCACAGCACCTTCTGGTGGCAGGGCATCGACGGGACGCGGGTGCTGACCCACTTCCCTCCGGTCGAGACCTACAACGCTGCGATGGAGCCGGCCGAGCAGGTCCGGTTGGAGCGGCAGTTCCACGAGCACGGCTGGAGCGACTGGTCGCTGACCCCCTTCGGCTACGGCGACGGCGGTGGCGGACCGACCCGGGAGATGGTCGGACGGGCCCGACGCATGGCCGAGCTAGACGGCCTTCCCCGTCTCGAGCTCGGCACGGTCGACCGGTTCTTCACCGCTGTCGAGGCCGAGGCCGACGCGGGCGCCCCTGTACCGACCTGGCGCGGCGAGCTGTACTTCGAGATGCACCGCGGCACGTTGACCAGCCAGATCCGGACGAAGCTCGGGAACCGGACGTGCGAGCGCCTGCTCCACGAGGCCGAGCTGTGGTCGAGCGCCCTCGTCGAGCCGTCGGAGCGAACCGCGGTCGTGACCACCGAGCTCGACCGGCTGTGGAAGGACGTGCTCGTCCAGCAGTTCCACGACATCCTCCCCGGGTCGTCGATCGCCTGGGTCCACGCCGACGCCGAGGCCGAGCACGCCCGGATCGCGGACCGGCTGGAGGGTCTGATCGCGGACGCGCTGGTCGAGCTCGCGCCGGGGCCACTGGCGGTGGCGTCGGCCCGGAGCCGACCGGCCCGGGAGGTGGTCGTGGCCCCTGAGGCTCCGACCGGCGATGGCCCAGTGCAACCCCTGCGTGACGGCTCGCTGGCCTTCGCGGCCGCGGTGCCAGCGCACGCCGTGGTCCCAGCGGTGGCGGTCGACCCGGGCGATGAGGTCGTCGTCACCGCTCGCTCGCTGGCCAACCGCCATCTGGCGGTGGCCTGGGACGATGCAGGGGCGCTGGTCTCCGTCCGCTCCCTGGACCACGATCGGGAGCTGCTCCGGCCGGGCCGCACCGTCGTGCTCGAGCTGGCTCCCGACCACCCCGTCGAGTACGACGCGTGGGACCTGGAGAGCTGGACGCGCCGGCTGGGCCGGTCGCTCATCGAGTGCGATGCCATCGAGGTGGTCGAGCAAGGACCGCTGCTCGGCTCGGTTCGCGTCACGCGGACGGTCGGGCCGTCCACCTTCACCACGACCTACCGCCTGGCCGCCGGCTCGTCCCGGCTCGACGTCGTCGTGGACGTCGACTGGCATCACGACGAGCACCTGCTGTCCCTGGCCGTGCCGCTCGACGTCCACGCCGCCGAGGCGGTCTGCGACATCCAGCTCGGCCACGTGCGGCGCCCGACCCATGCCAGCTCCTCGTGGGACGCGGCGAGGTTCGAGGTCTGCGCGCACCGCTTCGTCGACGTGGCCGAGCCGTCCTTCGGCGTCGCTGTGCTCAACGACGGCCGCTATGGCCACGCGATGCAAGGTGACGCGGTCCGCGTCTCACTGCTGCGGGCCGCGAAGTACCCGGACCCCGAGGCCGACCACGGCCGTCACGTGGTGACCATCGGGCTCCTGCCCCACGGCCCCGGCCTGCAGGAGGTGCTGCGCGCTGCCGAAGCGCTCAACCGCCCGCTGCGAGTCGTCGCCGGCGGTCGGGCCGAGGAGGCACCGGCTCCGCTTGTCGCCGTCGATCACGCGGGAGTCGACGTCGATGCGATCAAACGGGCCGACGACGGTTCGGGCGACCTCGTGGTCCGGCTCCACGAGGCGGCCGGTGATCGCGCCACCGTCAGCCTCGACGTGGGCGCGCCAGTGGCACGGGCGGCGCGGGCCTCGATCTTCGAGGAGTGGGGCGATCCCCTCCCCGTCGACGGCCGCAGGGTGACGCTGGCCCTGCGTCCCTTCGAGCTGGCGACGCTGCGGCTGGTTGGTGGCTGACCGTGGCCGCGGTCAGGTCGCCCGCATGCGGTTGTTGCGGGCGCCGTGCTCGACCTCCGCCAGGCCCAGCACCTCCATGACCGGCGGCACGTAGCTGCCGAACCGGCCCCGCAGTCCCTTCTTGAGCCCGTACCAGCCCCCGACCGGGTTGTCGGCGGCACGGGCCCACGCCTCGACCGTCCCCGACTTCGCCTCCTTCTGCTCGTCGGCGTTGCCGAGCGGCACCCAGTCGCCCTCGTCCTTCAGCATGGAGTGGAGGTCGTCGATCGCCCGCAGGTAGTACCGCAGCTGGGTGGAGCCCACCTGGACGACGAGCGCCGGCGGATCGGCGTCCGGTTCCCGCCAGGCCTCGAACTGCGAGGACCCGGGCGGGGTGCTGAGGATCCAGGGGTCGGCCTTCGTTCCATTGCCTTCGGGAGTGCTGCCCATCTCCCTCACGGTTGCACCGCAAATACGCCATCTCCTGTCATGTATGGCTACGGTGCAGTGTGCGCGCCGGTCGGCTCGTGGCCCTCCTCATGCTCCTGCAGGACCGCGGCCAGGTGACCGCAGCCGAGCTGGCGCGCCAGCTGGAGGTCTCGCCGCGGACGATCCTGCGCGACATCGAAGCGCTCAGCGGTGCCGGCGTGCCGGTGTTCGCGACCCGCGGCGCTCGCGGTGGGTTCCAGCTGCTGGGTGCCTACGAGCGATCTCTGCCCATGCCGGCCGGCGCCCCGGCCCGCCGCGCCACCGGCGCTCGGCGGGCGCGGGCTCGGCTGTCGCTTCCCGGGCAGCGGCTCGTGGCGCTCACCGGCCGCCCGGCGGGCGTCCACCTCCGGACGAGGGCGAACGGCGGCGGGACCGCGTCGTGGGTCGACGCCACCTGGCCCGTCGAGAGCCTCGATGCCGCAGTGCTCGACGTGCTCAGCCTCGGCGCCGAGGTCGAGATCGTGGGTCCGGCCGACCTGCGGGCGGCGGTCGCCGAGGCAGCGCGCGGCATCGCCGAGCGCCATTCGCCGGAGACGGTCAGCCGCTGATCGCCGTGGCCCGTCAGCCGCGGATCTCGGCCGGCCGCACGACGTCAACGCCCGGCGCGTGGTTGCTCGCGCAACGTCCCTCGTGGCCGACGTAAGGTCGTCGTGTGGCTGTCGGCTTCACGCACCGCCAGCGGCTGACCCTGCTCGCGACGAGCTTCGGCCTGTTCATGATCTATCTCGACGCCACGATCGTGAACGTCGCCCTGCCGGACATCCAGAAGGACTTCGGCGGCGGTGAGCAGGCCCTGCAGTGGGTGGTGGCCGCGTACAGCCTGACGATGGGCATGTTCATCATGTCCTCGGCGACGCTGGCCGACCGCATGGGCCGCCGGCGGGTGTTCATCCTCGGCACGCTCCTGTTCATGGGCGCCTCGGCGCTGTGCGGACTCGCACCTACTCTCGGCGTCCTCAACATCGGGCGCGGCCTGCAAGGGGTCGGCGCGGCGACCGTCAACGTCGCCTCGCTGGCGCTCGTGAGCGCGGCCTTCCCCGACCCCGGCAGGAAGGCCCGGGCCATCGGCATCTGGACCGGGATCGCCTCCGTCGGCCTCGCCATCGGCCCGACCGTGGGCGGGTTCCTGACCGAGTCGGTGGGCTGGCGGAGCATCTTCTTCGTCAACGTCATCGTGGGCCTGCTCGCCGTCGTGCTCGTGCGGGCCTTCGTCCAGGAGTCGTCCGACCCGGCCTCGCGGGACCTCGACCTCCGCGGTCAGCTCCTCTTCATCGTGGGGGTCGGTGCGCTCACCTACGCCCTGATAGAGGCGCCCCACGACGGCTGGCTCTCGCCCACCATCGTCGGGCTGTTCGTGGGCAGCGCCGTCGTCGCCGGGCTCTTCGTGGTGTCCGAGCTGAGAGCGCGTGACCCGATGATGGACGTCCGGGTCTTCCGGGACCGCGTCTACACCGTGGCCGTGCTCACGCTCTTCGCCGTGCTCTTCGCCGTCTACGGCCAGCTCCTCGTCATCACGCAGTACTTCCAGAACATCAAGAGCTACAGCCCCGAGCACGCGGGGGTGATCATGCTGATCCAGACGGCACCGATGATCGTGCTCGCACCGGTGGCCGGCGGGCTGGCCGCCCGCTTCGGCGCGCGGCGGCCGACGCTCATCGGCGTCGCCACGCTCGTCGTCGGGATGCTCGTCCTCGTCGTCGGCATCGGCGGTGCGCTGTTGATCGTCGCTGCCGGCCTCCTCCTCGTCGGCATCGGCGCCGCACTGTCGATCGCGCCGACGACGAACGAGGCGATGGCATCCATCCCGGCCGATCGGTCGGGCATGGCGTCGGGCATCATGAGCGCGCAGCGGGCGCTCGGCTCGACCGCCGGCTTCGCCATCATGGGCAGCATCCTGGCCGTCGTCGTCGGAGCCACCCTCCCCGGCAAGTTCGCCCCCTACCTGCCCGAGCCCGACCGGCGGGAGGCGGTCGACAGGGTTGTCCAGGATGCCAACCCCAGGGCCGTCGTCTCGCTCATCGGGCCTGGGCGGCCGCTCCCGGACAACGTGGCCTCGGAACCCAAGCTGGTCGACGCGGCCGACGACGCCTTCGTCGAGGGCATCCGCATCGCGCTCATCGTGGGCGCAGGGGTGGTCTTCGCGGCGTTCGTGGCCGGGTTCATCGTCTTCCCCCGCGGCGCGGGCAGCCGGAAGGACGAGCTGCGGGAGGCCGAGCAGGTCCAGGCGGACGAGGCCCTCGAGCCGACCTGACGGCCCTCGACCCGGACGCTCAACCGGCCCGACGCCGACGCGGCGCGTCCGCCGGGTCAGCCTGCGACGGCGCGGCGGCGGCGGTAGGCGGCGACGTGCTGCCGGTTGGCGCACTGAGCGTCGC
>JBKPRL010000227.1:0-13425 GCA_046734535.1 bacterium | reverse complement strand
TCGCTGACGTGGGCGTGCAGCGGCGCGTCCCGCTCCTCCGCCCACCGACCGACGATCTCCATCTCCTCGGGCGCGACGGCACGGACCGAGTGGACCGCCGCGCCGGCCCTGGCGGTGGGCGATGAAGCGACGGCCGCCGCGGCGGCCCGGGTCGCCCACCGCTCGGTGTCGCCGTCGGAGAAGCGCCGCTGCACCTCGTTGGGCGGACGGCCGATCCCGCCATGCAGGTAACAGGTGTCGATCAGCGTCATCCGCACGCCCGCCTGGGCCGCCGCGGCGACCAGCGCGTGGCCCATGGCGTTCGCGTCGTCGTAGGACCGGCCGCCCACGTCGTGGTGGAGGTAGTGGAACTCGCCGACGGTGGTGATCCCCGCCAGCGCCATCTCGGCGAAGGTCGCCGTGGCCAGGTGCAAGTACGAGTCCGGCGTCAGGGTGGCGGCGAGGCGGTACATCTGGTCCCGCCACGTCCAGAACGAACCGGTCCCGGCCTGGGTGCGGCTGCGCAGCGCACGGTGGAAGGCGTGGGAGTGCGCGTTGACGAGCCCCGGGATCGTCAGGCCGGACAGGCGCTCGGCGGGCTCGGCCTCCGGGATCCCGGACCCGACACCGACGATCCGGTCGCCCTCCAGCTCGAGGACCACGTCGGGCTGCGCCTGCGGGCCGCCCAACCAGGCCCACTCGCAGCGCAGCCTCACCGGCACCTCACGACCCGACGCGCTCCACGAAGGCCGTGATCCGCTCGATGAAGTCCGCCCGGTGCCAGCGCTCGAACTGCGCCCAGGTCGTCAGCGTGGTCGGGTCGCGGACCCGGTCGAGGAAGAGTGTCCCGTCGAGGTGGTCGAGCTCGTGCTGGAACGTGCCCGCGGTCAGGCCTCGCTTGACCTCCTCGTGCGGCGCACCCTCACGGTCGAGGTAGGTCACGCGGACGTTGACGTGTCGCCACACGTTGCCCCGCAGGTCGGGGACGGAGAGGCAGCCCTCGTTGATCTCGACCAGCTCGTCGTCCAGTGGCTCGACGACCGGGTTGACGACGACGGTCAGCGGGATGCGGGGCTTGTACGGGTAGCGGGGGTTGTGGTCGACCTCGATCACCGCGATGCGCACTGGCTCGTGCACCTGGTTGGCGGCCAGGCCGGCGCCGTTGGCGTCGCGCATCGTGTCGATCATGTCGTCGATGAGCCGCTGCACGTCCGGCGACGCCAGCTCGTCCGCGATGAGCTCGCGGGCCCGCTCGCGGAGGACCGGGTGACCCACCGTGGCGATCTTGCGGATGGTCACGCCGGGCCTTCCCGCATCGGCAGCCGGACGCCGCGTTCATCAGCCACCTCGACCGCCCGCTCGTAGCCGGCGTCGGCGTGGCGGATGACGCCCATCCCCGGGTCCGTGACGAGGACACGGCTCAGCTTCTCGGCCGCGAGGTCCGTCCCGTCGGCGAGGCACACCATCCCGGCGTGGATCGAGCGGCCGATGCCCACGCCGCCGCCGTGGTGGATGCTGACCCACGACGCCCCTGACGAGGTGTTGACCAGCGCGTTGAGCAGCGGCCAGTCGGCGATGGCGTCGGAGCCGTCCGCCATGGCCTCCGTCTCGCGGTAGGGCGACGCCACCGACCCGGAGTCGAGGTGGTCGCGGCCGATGACGATGGGCGCCGACACCCGGCCGCTCCGCACGAGCTCGTTGAACCGCAACCCGAGGCGATGGCGCTCGCCGTAGCCCAGCCAGCAGATGCGGGCCGGCAGGCCCTGGAAGGCCACTCGCTCGCGGGCCAGCCGGATCCAGCGGGCCAGCCCGTCGTCGTCGGGGAACTCGTCGAGGACGGCCTGGTCGGTGGCGGCGATGTCGGCGGGGTCGCCGGACAGGGCGACCCAGCGGAACGGGCCCTTGCCCTCGCAGAACAACGGCCGGATGTAGGCCGGGAGGAAGCCGGGGTAGTCGAAGGCCCGGTCGAACCCGCCGAGCCGGGCCTCGGTGCGCAGGCTGTTGCCGTAGTCGAAGACCTCGGCACCGGCGTCGAGGAAGCCGACCATCGCCGCGCAGTGCGCCGCCATGGCCGCCCGCGATCGACGGACGTACTCCTCGGGGTCGCTGCGGCGGAGGTGTTCGGCCGCCTCCTCGGAGAGGTCGTTGGGCACGTAGCTCAACGGGTCGTGCGCGCTGGTCTGGTCGGTGACGATGTCGGCGTCGAAGCCGAGATCGAGGAGCCGGGGCACGACGTCGGCCGCGTTGCCGCGCAGACCGACGCTGAGCGCGCGTCCGTCGGCCTTCGCCGCGTCGCAGCGGGCGACGGCGTCGTCGAGGTCCTCGGCCACCTCGTCCAGGTAGCGGGTCTCCAACCGCCGCTCGATGCGATGGCCGTCGACGTCGACGCACAGCGCCACGCCGTCGTTCATGGTGACGGCGAGGGGTTGGGCGCCGCCCATGCCGCCCAGGCCGGCGGTGAGCGTGATGGTCCCCGCCAGCGAACCGCCGAAGCGACGGCGGGCGATCTCGGCGAAGCACTCGTAGGTCCCCTGCAGGATCCCTTGCGTGCCGATGTAGATCCACGAGCCCGCCGTCATCTGCCCGTACATCGTGAGGCCCAGCTGCTCGAGCCGGCGGAACTCCTCCCACGTCGCCCACTCGGGCACCAGGTTGGAGTTGGCGATCAGCACCCGCGGTGCCCAGGGGTGGGTCCGGAAGACGCCGACCGGCTTGCCCGACTGCACGAGCATCGTCTCGTCGTCGCCCAGGCCCTGGAGCGTGCGGACCATCGCGTCGAAGGCGTCCCACGACCGGGCGGCCCGGCCCGTTCCGCCGTAGACGACGAGGTCGTCCGGCCGCTCGGCCACCTCCGGGTCGAGGTTGTTCATGAGCATCCGCATCGCGGCTTCCTGGGGCCAGCCGCGACAGCTCAGCTCGTTCCCCCTCGGCGCCCGCACCGGCCGCGGTCCACTCGTCATCTCGCCCCTCCTCCGCTCACGCTGACGTTCATGGCCGATCCCACCGCATCCGTCGCGGCCAGATCGGCCGTGAACGCAGTGGGGGGATCACTCGAGGGCTCCGATCGCGGATTCGGTCGCGGCGAGGACCGCGCCCGAGCGGACGAGCTCCTCGGCCGCGGCCAGCTCCGGCGCCAGCCAGCGGTCCGGACCGGGCCCTCCGATCACCTCGCGGGTGGCAGCCAGCGCCGCTCCGGTGCCGGGAGCCGGAGTGAGCGGAGCCCGCAGGTCGAGACCGCGAGCGGCGCAGACCAGCTCGACGGCGAGGATCCGCTCCAGGTTGGCGACCGACCGACGCAGCTTGCGCGCCGCGCCCCACCCCATCGAGACATGGTCCTCCTGCATGGCGCTGGTGGGGATGGTGTCGACGCCGGCGGGGACAGCGAGGCGCCGGTTCTCGGCCACCATCGCCGCCTGCGAGTAGTGGGCGATCATCATGCCGGAGTCGACGCCGGCGTCCGGAGCCAGGAACGGCGGTAGGCCGTGCGAGCGGGTGCGGTCGAGCAGCCGGTCGGTGCGCCGCTCGGCCAAGGCGCCGAGGTCGGCGATGGCGATGGCGAGGAAGTCGCAGACGTAGGCGAGCGGTGCACCGTGGAAGTTGCCGCACGACTCGACCCGGCCGTCGGGGAGGATCATCGGGTTGTCGATGGCGGCCACCAGCTCGTGACCGGCGACGGCCGCCGCGTGGGCGACGGTGTCTCGCGCCGCCCCGTGGACCTGTGGCGTGCAGCGCAGCGAGTAGGCGTCCTGCACCCGGGGGTCGCCCTCACGGTGGCTGGCCACGATGGCCGATCCGGCCAGCAGCCGGCGCAGGTTGGCGGCGCTGGCGGCCTGCCCGGGCTGCGGGCGCAGGGCCTGGAGGTCGGCCGCGAAGGCGCGGTCGGTGCCGAGCAGGGCCTCGACGCTCATCGCGCCGGTCAGGTCGGCCACCTTCAGCAGCCGTCGGAGGTCGGCCAGGGCGAGGACCAGCATCCCGAGGATGCCGTCGGTCCCGTTGATCAGGGCCAGGCCCTCCTTGGCCCGGAGGACGACCGGGGCCAACCCGGCGGCGGCGAGTGCGTCGGCCGCGGCCCGGCGCTGGGCGTCGGGATCCCGCACCTCGCCCTCACCGATGAGCACCAGCGCGGCCTCGGCCAGGGGTGCCAGGTCGCCACTCGCGCCGAGCGAGCCGTGTTCGTGGACGACCGGGGTCAGGCCGGCGTCGAGGAGGGCCAGCAAGCCCTCAGCCACCTCCGGCCGGGCGCCTGAACACCCCATCGCCAGGCTCCGGGCCCGCAACAGGACCATCGCGCGGACCACCTCGCGCTCCACCTCGGGCCCCATCCCGGCGGCGTGGGAGCGGATGAGCGCGAGCTGCAGCTCGGCCGTCCGCTCGACCGGGATGCTCGTGGTGGCGAGCGAGCCGAAGCCGGTCGTGACCCCGTAGACCGGCTCGTCGGCGGCGAGGAACCCCTCGATGAGCGCGGCGCTGGCCGCCATCGCCTCCCGCGCGGATGGCCCGAGCGTCGCCCGGGCCCCACCTCTCGCCACCCGCACCACCTCGTCCGCGCTCAGACCGTGATCGGTGAGCACGACCTCCGGCCCGGACTCCCCGCCGCCCGCGGGCTGGGCCCCGCGCGCAGGCTCGACCTCGGCGTCAGCGGACACGGCGGCAATGTAGCGATGGCACGGCGCCGTCCGGACCCGAGCCGCCAGCGGGGCCCGATCGGAGCGAAGGTCCGGACACCGAGCCGGCCGTGACGCACGACCGCGACGCGTCCCGCCGGCGGGCGACGACAATGGGGCCGATGACGCTCCCGACCCCGTTACCCGGTCGCCTCCAGCTGCGGGTCTCCACCGCGTCGGGCACCGTGACCGTCGTGGCCGACGAGCGGTCCGACGTCGTGGTGGAGGAGGGCGGTGACGTGGGCCGCAGCGTCGGCGGCGTCGTCGAGGTCCGGCCGATCCGCGCTTCGTCGTCCGTGACGGTGCGGTGCCCGACGGGTACCGACCTCGTCGCGGGAACGGTGTCGGGTGGCGTGAAGCTCAAGGGTCGGCTCGGCTCGGTCAGTGTCACCTCGAGCAGCGGATCGATCCGCGTCGGCGCCGTGACCGAGGCCGACCTGCGGACCGGCTCGGGCTCGGTCCGCGTCGCCGAGTGCGACGAGGTCTGCCGTGTCTCGACGACGAGCGGCACCGTCACCGTCGCCGGGACCGACCGAGCGGAGATCTCGACGGTGTCGGGCTCGATCGTGGTGGAGCGCGTGAACGGCGAGATCTCGGCCCGCACCGTGAGCGGTGACGTGTCGGTGGTGACCGAGGCGCACGGGCCGGTCAAGGCCCGCAGCGTGTCGGGCGGCATCGTCGTCCACGTGCCGCCAGGCGTGCGGCCGGCGGTGAAGGTGTCCGGCCGGGGGCGCCTGGTCTCGGACTGCGACGCCGGGGACGACGTCACCATCGAGGCGACGACGATGAGCGGGCGCGTGGAGATCTCCGGCTCCTGATGCCCGGCGCCTCGACCTCGACGGCGGTGGTGACGGGGGCGATCGTGTTCACCGACCTCGTCGGCTTCACCGAGTTCACCGCGCTGTCGGGCGACGACGCCGCGCTCGAGCTGCTCGCCACCCAGTCCCGCCTGGTCGACGAGGCGCTGCCGTCCGACGCCCGCGTCGTGAAGGAGCTCGGCGATGGCCTGCTCCTCTTCTTCCCTGATCCCGCCGAAGCGGTGGAGACGGGCCTCGACCTCCAGCGCAGGTTCGAGGCCGCGTCGGAGGCCACGGGGATGCCGCTGTGGATCCGGGTCGGGATGCACGCCGGCGCCGTCCGCGAGCGGGGCCGCGACCTCGTCGGCCACGACGTCAACGTCGCCGCCCGGATCGTCGACGTGGCCGGCGCGGGCGAGGTGCTCGTGTCCGACGCCGTCCGCCGCGACGCACAGCCGCGCGTTCCCACGGTCGAGTTCGTCGAGCTCGGTCCGGTCGTGATGAAGGGCATCCCGGACCCCATCCGGCTCTGGCGGGCGTCCTGCCCCTGACGCCTATCGTGGGCCACATGTCGAGGGGGCCGCTGACGATGACGGACTACGAGCGCGTGCCCGACGGCGTGAACCCACCCCTGCGCTACCCGGACTACCGCTCGTCCGTGACCCGCAGCCCCGACCACGCGCTGGTCGTGGCGCCCCACACGCTGTCCGAGCTGACCGGGCCGATCTACGGCAGCCGTCCGATCGGTCCGCTCGACCACGACCTCACCGCGCAGCACGAGGCGCCGCCGATCGGCGAGCGCATCATCGTCCACGGGCAGGTGCTCGACGGGACCGGCCGGCCACTTCGGAACACGCTGGTGGAGGTCTGGCAGTCGAACGCGGCGGGCCGCTACCGGCACGACAGCGACGACGGCATCGCGCCGCTCGACCCCAACTTCACGGGCGGCGGCCGGACGATGACCGACGACGAGGGCCGCTACCGGTTCGTCACGGTCAAACCCGGGCCGTACCCGTGGAAGAACCACCACAACGCCTGGCGGCCGGCCCACATCCACTTCTCGCTGTTCGGTCCGGCCTTCGTGACCCGCCTGGTCACGCAGATGTACTTCCCGGGCGACCCGCTGTTCCCCTTCGACCCGATCTTCGGCTCGGTGCCCGAAGCGTCGCGCGCTCGCCTCGTCTCCACGTTCGACCTCGACGCCGGCGTGCCGGACGAGGCGCTGGCCTACCGCTGGGACATCGTGCTCCGTGGACCAGCGGCGACGCCGATGGAGGCGTGAGGTGGGCGAGCCGCTGACGCCGTCCCAGACCGTCGGGCCGTTCCACCACATCGAGCTGCCCTACGGCGACGGCCACCTCGTCCCGCCGTCCACGCCCGGCGCGCGTCGCATCACGGGCCGGGTGATCGATGGCAACGGCGCGCCGGTGGACGACGCCTTGGTCGAGGTGTGGCAGGCCGACCCGTCCGGTCGCTACCACCATGCGGCCGATGATCGCGACCTCCCGCTGCTCGAGGGGTTCACCGGCTTCGGCCGGGTGGCGACGGCCGCCGACGGCTCCTATGAGCTGTGGACCGTGACGCCGGGGCCGGTGCCCGGGCCGGGTGGCACCACGCAGGCACCGCACCTTCTCGTCTCGGTGTTCGCCCGCGGCCTCCTCGACCGGCTCGTGACCCGGATGTACTTCCCCGAGCAGGCCGAGGAGAACGCCGACGACCCGATCCTGGCCCTCGTCGAGGACCCGGCGCGGAGGGCCACCCTCGTCGCGCGGGACGACGGCGGCGCGCTCCGCTTCGACATCCGCCTGCAGGGTGAGCGGGAGACGGTGTTCTTTGCCGTCTGAGCCGCTGCTCGGACCCTCCTACGCCGCCGCGCCCGTGCGCGCCGCCCTCGATGACGAGGCCTGGGTCCAGGCCATGCTCGACGTGGAAGCGGCCCTCGCCGCCGCGGCGGCCGACGTCGGCCTCGTCGAGCGCGCCGAGGCCGACGCCGTAGCCGAGCAGTGCCGTGCCGACCGCTTCGACCTGGAGGACATCGGGGCGCGCGCCGCGACCGCCGGGAACCCCGTCATCCCCCTCGTCGCCGACCTGCGCGCCGCGGTGCCCGACCACGCGGCGCGGGCCGTCCACCTCGGGGCCACGAGCCAGGACGTCATCGACACCTCGCTGATGCTCCTCGCCCGGCGCACGATCCCGACGATCGACGCCGCCCTCATCCGCGCCATCGCGGGGGCGGCCAGGCTGGCCGAGCGCCACCGGGACGATGTCCAACCGGGCCGGACGCTCCTGCAGCACGCGGTCCCGATCACGTTCGGTCTCACCGCGGCGACTTGGCTGGTCGGCCTGGTCGAGGCGAGAGCCGCGCTCGAGCGGGTGGCGACCGAGCGGCTCGCCGTGCAGCTCGGCGGCGCGGCGGGAACGCTGGCCCCCCTCGGCGAGCACGGCGTCGCGGTCATGGAGCGCCTGGCCGGCCGGCTGGGGCTGGCCGCGCCCGCACTGCCATGGGCCACCAGCCGCGGTCGGGTCGTCGAGCTGGCCGGCGCGCTGGTCCTCGTCGCCGGCTCGGCCGGCAAGGTCGCCACCGACGTCATCGGCCTCATGCAGACCGAGGTCGACGAGGTGCGCGAGCCGGACGAGCCCGGCCGCGGCGGCTCGTCGGCCATGCCCCACAAGCGCAACCCGGCGTCGGCCACGCTCGTCGTGTCCGCCGCCCACCAGGTGGTCGGCGCCGCCACCGTGGTGCTCGGCGCCCAGCTCCAGGTCCACCAGCGGGCCGCCGGTCCGTGGCACGCCGAGTGGGACCCGTTGCGCAGAGCCCTCCTCCTCACCACCGGCGCCGCGGAGCGCGTGGCCGACCTGCTCGAGGTTCTCGACGTCGACGCCGCCCGCATGCGCACCGACCTCGACCGCACCGGCGGGATGGTCATGACCGAGTCGGTCGTCACCGCGCTGGTGGCGGCCGGCGTCGACCAGGCCGCGGCGCGAGCGACCGTCGAGACCTGCCTCCGCGCCGCCCAGAGCGAGTCCCGTCCCCTGGCCGACGTGCTCGCCCTCGACCCCGTCGTGCGCAGCGCGCTCGGCGAGGACGGCCTGCGCCACGCACTCGATCCCCGCCGTCACCTGGGCGTCACCGACGCCTTCATCGATCGCGCCCTGTCCACGGCCCGAGGAGCCACCGCACCATGAGCGAGACCGTCGCCCTCCACCACCAGATCGACGGGCCCGAACGGGCTCCGGTCGTCGTGCTCGGCAGCTCCATCGGCACGAGCGGCGCCATGTGGGAGCCCCAGGTCGCCGCCCTCTCCCGGCGCTACCGAGTCGTGCGCTACGACCACCGGGGCCACGGCTGCTCACCCGTGCCGCGCGGTCCCTACTCCATCGACGACCTCGGCCGGGATGTCCTCGCCCTGCTCGACCATCTCGGCCTGGAGCGGGTGGCCTACGGCGGCCTGTCGCTCGGCGGGATGGTCGGCATGTGGCTGGGGATCCACGCGCCCGAGCGGATCTCGTCGCTGGTCCTCTGCTGCACCTCGGCCTACCTCGGCCCCCCGGAGCGCTGGACGGAGCGCATCGACCTCGTCCGGCGCGAGGGCACCCAGGCGCTGATCGAGACGATGACGCCGCGCTGGTTCAGCGCCGCGACGCGCTCGGCGGCGCCCCCCTTCGTCCGCCAGCTGACGCAGGAAATGGCCGACACGCCCGACGAGGGCTACGCCGGCTGCAGTGCGGCGATCGGCGGCATGGACCTGCGGGACCAGATCCACGCCATCACCGCGCCGACCCTGGTGATCTGCGGTGCGGAGGATCCCTCCACCCCGCTGCCGATGTCCGTCGAGATCTGCGAGCGGATCGCGCACTCCGAGCTCGTCCTGCTGCCCGACGCGGCCCACCTGGCGACCGTCGAGCAGCCCGAGCGGGCCACCGCCGCCATCCTCGCCCACCTCGACGACTACGCCGACGACCACGAGCGCGGCATGGTGACCCGCCGGGCGGTGCTGGGCGACGCCCACGTCGACCGCGCCATCGCGGGCACGACCCCGTTCTCCGCGCCGTTCCAGGACCTCATCACCCGCTACGCGTGGGGCGACGTGTGGAACCGGCCCGGCCTCGACCGCACCACCCGCAGCGCCATCACCCTCGCCCTGCTGACCGCGCTGTCCAAGCCCGAGGAGCTGGCCATGCACGTGCGCGCCGCTCGACACAACGGGCTCACCAACCAGCAGATCTCCGAGGTGCTGCTCCACTCCGCGGTCTACTGCGGTGTGCCCGCGGCCAACGTCGCGTTCACCGTGGCCAACGCGGTGCTGGCCGAGGAGCCGTTGGACCCATCCGAGCCACCGGCCGGCGGGCCGGCCCCAGCCTGAGGTGCGAACGATGCCCGACGACTACCTCTTCAGCGTCCCTCAGCGCGAGGACCCCTACCCGTACTACCGGGAGCTGCGGGACGAGGATCCCGTCCACCACTCGGCCACCGAGGACATCTGGGTGCTGACCCGCTTCGCCGACTGCGTAGCCGCGTTCAGCGACTGGCAGACCTGGTCGAGTCAGCAGCGGGGCAACCTGTTGAACGACATGCCCCAGCGCATCGGGAAGACGCTCGGCACCACCGACCCGCCCCGCCACACGACGGCCCGCAAGCTGGTCAACAAGGCGTTCACGCCCCGGACGGTCGCCCTGCTGGAGCCGACCATCCGCGCGCATGCCCGGGCCCTCGCCGCGGACGCCCGGGAGCGGGGGACCTTCGAGTACGTGCACGACGTGGCGGCGCCGCTCAACGCCAACGTCCTCGGCGCCATGTTCGGCATGACCGAGGACGAGGTCCTCCGCATGCGCCCGTGGCTGGACGACTTCTTCACCCGCGAGCCCGCGGCCGAAGGGGTCGAGCCGCCCCACGTGGCGGCCATGGCCAGGCTGCGTGGCGCGCTCGACGACCTGACCACGGCCCGCGCCGAGCACCCCGGCGACGATCTGATCAGCGCCATGATCGCGGCCGAGGACGAAGGCGCCCGGCTCAGCCACGAGCAGGTGGTGGTCACCACCATGACGTTCCTGACGGCCGGCTTCGAGAGCACCAACAACCTGCTCACCAACATCGCGCACGCGCTGGCACAGAACGAGGGGCTGTTCGAGACCGTGCGATCCGACCTGAGCCAGGTCGCCGCACTCGCCGAGGAGGGCTCCCGTTGGGACTCGGCCGCGCAGGGCTTCGTCCGCTCCCCCACCCGCGACGTCGAGCTCCACGGACGGACCATCCCCGCCGGCGCGCAGGTGCTCATCCACATCGGATCGGCCAACCGCGACGAGCGACAGTTCCCCGACCCCGACGCGTTCCTGCTCGACCGCGAGAACACACGCCAGCTGGCCCTGGGACACGGCACCCACTTCTGCGTGGGCGCGCCGCTCGGGCGGATGCTGGCCCGCATCTCGTGGGAGGAGCTGCTCGCCGTGGCCGATCGCTGGGAGCCCGACTACACCACCGCCCGGCGCGTCACGACGCCCAACTTCCGCGGCTTCATCCACCTCGATGTGACCATCTGACGCGGCCGCTGGGCCAGACCTCGCGCCCGTACCGTTCATGGCCGGCGGGACCGCAAGGAGTGCGGCGAGATCGGCCATGAACGCAGTGGTGGGCGGTGTATGACCCCGCCACCGCCGAGGGTCGCGGCGGTAGGGTCCGGCCATGACCGACACCGCGGCTCCTGCGCCGGCTGCCCGTCAGTTCTCGCTGGGCGATCGGTACACGACCGAGTCGGGCGAGATCCTCGCCACCGGCGTCCAGGCGCTGGCGCGGTTGCCCATGGACCAGATGCGGGCCGACCGGCGGGCCGGGCTGGAGACCGCGGCGTTCATCTCCGGATACCAGGGGTCTCCGCTCGGTGGCTACGACCGCGAGCTGCAGTCGCAACGGGCACTGCTCGACGAGCTGCGGATCGTGCACCGGCCGGCGCTCAACGAGGAGCTCGGCGCCACAGCCGTCACCGGCAGCCAGATGGCCCAGACCTTCGCCTCCCACCGCTACGACGGCGTCCTCGGCATCTGGTACGGCAAGTCGCCCGGTGTCGATCGGGCCGGCGACGCCATCCGTCACGGCAACTTCGCGGGTACCGCCCGCCACGGCGGCGTCCTCGCGCTGACCGGGGACGACCCGGCCTGCAAGTCGTCGACGCTGCCATCCCGCTCGGAGGTGACGCTGGCCGCGCTCGGCCTCGTCGTCCTCTACCCCGGCACGGTGCAGGACGTGCTCGACCTCGGACTGCATGGCGTGGAGCTCTCCCGGGCCAGCGGGTTGTGGACCGCCCTGAAGATCGTCACCTCGGTGGCCGACGGCTCGGGCACCGCGCTCGTCGACCCGGAGCGCATCCGGCCCGTCGTCCCGACGCTCGAGATCGACGGGCGGCCGTGGTCGCCCACGCTGACCAGCAACGTCATGACGCCCACCCTGGAGGCCGAGCTGCTCGGGCCCCGGACCGAGATGGCGTTGCGCTACATCGTCGAGAACGCCCTCAACCGGATCGTCGTCGACTCGTCCCGCCCGTGGCTCGGGATCGTCGCCGGTGGCCACGCCTGCGAGCAGCTCATGGAGGCGCTCGCCACCCTCGGGCTGGACGAGGCCGGCCTGGCCGCCGCCGGCGTGCGGGTCCTCAAGCTCGGCGCGCTGTCGCCGTTCGACGGGCAGTCCGTGCGCCGGCTCGCCGCGGGCACCTCGACCGTCCTCGTCGTCGAGGACAAGTCACCCAACGTCGAGACCCTGGTGCGCGACGCGCTCTACGGCGCGGCGGACCAGCCGCGCGTGCTGGGCAAGCGGGACGCAGAGGGTCAGGCGCTCATCCCCCTCACCGGGGCGCTCACCGCCACGGCTCTGGTCGAGCCGCTGCGGCGCGTGCTGACCACCGTGCTCCCGCCCGAGCACCTGGCGCCGCCGCGGACCGCGGCCAAGCCGGGTTTCACGCTCAACCCGCAGTCCGTCCGCACGCCGTTCTTCTGCTCGGGTTGCCCGCACAACACCGGCACGCTCGTCCCGTAGGGCTCGCTGGTCGGCGCCGGGATCGGCTGCCACGGGATGGTCAGCTTCATGGGCGGCGGCTCGCGGGGGACCATCACCGGTATCACACAGATGGGCGGCGAAGGCAGCCAGTGGATCGGGATCGCGCCCTTCGTCGCTGACCCCCACCTCTTCCAGAACGTGGGCGACGGCACCTTCTTCCACTCCGGCCAGCTCTCGGTGCAGGCGGCCGTCGCCGCCGGCGTCGACATCACCTTCAAGCTCCTCTACAACGCGGCGGTCGCCATGACCGGCGGCCAGGACGCCACCGGCCTGCTGCCCGTCCCCGCGGTCGCCAGCAAGCTGCTCGCCGAGGGCGTCGAAGAGGTCATCATCACCACCGACGACCCCGGCAAGTACCGCGGCATCCCGCTGCCCAAGGGCGCGTCCGTCCGCCACCGCGACGACATCATCGAGGCCCAGGAGCACCTGCGGACCGTCCCCGGCGTCACGATGCTGATCCACGACCAGCAGTGCGCGGCCGAGAAGCGCCGGGACCGCAAGCGGGGACTGCTGCCGCGGCCGGCGTTCAAGCTCATGATCGACGAGCGGGTCTGCGAGGGTTGCGGCGACTGCGGCGTCAAGTCGAACTGCTTGAGCCTGCAACCGATCGACACCGAGTTCGGCCGCAAGACCACGATCGACCAGGCCAGCTGCAACCTCGACGTCAGCTGCCTCAAGGGCGACTGCCCGGCCTTCGTGACCGTGACCCTGGCCAGCGGGGGCGGCCGAGGCCGGCGTGCGGTCGGTGTGCTCGACGGGACGGAGGCGCCCGAGCCCACCCGGATCATCCCCGCCACCGGCGCCACGCTGCGGATGCCGGGGATCGGCGGCACCGGCGTCGTCACGGTGAGCCAGATGCTGGCCGCCGCGGCCCGCATCGAGGACCTGCCGGCGAGCTCGGTCGACCAGACCGGCCTGAGCCAGAAGGCCGGGCCCGTGG
>JBKPRL010000226.1:0-17731 GCA_046734535.1 bacterium | reverse complement strand
AACGGCCACAGTGGCCGGCCCGGCTCGAGGGCGCCGAGGGCGGTCGGCTTCGACCCGGCGGAGCGTACGGCGAAGCCCGCGTCGGTCAGCGACGGCGCGACCTTCGCATCCGTCGACGTCGCGAGGTCGTAGGTCAGCCGGCCGGCCGGCGTCGACAGGCGCAGGTACGTCAGCCACATCTCGTCGGGCACCCACTCCATCCCCTTGTCGGACCGCAGGTCGGCCAGAAGGCCGGAACGGGCGGCCTCGCTGCGCTCCAGGGCCAGGTCCGGACCACCGGCCAGGAGCTGCGGGCGGTCGTCCGTCAGCAGGAACACGTCGGCGTCGATCGTCCGGTCGGGCTCCGCGCCCAGCCCGAGGATGCGCAGCGGCACCCATGGCCGGTCGACCGGGATGGTGAGCATGATCGGCGTGCCGTCGCCCGACTGCTGACCGAGCGCCGCGGCGCGGCGGGCGTCGAAACGGGCGGCCATGAAGACCGGGCTCCGGGAGGCGTAGAAGTCGAGCACCTCCGGTGCGTCCGGCGACAGGAAGAACCCGTGGTCGAGCGCCCACCGGCCGACCGCGTCACCACCGCCGCGCAGCACGGTGATGTCGAGCGCGTCGATCTTCGTCTCCAGCAGGACCTCGGCGGAGTCCCGCGTCGCGCCGGCAGACAACGAGAGCGCTACCTCCGCACCGCCGGCCGGCGCGACCTCCAGTGCCAGCCGCTGGAGGGTCCAGTCACCGCCCCGCTCGACCGTGGTCGGCACGCCGGGTAGCGGGACGATGGAGCCCACCTCCTGGCCCTCGCCCGTGAAGGCGAACGACGTGACATAGCGCTCGACGCCGGCGTGGTAGGCGACGAGCGTCGAGGTCCGTACGAGCTGGATCGTTCCGTTCTCACCGACCAGGCCACCACAGGCGAACGCCGGCGACATCCAGCCGGCCACTCCCGCGGCGATCGCCCCCAACCCGACCATGACACGTGCAGCCATCCGAGTCCCCTCCTCGCTGATCGCGACGACAGGCAGTTGGACGACGGCGGGCGGGAACGAGTTCCCGCCGACGGTCGCGCCTCAGGTGGCGACGGCGAACTGGACGGTGCCGAGCGAGGTGAAGTCGGCGGCCATCACGTCGCCGGGGCCGAAGCGGATGGCCTTGATGAAGGACCCCGACAACACCACATGGCCCGCCTCCAACGGCACACCGAACGAGTGCAGCTTGTTGGCCAGCCAGGCGACGGCGTTGATCGGGTTGCCCATCACCGCCGAGGCCACGCCGGTGTCCTCGATGACCCCGTTCTTCGTCAGCGTCACGCCGATCGTGCGGATGTCGATGTCCCCCAGGGCGACCGGGTTGCCGCCCAGGACGACCAGGCCCGAGGACGCGTTGTCGGCGATGGTGTCGACCAGCACGCCACGCTGGCTGAAGCGCCGGTCGACGACCTCGATGCAGGGGAGGACGAAGTCGGTGGCCCGGATCACGTCGGCGGCGTTGACCGACGGGCCGGCCAGGGGCTGCCGCAGCACGAAGGCCAGCTCGGCCTCGGCGCGGGGCTCGAACAACCGGTCGGTCGGGATGACGGAGCCCTCGGCCACGAACAGGTCGTCGAGGAGCACGCCGTAGTCGGGCTCGTCGATCCCCGCCGCCTCCTGCATCGGCCGTGACGTGAGGCCGATCTTGTGACCCTTCAGGATGGCGCCGTCCTGGAGCTTGGCCTCGGCGACGAGCTGCGAGATCCGATACGCGTCCTCCACCTCCGCGGCCGGCCACGTCATGGACAGCGGGGGGATGGTGGCGTGGTCACGCGCCGCGTCCAGCAGCGCGTGTGCCGCCTGCTCGCGCTCCGTGGGGCTGAGCACGTCAGCGCTCCGAGCGCGCCACGCCGAGGATGGCGTCGACCAGGGCGTGCGGGCGGCTGCGGTCCGAGTAGATCATGTGGACTCCGATGCGGTTCGTCCGGGCTGAAGCCAGGTAGTTGCGTTCGTACAGGTCGTTGCGGGAGCCCAGGTTCGAGCCCACGAAGTCCCAGGCCAGACGGTAGAGCGCGGCTCGTCGCTCCGCGTCGACGCCGTTGGCCCCGTGGAGGAACTCCTCGAGCAGCGGACGGAGACGGCCGTCGTCGAGCATGGCTCGGCTCGGCGTGGCGAGCAGGTTGTGGCTGCCGATGGCGATCAGGATCTCGTTGACGCGTGGGAACCACACCGCGAGCTGCGCCCGCATCGGGTGCAGCGGCCGCCCGTCGGGGAACCAGACGCCCTCGCCGCGGTCGTACGCGTGCTCCTCCGAGAGCAGCACCGCGCTCCGCGTGATCTCGACGTAGCCGTGGAGCTCACCGAGCATCTCGAGCGTGTGCGGAGTGGCGTCGTTGACGGCCTCGGCCATGAGCGAGGCGAGCCCGTACGCGAACTCCAGCTTGGTGAGGGCGCGGATGGTCGTCTGCTGCATGATGTTCGCCCACCACGCAGTGGGCAGCATGACGCCGGAGTAGACGGCTCTGTCGCCGTCGATGAACACGCGATCTCGCGGGACCTCGACGTCGTCGAAGATCACGAACGCGTCTTGCTCGTCGAAGCGGGAGGACAGCGGCCGGTCGAACGGATCGGCTCCCGGTGACGACGCGCTGTCGCGGCACAGGAAGATGAGCCCCGGGGTGTCCATGGGGATGGAGAAGCTGAGCGCGTAGGGATCAGGGGCGTCGGGCGGCAGGGGGTGGCCGGGGTACACCGCGATCTCGTCGGCGAAGGGCGCCAGCGTGGCGAGGATGCGCCCGCCCCGCACGACGATGCCGTGCGCGGTGTCGGCCACCTTGTGCAACGGCACCGGGTTGTCGGCGAACGAGCTGTCCGTGGCGCGGTCGATGGTCGGGTGGACGATGGTGTGGGTGAGGCAGATGTCCTCGCGTGCGAGCTGGCGCTGGAAGGCCTGGAGGTTGGCGACGCCCTCCTCGTTGCGGCCGTCGGGACCGAGCCACGCGCCTCGCTCACCGGCGAAGCCGGCGAACGTGACGTTCATGTAGTCAGGGGTGCGTCCCATTAGGCCGACGGTCGACTCGGCGATGCGGGCCAGACCCCGGTGCCTGCGCTGGAGGTCCTCCTTGCTGCGGGGGATCAGATGGCTGACGTTGATCGGCTCGCCGGTCTCGGGATCCGGGACGAGGCAGTCGTCGGCGTACTCGTGCTGCCGGTCGAAGACCTCGGCGAGGGCCCGCGCGGCCCCCGCCAGCGCAGGATGGGTGGTGACGTCGTCCACTCGTTCGCCGCCCAGCCACACCTCGCGGTTCCGGCTGCGCAGACCCGCCAGGAACTCCTCGCCGGTCCTCGCCCCCATGCGTGCGCTACTCCGCCGCGGTGACGGTTCCGCCGCCGAGCGCCCGCCAGACCCGCTCGGGCGTGAGGGGCATGTCGATGTGGCGCACGCCGAGGTGTGAGAGCGCGTCGATGACGGCGTTCTGCACGGCCGGGATGGCCCCGATGGTGCCCGACTCGCCGAAGCCCTTGGCGCCCAGCGGGTTCACATAGGTCGGCGTCTCCATGTGGACGAGCTCGAAGGCCGGGAGCTCGGCCGAGGAGATCACCGGGTAGTCGGCGAAGTTGGTGGTGACCGGGTTGCCGTCGTCGTCGTAGCGGATGGCCTCCATCAGGGCCTGGGCGATGCCCTGGGCCAGCCCGCCGTGGACCTGGCCGTCGGCCAGCATCGGGTTCAGGACCCGCCCTGCGTCGTCGACGGCGACGTGGCGGCGCAGCACCACCTTCCCCGTCACCGTGTCCACGTCGACCACGGCCACATGGGCGCCGAAGGGGAACGTGGGCGACGACGCGTTGAAGTCCGAGAGGCCGGTCAGGGGCTGACGGGCGCGGGCGGCCAGGGCGGCCCAGTCGACCGGCAGGCTCGGCGCGCCGGCGACGTGGAAGCGGCCGCCGTCCCGGTCGAGCACCACATCATCGACCGCGGCCTCGAGCAGCTCGGCCACCTCGTGGCGCGCCGCGTCGATCAGCTTCTGCGTCGCGTCGGCCACGGCCGCGCCGGCCAGCTGGACGGACCGCGAGCCCACGGTGAGCCCGCCGACGGGCACCAGGTCCGTGTCGCCCTTGACCAGCTCGACGTCGTCCATCGACACGCCGGTCTGGTCGGCCACGATCATCGCCCACACCGTCTCGTGGCCCTGACCGAACGGCGTGGCCCCGGTCGTGACCCTGATCCGCCCGTCGCCGAGCAGCTCGACCGAGCCGTACTCCGACGACGGGCCGCCGGCGGTGATCTCGACGTAGCACGACAGACCGATGCCCATCTGCGCCGCGCCGCCCGCGGCCCGGAGGGCGGCCTGCTCGGCCCGCAGGTCGTTGTAGCCCGCGTGCTCGAGCGCCCGCCTCAGCGCCTCGGGGTAGTCGCCCACGTCGTAGTACGTGCCGATGCCGGTTGTGTAGCCCTCGAGGAAGCGGGGGACCAGGTTCCGCCGGCGCAGCTCGGCCGGGTCCATGTCGATCTCCGCGGCAAAGCGGTCCATGGCCCGCTCGATGGCCACCGCGGCCTCCGGCCGTCCGGCACCCCGGAAGGCAGTGGTGGGCGCGGCCGTCGTCACGGTCGAGACGGAGGAGAAGCCGACGTTCTCGAGCGCGTAGACCCCGGTGAGCATCCGCTGGGTCATGGCAGGAAGGAACGCGCCCATGATCGGGTAGGCGCCGGCGTCCTGCACCACGTCGAGCTGGTAAGCGGTGATCCGGCCGTCGCGGGTGCCGCCGATCGTCACGTGCTGCAGCTGGCCCCGACCGTGGGGCATGGCGACCATGTTCTCCGAGCGGGTCTCGGTCCAGCGCACGGCGCGGCCGAGGCGGCGGGACAACCACCCGAGGAGCAGCTCCTCGGCCTGGCAGCGTGACTTGGCGCCGAAGCCGCCCCCGACGTCCGGCACCACCACCCGGATCCCCTCCGGTGGCAGGCCGTAGATGGCGCACAGCGCCTCGCGCGCCGGGTGTGCGCCCTGGCAGGCCGAGTAGTGGACCAACCGGCCGTCCTCGGTCCAGTAGGCCGCACCCGACCGGGGCTCGATGGGCGCTGCCGTCATGCGCTGGTTCTCGACGCGGAGCTCGACGACGACCTCGCACCCGCTGAAGTCGGCCCGCTGCGGCGACGCCAGCCGGATGGCCGTGTTCGTCCCCACCTCGGGGAAGAGCACCACCTCGTCGGTGGCCGCCCGCTCCGGGTCGACGGCGGGGGGGAGCGGCTCGTAGTCGACGATCACGAGGTCCGCGGCGTCGGCCGCCGCATACCGGTCCTCGGCCACGACGACGGCCACGGGCTCGCCGACGAAGCGCACCACGTCCGTTGCCAGCAGGGGGCGGCGCATGCCGTCGGGAAGCATCGGCAACGTGTGGGCGATGCGGGGCAGCTCGGCGACGTCGGCCGCGCAGAACACACCGAGCACGCGGGCGGACGCCCGCGCCTCGTCCAGGTCCACCGCGGTGATCCGCGCGTGGGCGTACGGCGACCGGACGTAGGTCGCCCACGCCGCGCCCTCGAGCGGCAGGTCCTCGACGTAGGTCGCGGCGCCGGTGAGGAATCGCGGGTCCTCGATCCGCTGCACGCGGTTGCCGAGGATGCTCATGGCTGGAGCGGCGTGGCGCCCTCGGTCACGACGACGAGACCGCGCCGGCCGGCGTGGCCGCCGCAGCCGCCGCCTTCTCGGCGTCGCGTGCGGCCCACCAGTCCCCGCCGAGCGCGACGCGGAGGATGCCGTCGGTGTCGTGCCGGGGTTGGTGGCCGACGGCGTGGGTCGGGGCAGGGCACTCGGCGACGGTGTTGCTCAACCGCCCGACACCGGTCACCTCGACCTCCACCACGTCACCGGGCTGCATCGGCCGAGAGTTGGCGGGGGTGCCCGTGAGGATGACGTCGCCGGGCAGCAGCGTGATGTGCCGGCAGAGGTCGGCGAGGATGTAGTCGATCGGGAAGGTCATCTCGGTGAGCGCGCCCTCCTGCACGACCTCGCCGTTGATGTAGGTGCGCAGCGTCGACTCCCGCACGTCCACGCCCGACACGAGGCCGGGGCCGAGCGGGCAGTAGCCGTCCTGGCCCTTGACGCGGAGCATGGAGCCGGCGTCGGTCTCACGGAAGTCGTGGAGGCCGACGTCGTTGGCCGGTGCGAAGCCGGCCAGGTGGTCCCACACCTCCTCCCGGCTGACGTTGCGCATCGGCCGGCCGACGACCGCGGCGACCTCGCCCTCGTAGTTGATGAGCTCGCAGTCGGCGGGGCGGTGGAGCACGCCCCGGTGACCGTTGAGCGCGGTGGTCGGCTTCTGGAAGTACGTCGGCGTGGTCAGGGCCGGCGCCCTGAACTCGACCCGGCGGGAGTCGTAGTTCAGGTGGATGCAGAGGATCTTGGACGGATCGCAGGGCGGCAGGTAGGTGGCGGTCGCCTCGGGCACCCGGCGGCCGTCCATGAGGACGAGCTCGGCGCCCTCGGAGTCGGGCGCCACGGTGACCCACTGCGGCGTCCCCCCATCGAGGATGCGACGCAGCTCCCGCCGCGGACCGTCGAGCACGCTCATCGTGGACCCCTTTCGACGCCGACGGAGTGTACGTGTCCGCCGCGTTCGCGGCCGAAACAGGTGCGTGGTCGTGTCGCCGCAGTGGGCCGTCGTGCTCGTGCCGAGCCGGGCAGGGCGCTCGGTCCGCCGCCGGACGGCGGACCTACACTCCGCGGTGTCCGATCCAGTAGGGGGAGCAATGCGTCGAACCTTTCAGCCGGTGGTCGCGGGTCTCATCGCGGCCGCGTTCGTCCTTGCCGCGTGCGGCAGCAGCTCAGACGAAGGAGGGGGCACGACCGCGGCCGCGGGTACCGCCGCGCCCGCGACCGGCAGTGCCGGTTCGGGAGGCGCGGCCAAGGACTGCCAGCCGGTGAAGGCGGGCGTGCTGTCGGTGGTCACCAGCCTGCCGGGACCCAACTTCTGGGGCACCAAGGCCGCGGAGGTCGACCCGGACTCCGTGAAGAGCGGCATCGAGTACGACCTCGCGAATGACATCGCGAAGGCGTGCGGGCTGAAGATGGAGTTCCGGAACGAGAACTTCGACGCCATCGTGGCCGGCCAGATCGCCGCCGACAGCTACGACATCGCCCTGTCGCAGGTGACGATCACGGATGACCGGAAGAAGGTCGTGGACTTCTCCGTGCCCTACTTCAAGTCCGACCAGGGGCTGCTCGTCCGCAAGGGCACCACGGTGTCCTCCTGGGACGACGTGAAGAAGATGAAGCTCGCCGTGCAGGCCTCGACGACCGCTGAGTTCTACTTCCAGTCGGTGCCGGAGTGGAAGATCGACAGCACCCCGCAGAGCTTCCCCGACCTGACGTCCGCATACGAGGCACTCTCCTCCGGCCAGGTGGACGGCGTGGTGATCGACACGCCGATCAACCTCGGCCAGGCCGCCCAGTCCAACGGCGAGCTGGAGGTGGTGGCGCAGTTCTCGACCGGTGAGGAGTACGGCGCCATCTACCCGAAGGGCTCGCCCAAGAAGGCGGTCTTCGACGAGATCATCAAGGGCCTCAACGACGACGGCACGGTGACCGCGCTCATCAAGAAGTACCTCGGCGGCGACCCGTCGACGGTGCCGTTCATCAAGGTCGGCAGCTGACCACACTCTCCACGGCGACGGGCGGTCCGGGCCCGAGCGGCACCCGCCGCACCCGGACCAGCCGCGTCCTCACCTACCGCGTCGCGTCGATCGCGGCCCTGCTGTTCCCGTTCACGGGGATCCCGGCCCTCGCGTGCTCCCTGCGGGCCGGCCGCCTGGCGCACGAGGGCCGCATCGAGGAGGCCCGGATCCAAGGTGAGAAGGCTCGCGACTGGTGCTGGTACTCCGTGGGCGTCGGTCTGGCGGTCTACTTCGCGGCGTTCATCTTCATGCTCTTCACGATCCGCGGCGGCGTGCTGCGGACGGTGTACTTCCGGGGCGACGTCTTCTGGAGCGCCGCCGCGTGGCGATCCCTGCTCAAGGGGTTCTGGATCAACATCCAGGTGTTCCTCTGGGCCGAGGGCATCGTGCTCGTGTGGGCGTTGCTCGTCGCCATCGTGCGGATGCTCCCCCACCGGGCGTGTGCCCCGATCCGCCTGGTGGCGACGGCGTACTGCGACCTCTTCAGGGCCCTGCCGGCCGTGCTGGTCATCCTCATCATCAACTTCGGCTTCCAGCGGGCCCGGCTGCCCCTCCTCAAGGACTTCAGCACGGTGCAGTTCGCCATCCTGGCCCTGGTGCTGGTCTACGGCGCGTACGTCGCGGAGGTGTACCGCGCGGGCATCGAGTCCATCCACGCCAGCCAGACCTCGGCGGCGCGCTCGCTGGGGCTGACCTACGCGCAGACCCTGCGGTACGTCGTGGTCCCCCAAGCGGTGCGCCGGGTCATCCCACCGCTCCTCAACGACTTCATCGGCCTCCAGAAGGACACCGCGCTGATCTTCTCCATCGGGATCTTCGAGGTCTTGTCGCGGGCGCGCTTCATCAACAACGCGAAGGGCACCTTCACCGGCTACACGATGGCGGCCCTGCTCTTCTTCGTCATCACCATCCCGATGACCCGGTTCGTCGAGCGGCTGCAGCGGCGCGACCAGGCCCGCATGCGTGCGGGCTGACGGTCTGCTCGCGCCATGCCGTACCTCGAGGTCGACGGCGTCCACAAGCGGTTCGGCACGAACGAAGTGCTCCGCGGGGTCGACCTGGAAGTCGACACCCACGAGGTCGTCTGCCTGATCGGCGCGTCGGGCAGTGGCAAGTCGACCCTCCTCCGCTGCATCAACGCCCTCGAGGAGATCCAGGGCGGCGAGATCAGGCTCGGCGGTGAGCGGGTCAGCGGGCGCGGCATCGACGTCAACGCGCTCCGGAAGGACGTCGGGATCGTCTTCCAGGCGTTCAACCTCTTTCCCCACATGACGGTGCTCCGCAACGTGACGTTGGCGCCGACGAAGGTGCTGGGCCGCCCGACGGTGATGGCGGAGGAGCGGGCGATGAGCCTGCTGCAGCGCATCGGGCTCGAGGAGAAGGCGAACGAGTACCCCGACCGGCTCTCCGGAGGCCAGCAACAGCGAGTGGCCATCGTCCGCGCGCTCGCCATGGAGCCACAGCTCCTGCTCCTGGACGAGATCACCTCGGCACTCGATCCCGAGCTGATCGCGGAGGTCCTGAACATCGTCCGACAGCTGGCCGTCGAGGGCATGACCATGGTGATCGCCACGCACGAGATGGGATTCGCCCGAGAGGTGGCGACCAAGGTCTGCTTCCTCCATGAGGGTGTGGTCCACGAGGAGGGCCCGCCGGCCGAGGTCTTCGGCGACCCGCAGCGCGAGCGCACGCGGGCGTTCCTGCGGAGGATCACGGAAGCCGGACGGCTCTAGCCGACCGCGTAGCGCTGCGCCGCGCGGTGCAGCAGGGAGAGCCCACCCAGCCCTGGCAGCCGGTCGACGCGGCCGTCGATGCGGTGGATGGCAACGTCGCCCTCGGGTCCGCTGAACAGGTGGCCGACCATGAACCGCACCTCGGCCTCGGGCATCACGTCGGAGCCGACCGGCCGCCAGAAGCGCCGCAACGCGGTCCGCGTCAACCACTGTGCCTTGCGGTTGCCCTCGAGCCTGGCGATGGCCTGGTTGGCGTAGAAATCGATGTGCCGGCCCTCCTGGCGCATGATCCGCCGGAGGAGCTCGGTCAACACAGGGTGCTGCGCGCGGGCGGCCAGCCGGGAGTACCCGGCCTGAGTGGTCCACTCGTTCACGGCGCCCCACGTCATGTGCACGGCGGTGTAGGACGCACCGACGAGCGCGGAGCCGAGGCCGTGCACCACCGGAGCGATCCGGTCCTTCCGGCCGAGCGCGGCGCGCAGCGGCGCGATGCGACGAGGTCCGGCCGGCTCGTCGTGGGCGGCGAGCACCGCGGCGATGGCCTCGCCGTGCCAGAACTCCTCGAAGGTCCACATCGTGAGGAACGCCGTCATGTCGGGATCGCGGTGCGCGGGCGTGACCAGCAGGTCGCGCAGGTAGCAGATGGTGTGGTGCTCGACGTCGTGCATGTAGCGCAGGCATCGCAGGGACGCGAGGTCGAGCGGGCGGGCGCGGAAGGCGTCGAAGTCGATGTCCTGCACGCTCACTCGTCCGGCATGGCGCTTGTAGGTCTCGATGTCGAGCTGCATGACCGTTCTTCGGGACCGCGGCCGGGACGGATGGTCGACCGATGTCACGGTCCGCGCGATGATCCGCGCCGGCCACCGCACCGAAGGAGGGCGATGCGCACACGGCTCGGGGACCGGGTCATGGCCCGCTTGGCCAGGCTGCTCGTGCGGGTCTTCTTCCGCAGCATCGACGTCGAGGGCGCCGACCGCATGCCCGCCGACGGACCGCTCGTGCTGGTGGCCAACCACGTGAACGGCCTGGTGGACGGCCTCGTGCTCATGGCCGTGCTCCCTCGGTACCCGAGGTTCCTCGGCAAGGCCACGCTCTACCGCATCCTGCCCCTGGCACCGTTCCTGCACCTGGCCGGCGTGGTGCCGGTCCACCGGGCCAAGGACGCGAGCGGCGTGTCCGGCCGCGAGGTGGCGCGCAACGACGCCGCCTTCCGCACCTCCCGCGGGCTCCTCGCCTCCGGCGGGTTCGTCGCCGTGTTCCCGGAGGGCATCAGCCACGACGAGGCGCGGCTGCAGCCCCTCCGGACCGGCGCGGCGCGCATCGCACTGGGAGCGGCCTTCGACGACGGGGTCCCCGGGGTCCTGACGGAGGCGGCCGGTCTCATCTACGCCGACAAGGACCGCTTCCGCTCGCGTGCGTTGGTGCGCATCGGACCGGCCGAAGGTGTCGAGGGGCTGGAGCAGGCGTACGAGAAGGACCCGACCGCCGCGGTCCGCGCGCTCACCGATCGCCTCGGGCAGCAGCTGGCGGCCGTCGCTCCGATGTACGACTCCCGCCAGGACGAGCTGGCCTACCGGCGGGTGGCCTCGATCGTCACCCGCGACGCCGCGGAGCAGGACGACGTGGCCCGGACCCTCAGCCTGGCGGCGCAGCACGGGTCGGTCGCGGCTGCCGAGGTGGCCGAGCTCACGGCGGCCAGCCAGCGCTACGAGTTCGACCTGTCACTGCTCGGCCTGAGTGACGACGACCTGGCCCGCGGCCTCACGTCCGCCGGCTACAAGCGCCGCATCGGCCGCTCGGCGCTGACCGCGGCCGTCACCGCGCCGCTGGCCGCCATCGGCGCGGTCATCCACTTCGTGCCGTACCAGCTCATGAAGCAGATCGGGAAGCGTCCGCCCGAGGGCATGCGGGCGACGGTGAAGCTGCTCGGCTGCACCGCGTTGTTCACCGCGGTCTACACCGCCATCGGGATCCGCGTCGGACGCCGCCACGGCGTGCTCGCCGGAGTGGCCGCCTTCCTCCTCGGCCCGCTCAGTGGCTACGTCACCGTGCGCTGGGCCGAGCGCGTGGACCGCCTGGGCGGTCTCGCCCGCGCCCGGGCCGTGCTCTCCGAGCGGGGCGGCCTCGCTCGCGACCTGGAGGCCCGCCGCGCCGACCTCGTCGCCCGGACCGAAGCCGTCACCCGCCGGGCGCCGGTGCCGTCTCCGGTCGCAGCCGCTCGCTGACCTCGATCCGCACCCGCTCGAGCAGCTCGGGCGTCAGCATCGACCGGCCGTGGCCCCCGCCCGGCACCCACCACAGGGCCTTCGGCTCGCCCGCCCAGGCGAACAGCGCCTCGGCGTGCTCGGGACCGAACACCGCCTCCTGCGGGTCGTGGGCGATCACGACGAACGCGGGCGAGATGGCCGCGACCGCGCGGCGCAGGTCACCCGGCTCGCCGGCCTCCGGATCGACGCGGGTGCCCGAGAGGGCGAGGATGACGGCACGGCCGTGGCGCGTGCGGATCCAGCGGGCCAGGCGGGCGCCGGCCGGGCTGGTGAGGTCGCGCCACGCCGGTGCCGAGACCGCGACCACCCCGGCCACCGGGCTGCCGTCACCGGCCGCGTAGAGCGACGAGGCGCCGCCCAGGCTGATGCCGAGGGCAACGACGGGCAGTCCCGGTGCGAGTGCACGCGCGGCCGCGACCGCGGCGGCCACGTCGTCCGGCTCGGCGACACCGAACGTGCTCCGCCCGGCCGAGCGGCCGTGACCCCGGAGGTCGAGGGCGACGACGTGCGCCCAGGTCGACAGCTGGTCGACGGCGGCGTGGACCTCCCGGCTGCGCGACCAGTTCGAGAAGCCATGCACCAGGACGACGGTGGCGATCGCACCGGCTGGGCCCGGCACCCACACCGCGGACAGGCGCGTGCGGTCGACCGACCGCAACCGGAGCGGGAGCGCGGGCGGGCGGTAACGGGGAGCCAGCGGGTAGCTCCGCGCCCACTGTCGCGATGCCCGCACGACCGCCGCCGGAGACGCCACCCCGCCCGTCCTCTATCGGGCGCTGTCCGGGAGGCCGGGGACGCCGTCCTCCCGCTGCACGCCGAAGGATCGCAGGGCCATCGCGATCTGGGTGTAGATGCCGACCGTGAACACGATGTCCATGAGCTGCTGGGTGTCCCAGTCGAGGCTGAGCTCGTCCCACGTCGCGTCGGCAACGACCTGGTCGTCGTGCAGCTCGTCGGCGGCCTGCAGCAGCGCGCGGTCGGCGCGGGACCAGCTCGGCGCGTCCGGTCCCGCGGCCACGCGCCCGATCTCGTCGTCGGTCAGCTCGGCCTCCCGCGCGATGCGGACGTGCTGGCCCCATTCGTAGTCCGAGCCGCACCGGAGACCGGTTCGCAAGATGAGCAGCTCCCGCTCGCGGGCGGGCAGCGTCGTCTTGAAGAGGGCGTGGTTGGCCAGAACGCTCCAGCGCTTCAGCAGCTTGGGGTGGTTGGCGAACGTGGCGAAGATGTTCAGCGGCCGGCCCATGAGGGCCTCGTTGGCCTCGAGCAGCGGCCGTATCTCCGGGTCCCACTGGTCGGGCGGCACGGGCGGGATGCGGGGGGTCCTGGCCATCGTGGGTTGCCGCTCACGCCGCGATGACGGTGTCGGTGTCGCGGCCGGACCGCAGCAGCGTGCCCGGGCGGGCTTCGAGCACCTGGCCGCCCTCGACCGCGGGCACGCCGTTGACGAGCACGTGGGCGATGCCCTCGGCCTCGCCATAGATGCGACCGGCGCCGCCCGGCAGGTCGAAGCGGGTGTGCACGGGACCCGGCCCGATGGTGGCGGGATCCAGCACGACGACGTCGGCGTGGGCACCGACGGCGAGCCGGCCGCGATCGCGCAACCCGTACAGGGCGGCCGGGCTCCCCGTGAGGTAGTGGACGGCCTCCTCCATCGGCAGCAGGCTCCGCTCCCGTACCGTGCGGGCGAGCAGCGTGGTCGAGAACGAGAACGAGTCGATCATGTCGAGGTGCGCGCCAGCGTCCGACGCTCCGACGATGGCCCGGCCGTCCCGCCACACCTCCACCCGGCGGGTCCAGCTGGCCTCGTCCTGGCCCTTGTCCTGGTTGGCGATGACGGTGCGCAGCTCGTCGGCCACGACGATGTCGGCCAGCGCGTCCCAGGGCGACTTCCCGAGCTCGGACGCGACGTCGCCGACGAGCCTCCCCTCGAACCGGCGATACTCGTCGTCGAAGGTCTCGAGCAGCACGTAGGCACCCCAGTTGGCGATGGCGCGGAGCTGGCCTTCGGTGGCTTGCGCCAGGCGATCCATCTCGGCCCGGCCGGCCGGGTCGCGCAGGAGCGCCAGCTTCTCGGCGTCGGGGAGCGCCATCAGGCGGTCCCACCCGTTGAGGATGTCGAGGATGAACCCGCTGCGCAGGTTCAGACGCAGGCGGAAGCTGTCCGGGAGGGTCAGGGCGAGCACCTTGCCGCCCCGCTCGGCCGCGTAGTCGTAGCCGGAGAGCTGGTGCTGCACGAGGTCCCAGTTCTGCGCGTAGACCTGGAGCAGGTTCCAGTTGAGCGGTCGGTCCGCGGTCCGGCTCATGGCCGCCATCAGGTCGAAGGTCTCGTCGGTGAAGCGGCCGACGGCGGGGATGAACTCGAGCGTCGTGCCGGGGTGCTCGCGCACCACGCCGCACAGGGCGAGCAGCTCGTCCCGACTGGCGTGGCGCGATGGCACCGGCGCACCGGTGTGGTCGTTGTGGCTGGATGACCACGTGGAGGAGAACCCGAGACCACCGGCCGCCAGGCCGTCGTGGAGGAGTGCCGCCATCCGGGCCACCTCCTCCGGCCCGGCCTCTCGCGCGGTGGCTGCATCGCCCATCACCACCCGGCGGAGCGCCGAATGGCCGACGAGGAAGCCGGCGTTCGGGGTCAGCGTGCCGTCCAGCCGATCGAGGTAGTCAGCCGTGGAGCGCCAGTCCCACGGCACGCCCTTCTCCAACGACTCGAGCGGCATGCCCTCGACGCGCGCCAGCATCCGCATCAGGTAGTCCCCGTCGGCCGGCGTCAGCGGGGCGATGGTGAAGCCACAGTTCCCGCCGATGACGGTGGTGACGCCGTGAAGAGGTGACGGGCTCAGCGTCGGATCCCAGAAGGCCTGCGCGTCGTAGTGGGTGTGGATGTCGATGAAGCCAGGCGCGACGACCAGGCCGTCCGCGTCGATCACGCGCGCCGCCGGCTCGTCGACCTCGCCCATGGCCGTGACTCGGCCGTCGCGGATGCCGAGGTCCCCGTGCCGGCCAGACCGTCCCGTGCCGTCGATCAACGTCCCGCCCCGGATGACCAGGTCCAGCACGTCAGACCTCCCAGAACGACTCGAGCAGCGCGGCAGCCGCCGCAGGATCCTGCGCCATCCACCCATGGCCGACCCCCTCCAGCCGCGCGGTACGGGCGCCCGCCCGCAGCGCGGCCCGGGTGGCGCCCTCGGCGTCGAGGAACGGGTCGTCGCTCGGGATCACCACCATCCCCGGCTTCGCGATGTCGACGAAGTCCGGGCCCCAGTCGTCCTGCACGTGCATCGCCGATCGGTACAGGTCGAGGATGCAGCCGGCCATCGTGGCGTCGATGGCGGCGGCCATGGCCATGGCGTCGGCTTCCGGCACGCCGAAGGCGAGGAAGACCCCGGCCCGCTCCTCGGTGCTCAGCGCCAGCTGCTGCTCCCAGAACGCCTCACCGTCGCCCGGGGTCTGCCAGAGCTTGGCGAAGTCATGCCATTCGAAGCCGGGATCGGCCAGCCCGGCGGCGTCCAGCACCCACGAACGGACGAGGTCCGGCCGCAGGCTCACGAGACGCATCGTGAAGCCCGCACCCCAGTCGTGGCCGACCAGGTCGATGGGCTGGTCGAGCGTCTCCAGGTGTCCGGTGAGCCAGGCCGCGTACTCGTCCATGGTCGCCCCGAACCCGTCCGGCCGGGCGGTCCCGAAGCCGGGCAGCTCCACCGCCACGACATCCTGGCGGTGGAGGTGCGAACGGACGCTGTTCCAGAGGCGGGCGGTCTCGGGAACCCCGTGGACGAGGACGGCGGGCATGGACCCGACCGTACCAACGCGGGGCTCGGCGCCGGGCCGCCCACCCGGCGCCGAGCACCCCGTCAGCAATTCGACCGCGGCGGCCGGCCTACGGCCCGGTCGGGCAGGTGCCGCGCAGGATGGTCGTCGAGCCGGAGCGCCCGATGGTGCTCGAGAACGGGCCGTCCGACGACGAGGTGTGGGACACGCCGTCGATGACCGCGGACCCGTCCGCGGTGCGCTCGCGGAAGTTGGACCGCTCGAGCGTCCGGCAGCCGTTGAGCTCGCTGACGCTCTTGTTCCTGAAGAAGCTGGCCGGCGCGTTGGCGCTCAGCTGCATCGAGATCGCGGCCGCGGAGGCCACGCAGCCGGAGGCCTGCGGGTCGCACTGCACGTCGAGCGTGCCGGTCACCGACCCGGTCGACAGGTCGTCGGCGATCCGCAATGCGGTCGGCGTCCCGGTCCCGACGGCCACGTGTGTGGCGTCGAAGCCGGACGGCGTGATGGTGATCTCGAACTTGTCGGCGTTCAGCGTGCCCACACCTTGGACGGCGCCGTTCTGCTGCATGCGGAACTGCGAGGCGAAGACGAGCCAGGTGACGCAGTGGGTGCCGACGGGCGCGTGTGACGGGCAGGTCGTCATGACCGCGGTCAGCTCCTTGCCCCTCGCCTTGAACACCGATCTGCCGGCCGCTGACGCCGGGGTCACGAGCACACCGAGGCTCAGCATCGCGAGGCCCGCCACCCCCCAACGAAGCTTGGACATGGAAACCCCTCTCCGGAGAGGGTCCTGGCCCTCACCCGCTCGCACCCGACTGCCCGGGTGATGGCTCCGAAGAAGCAGTTCGAGCGGCAGGTGATACGGCGGAACGGCGCCGCGACCTGGTGAACTCCGTCACCTCCGCTGAGCGCGAGCTGAGCGACGGCGGCCCGGTCGCCGGTCAGTCGGTGTTGCGCATCGACTCCGCGGCCATGTCGAAGTAGGCCAGCAGGGCCTCGCGGGCCTCCGGCGGCGGGTCCATGGCGTCGACCGCGGCCCGCATGTGCTGCAGCCACCGGTCCCGCTCCACCGGCCCGATGAGGAACGGCGCGTGGCGCATCCGCAGCCGGGGATGGCCCCGCTCGTCGCTGTAGGTCGTCGGGCCGCCCCAGTACTGCGCGAGGAAGAGGGAGAGCCGGTGCCGGGCCGGGGCCAGGTCGTCGGGCTCCGGGTAGATGGGCAGCAGCACCGGGTCGAGGGCCACGCCCTTGTAGAACCGGTCGACCAGCTCGACGAAGAACGGCAGCCCACCGACGACCTCGTAGACGGTCGGAGCCTCGGACGACGCCACCCCGGCAGTGTAGGGACGCGACCTCCACGCCCGTATGGTGCGGCCATGGACCCTTGGCTCGATCCCGCCGTCGCGCAGTACGCCATCGACCACAGCACGGCGCCCGACGACGTGCAGCGGCGGCTGATCGCCGAGACCGCCTCGCTGGGCCCGCAAGCCACCATGCAGATCTCCTCGGACGAAGGCGTCTTCCTGCAGCTGCTGACCCAGCTCAGCGGCGCACGGCGGGCGGTCGAGGTCGGCACGTTCACCGGGTACTCCGCGCTCTGCATCGCCCGCGGGCTGCCCGAGGGGGGCACGCTGCTGTGCTGCGACGTCAGCGACGAGTGGACCGCGATCGGTCGCCGCTACTGGGCCGAGGCCGGCGTCGACGGCAAGATCGACCTGCGCATCGCGCCCGCGACCGAGACCCTGCGCACGCTGCCCGCCGACAGCCGGTTCGACCTCGCCTTCATCGACGCGGACAAGTCGAGCTACCGCACCTACTACGAGGAGATCCTGGCCCGCATGGATCCCGGCGGGCTGATCCTCGTCGACAACACGATCTGGTCGGGTCGGGTGCTCGACGACGCGCCGGCCGACGAGGACACCGCCGCCCTCATCGCCTTCAACGCGGCGCTGGCCGCCGACGACCGCGTCGACGTGGTCGTCCTGACCTTTCGCGACGGCGTCACGATGGCCCGGAAGCGTTGAGGCGCCGCGCGCTCTACCACGGTGCGTCCGCTGCGTCCCGCTCGCCCGACCCGGAACTCCAAATCGCGAACATGTCGCGAGAGTGGCGGTCGGGACGGCACCTGGCGCGACGTTGTCGCGAAAATGGTTGTCCCGGCTCGGCCGGCGCACAGCAGCGGCGCCTGACGCATTGCCGAGCGAAGCGAGTAGGAGCCAACCTGCGCTCCGCGGAGGACGGCGACGAATTAGAAGTCGGGCTCGACCCAGTCCGGGAAGAGGTCGGGCAGGTCGGCGCTGACGCGGTCGGGGAACGCCGGCGACCGCTTCT
>JBKPRL010000225.1:0-4678 GCA_046734535.1 bacterium | reverse complement strand
GGCGCGCCTCGGTCCCGGCGGCGACCAGCGCGGCCGCCGAGGCCGCCAGCACGACGGGGTCGGCGGGTTTCTTGTTGTTCTCGGCGTCGAACGCGGTCGCGGCGGCGGCCAGCTTGTCCACCCACGCGGGCTTCGGCTTGAGCGCAGGCAGCGTCCGTGCCACGGTCACGGTCTTCTGCTTCGTCCGGTCACGCGCCTGGCGCATCCGCTCGGCGAGGAAGTCGCGGCCGCGGAACTCCTCGAGCTTCTTCCGCAGCCCGGCCGCCGGCTCGGCAGGCGGCGCCAGTTGCCCGAGCAGGACCTCACCGGCCTCACGGGCGAGCTCCGCCGACAGCATCTCCACAGCCGCGGCGACGAACGTCGACTCACGGCTGGTAATCCCGTAGAGGGTGGTCGCGCCGTCCTTGGCGTCCTTCATCCGCTGGAGCACGCCGTCGAGAGCCGCCTTGGCCGAGGCGGCCTTGGCCACGTAGTCCGCCGCATCGGTGGAACCGGACGCGATGGCGGCGCTCCACGCGTCGAGCCCGTCGACGAGCGCCTTGTCGAACGTCCCGAGGATCCCCATCAACCGGTCCAGGCGCTGCTCGCCCGGCAGGTCGGACTCGTCGGTGGGATCAGCAGGCTGGTACTCGCGGAGCATCTGCTTCATGTCGGCGTACAAGGCCGACAGCTTGTTGCGGTACAGGTCGGTGTGCAGGGGATCGGTGAGACCGGCTCGGGCGACGAGCACCTGCCCGATGCTGCGCAGCACCTCGCGTGCGTTGTGCTCGGTCTGCTCCTGCTGCGTCGCGTTCGGGCCGGGGTCCCGCTCCTTGAGCCGCAGCACGCCGGTCCGGTCGAGCGCCGGGGCGGCCTTGACACCGGCCAGTGCGGCGAAGGCGAGCTGCGCCAGCTCGGCGGCGATCGCCCGCGGCAACGGGTCGGCGCCGCGGGTGAGCGTCCGCAGGCGCCGGAAGACCGCCTCAGCGGGGTTGTCGGCGCCCGCTGCGGCAGCGACCAACGTGTCCACGAGGTCCGCCTTCTCGGCGGCGGTGTTCCACGTCCAGGGTGGCTGGTCGGGGTCGGTCTCGTCGGCCTTCGGCGGCGGCTTGAGGTCGGCTTCACCCAGCTTGGCCACGAGCCCCATCCAGGCGGCCTGTTCGTGGAGGAACGCGCCGTCCGCCACGCCATCGGCCGGTTTCGCCGCCGCGGCCATGTCGGTCCAGAAGTCCGCCTCCGAGGTGGACCTCCAGGCCTTCACCGCGGCCGTGAGCAACGTCGCCACGTCCTTCGGCAGCGCCGAGCTCGAAGCCTTGCCGTTCAACCGGCTGAGGAGGCCGTCGATCGCGGCGTCGGCGACGGCCTCGACCTTCGTCCCGTCCTTCGCCACGACGCCGAGCACGGCGGCGGCGAAGCGGGCCCGCGCCGGTCCGTCCAGGCCCAGCTGCTCCGTCTCCCGCATGAACACGCGCACCGTCTGGTCGAGATCGCGCATGCGGGGGTCGGCCAGGCGGTCTGCGGGAAGAACGGGTCCAGTCGGGTGGCCCTTCCCGGACGCCGACGCCGGCTCGGTGGAGGCGTTGCGGGTGACGACGACGTTCAGGTTGGCGTCGACACCGATCGTGACGCCCTCACCGATCCGGCGCACCGCCCGCGCGAACCGGGCCGCGAAGCCCGATCCGGCGGCGTCCGCGGCGGTGTCGAGGAGCTGGTCACGGGCCCTGATCTGCTCCGGGGTGCCCCCCACCAGGGGGGACGGGCGCAGCGGCGCCCCCGGGCCTGCGTCGGGAACCCGCTTGACCTTCAGCAGGGGCGACGGGACGCGCGCCGGGGCCGAGCTGGTCGACGTCGTCGGCCCGGTGCCGGTCGCTCCCGGCACCCTCGCCCGTACCTTGGCGCCGGTCCGCGTCGCCGTGGACGACGTGGACGACGTGGACGACGTGGCGGCGACCCCGCCCGGCTTCACCGACGTCGTCGTGCGGGTCGACGGCTTCTTCCTGGTGCCGGTTCCCTTGCGTGTCTTCGTCGTCATCGCTACGCCACCCCCGCCTTGTACATGAGCACCAGCCCGACGTCGGCCAGTGCGTCCTTCTCGCCCTCGACCGTGAAGGCCCAGCCGGTCCCGCCGTCCGCGCTCACCCGCAGCCCCGGTGTGGGCAGCAGCCGCCCCGGGTCCAGCGGAAGCGGTCGGTCGCCGTCGAGGACGAGCTGCGCCGCGTCGCCGTTCACGAGGTCGTAGGTCGGGTAGATGGCGGTGACGTCGCGGCCCGCGATCCCCGGGAACATCGCCGTGGTGATCGGCAGCACCAGCTCGGTGTCGTCGCTGTCCTGGAACTGCGCCCACTCGTCCGGGAACTCCGCCGCGACGTCGAGGAACAGGGCGGCCGCGTAGGGCTTCATCATCCCCCGGACGGCGGCGCCGAAGACCTCGCCGCCGTCGTCGGCCGTGTAGCGGACCATGACGACGACGTCCTGCAGGCCGGCCAGGTCCGTGATCCGTCCGGTGGTCCGCAGGCGCCAGGTGGAGACCGCTCCCGTGCCCTCGAACGGCAGGTAGCGCTCGTCGTCGAAGCGCAGCTCGTGCAGACCGTTGCCCTCGATGCGGTCGTCGACGTGCGACAGGGCGATCCGCTGGTTCGGGCGCCAGTCGCTGCGCACCGTCTCCGGCGGCTGCCCCTGAGGCGCGAGCAGGAACTTCACCGCCTTCGGGTCCGGCGCCAGCACGGTCTTGTGGCCGAGCTGCGTGAGGGTCGCGTTCACGGGAACGGGTTCGCCGTCCGCGTCGGTGAACGTGACCGTGACCGTGCGGACCTGCCGCCGGTAGTGGCCGGGGAAGTCACGGTCGAACAGCGCCTCCGTCAGCGCGAACTCGCAGGCGCCGGTGCCGCGCAGCCGCAGGAACCCGACCGGGTCGAGCTCCCGCAGCGACACCCGCTTGGTGATCTCCAGGCCGCGCGCGTCGCCGTCGAACGAGGCCCTGCCCAGCCGTTCGAGGTCCAGGCCCAGGCTCTCGGCGGCGAGCAGCCCGCTGCGCCGACTCTCCCAGTAGGCCGGGCGGATGTAGGCGACCTCGTCGTCGGGGACTCCCCGCTCGAACCGGAACGCCCGCTCGGCCGACCGGGCCATCTCGTAGGCCTGGTGGTACGCCTCGAAGTACAGGCCGGCCAGCCGTCCCGCCATCCAGCGGTAGAGCTCGGCGTTGCCGAACTTGTTCTTCAAGAACGCGGCCACCGCCGCCTGGTGAGCGATCTCCTGCCCGGCGATGTCCAGCTCGCGCTCGGCGACGGCGAGCTGCTGCTCCGCACCGGCGACCTGGTGCTCGATCTGCGCCAGGTCGTTGCGCGCCGTCGCGAGCTGCTGGGCCCAGTCCTGGGCGGCGCGCTCCGCCTCGGCCTGCACGCCGAGCAGCTCACCCGCCATGCTGAACGCCTCGCCGAAGCCCTCCGAGACCTCTGCGGCCGTCTCCAGCGCGCCGCCGACCTCGTCCCCACCGACCTCGAAGCCGAAGATGAACGGGCCCACTTTGATCTGGGGCGCGGCCTTCGCGATCGCCGCGGCGATCTTGAGCCCGGCCGAGGCGAAGTGCGCGTCGCGGCCGCGGGTCATCATCGCCATCTGTTCCTTCTGCAGTGCCGACGGCCCGTCCGCGATCTGCTTGGTGAACTGGGCGATGCGGTCCACCGTGCCGGTCCGGGCCGCGCGCAGCTCCTCCAGCCGCTCGGCGGCGATCCGGACCTCGGCCTCCTTGATGCCACGGGTCAGCCCGAGGATCACGCCCTCCTGGCGGCTCTGCAGCAGGCCGAGCTCCTCGGCGTCGCGCCGCTCGAGCACGCTCAGCAGGTCCGACCCGGACTGGCGCAGCTTGTCCACCAGTTCCTGCGCCCGGCGGAACACGGTGCTGAAGCGGTAGTGCGGCACGGTCGCCGTCGCCCCGGCGAGCGCCGCGGCGTCGACGCCCCCCGCCGCCGCGGCCGTCACCAGCGCCATCGGGTCGAGCGGCGGGTCGAACAGCGGGATCGGCGCCGCGACCCCGAGGATGTCCAGCGACGCCCGGATCTTGCGGAGCCGGTCCTCGACGCGCTCCCGGTACCCCTCGAACGTGCTGTTGGCCGGAATGTGGAAGTACGCGTTCGCGATGCCGGCGTGCACCGCGCCCTGCCCGGACGTGAGGGCACCGCCACCGGTCAGGAACGCTGTGAGCAGATCGAGGTCCCCGTCGGTGGCCTTCTCGAGCGAGCCGACGCTCTGCGCGGGCGGCAACTGGGTGGCGAGCCGCTCCGGAGGGGCGCCGAGCAGGTCGAGGGCGAGGACGTAGAGCATGCGGGCCTCGTCGACGGTCTCCGCCGTGTGCTGGCGGAAGAGCATGTCGCCCCAGTCGAGCAAGTTGTCGATGTAGGCCATCACCACCGCCCGCCGGTAGGCGACGGGCCGCAGCTCGGCGATGGGGTGCGGGTCGAACGGGTCGTCCCGGTAGGCCTGCAACAGCCGCGCGAGGTCGCCCGTCCGGTCGTACTGCCGGCGCAGCCCGGTGACCACCCCGGCCGTCTCCTGCAGGCGGTGCAGGGCCGCCCGCAGCGCGGCGGTGTCGGCCTTGCGCTCGGCCGCGGCCAGAGCCGACACGACGCCGGTCGACGCGAGCCGGTCCAGCGCCTCGTCCTGCGCGGCGCTGAGCCCGCCGTGGGTCCGCATCACCGGAGCC
>JBKPRL010000224.1:0-16161 GCA_046734535.1 bacterium | reverse complement strand
CAGGGTGCCGCCGACGCCGCTCACGTCGACATCGTCGGCGAAGAGCGGACCGCGGAGCCGGTCGGCCACCTCGGTCGAGAGCCCATAGGCCGCGGCGGGAACACCACCGCCGATCGTCTTGCCGACGACGACGGCGTCGGGATCGAGCTCCCACGCCCGGGTGCAGCCGCCCGGACCGGCGCAGATCGTGTGCGTCTCGTCGATGACGAGCAGCGTGCCCGTCGCGCGCGTCAACCGCCGCAGCGCGTCGTGGTAGCCGGTCTCGGGCAGCACGATGCCGATGTTCGTGAGCGCCGGCTCGGCCAGCACACAGGCCACGTCCCCGTCGGCGAGCGCCCGCTCCAGGGCATCGACGTCGTTGAAGGGCACCACGGCGGTGGTCAGCGCGGGATCGACCTGCGGCCCGATCGAGCCGGGCCGCGCGATGACGCGCCCGTCCGCGTCGAGGGTGGCGAGGGCCTCGTCGACCGTGCCGTGGTAGCACCAGTCGAACACCAGCACCTTGGGCCGCCCGGTGATCTCACGGGCGAAGCGGAGGACGAACCGGTTGGCGTCGGTCGCGGTCATCGCCATCTGCCAGAACGGCAGACCGAAGCGGCGGTGGAGCTCCCCGCCCACCCAGATCGAGTCGGCCGTGGGCAGCATGGTCGTGACGCCCCGGCAGGCCTGGCGGGTAAGGGCGTCGGCCACCTGGGGCAGTCCGTGGCCGGTCATGGCCCCCGTGTCCCCGAGACAGAAGTCGACGTAGGTGTGGCCGTCGACATCGGTGCAGGTGGCCGCCTTCGCGTCCTCGACGAAGATCGGGAACGCTCCAGGCCACCGCGTCATCCACGGCATCGGCACGCCACCGAGCAGGTGCGCCGCGGCGCCCGCTGCGAGCTCGGCCGAGCGCGGGTGTCGCTCGACGAAAAGTCGCTCCTCCTCGGCCCGGAGGTCCGCCAACCGTCCCCGGTCGATCCCCACTGCACCATTCTGGCCGGTGCCGCTCAGGCCGGCCGCCGCCCCCAGAGAAGGATGCGCCGGAAGGCGTAGAAGTACGGAGCGTGGTCGCCGAGCACGTCGAGCACGCGCTGTCGGTAGCGGTCGACGAACGCCTCGAACAGGGCGGGTTCCATCCGGGTGCGGAACCGCGTGAGGCTGCTGCCCTTCGTCCACTCGACCACGTCCGCGCTCGACGGCAGGTGGTGGCCGTAGACCTGCAGGCGGACGTGCTGACGGCAGAAGCCGAGCTCGTCCAGCACGGCGGCGTAGGTCTCGGGTGGGGCGACCGAGAGGACGGTGTCGGGCGGGACGTCGCCGCCCAGCGCATCGAAGAACGGAGGCTCGTGCGCGACCTCCCCGGCGGCGACGTGGGCCGGGTGGCCCACGTTGGCCGGCACCTGGACGGCGAGCTGACCTCCGGGCGCCAGCATGGAGCTCCAGCGGGCGAGCACGCCGGCGTGGTCGGGCACCCACTGCAGCGCGGCGTTGGACACGATCACGTCGAACCGGCCGTCGAGCGGCGGGTCGGCCAGGTCGCCTTCCACGAACCGCAGCGGCCCGCGGGCCAGCGGCGCGGCCTCCGCCAGCATCGCCGCCGACGCGTCGAGCCCGACCAGCTCGGACGGCTGCCACCGGCCGGCGAGCGACGCGGTCAGCGCGCCCGTCCCGCAACCGAGGTCGGCCACGCGCGCCCCCGGCGCCGGGGGCTCGACCAGCCCGACGAGGTCGAAGAACGGGGCAGCGCGCTCCGAGGCGAACCGCTCGTACTGCTCCGGGTCCCATCCGTCGGCCACACTTGTATTGTACTTGTATTGCTTGGCCGGTCAACCACCGCAGTGGCGGTGTTCCGGTCAGCGATGTGCACCTCCAGTGTGCGATCCGCTGACCAGAACGAGCTGGGGGCTGGGGGCCCGCGGGGCTGGGGGCTGGGAGCTCGGGTCGTCAGACGAGGGTGGGGCGGGCCGGCTCGAAGCGGTAGCCCATGCCGGGCTCGGTGATCAGGTAGCGGGGGCGGGCCGGATCGGGCTCCAGCTTGCGCCGCAGCTGCGCGAGGTAGACCCGCAGGTAGTTGGTCTCCCGCTCGTAGGTCGGGCCCCAGACCTGCTGGAGCAGCTGGCGCTGGGACACGAGGCGCCCGGGGTGGCGCAGGAGGACGTCGAGGATGCTCCACTCGGTCGGGGTGAGATGGACCTCCTCTCCCGCCGCCGACGCCCGACGGGCCGCGAGGTCGACCCGGAAGTCCGGCGTCTCGACGACCGGCTCCTCGTCGGCCGGCGGGTGGGAGCGGCGCAGGGCTGCCCGCAGTCGGGCCAGCAGCTCGTCCATGCCGAAGGGCTTCGTCAGGTAGTCGTCGGCGCCGAGATCGAGGGCGGCGACCTTGTCGGCCTCGGCCTCCCGCACCGAGAGCACGACGATGGGCACCGTCGTCCAGCCCCGAAGCCCGCGGATGACGTCGAGCCCGTCGACCCCGGGGAGGCCGAGATCGAGGAGCACGACGTCGGGGTGACGGGCCGCCGCCAGGTGGAGCGCCTCCTCCCCGCTGGCCGCCTGGTCGACGTCGTAGCCGCGTGCCTTCAGGTTCACCGCGAGGGCCCGGCGGATCTGGGGCTCGTCGTCGACGACCAGCACCCGCCCCTGACCGGTCACGACTCGGCTCCGGGTCCGAAGCCGTCGCCGGTGACCGCCGGAGCCAGCGAGATGGTGACGGTCAGGCCGCCTCCCGGGGTGTCGTCGACGCTGATCTCGCCGTGCATGGCCGTCACGAAGCCGTGGGCGACGGCCAGCCCGAGGCCGACGCCGGCGTCGGTGGATCGGTCGCCGAGGCGCCGGAACGGCTCGAAGATGCGGGCCCGCTGCACGCTCGGGATGCCGGGCCCGCGGTCGATGACCCGGAGGCAGACCCGCTCCTGGACGGGCGCCGCTTCGATGCGGACCGGCTGGTCGGGGGGCGACCAGGCGAGGGCGTTGGAGACCACATTCGCTACAGCGCGCTCGAGGAGTGCCGGGTCGGCCTCGACGAGCGGGACGGTCTCCGGGACGTCCACCGTGGTGCGGTGCGCGTCCTCCGGGATGCTGCCGAGCGCCGCGGCGACGACGTCCTCGAGGGCCACCGGCGCGCAACGGAGGCTGAGCGCACCACTCTGCAGCCGGCTCATGTCGAGCAGGTTGGCCACGACGCGGTCCAGCCGGTCCGTCGCGGTGTCGATGGTGCCGAGCAGGTCATCACGATCGTGCGTGCTCCACGCCACGTCCCGCTGGAGCAGGCTGGTCACGGCGGCCTTGATCGACGCCAGCGGCGTCCGCAGGTCGTGGGAGACCGCCTGGAGCAGCGACCGGCGGAGCGCGTCCGTCTCGGCCAACGCCTCGGCGTCGTGTGCCTCTTCCCGCAGCTGGCGGCGCTCCAGCGCCAGCCGGAGCTGGTCGGCGAAGGCCCTCAGCACGTGCTGGTCGACGGCGCCGAGCTGCCCTCCGGTCAGCACCAGACGCCGCGTCCCCGCTTCGTCGAGGTCGATCGCCACCCCCGGGTGGCCGTCCGCGAGCACGGCGGGACCGCTGCTGGCGAGGGTCGTCCAGCCAGTGTCCGTGCGCTCGACCACGGCCGCGGCCTGCAGGCCGAAGCCGATGCGCAGCTGGTCGACGACCGCGGGAAGCGGGTCGGCGTCGCCGATGAGCGAGGCGGTGGTGCGGGCCAGCGCCTCGGCCTCGGCTCGGGCGCGAACTGCCTCCCGCGAGCGGCGCACGGCCCGACCGACCAGCAGGCTGACGAGCGCCGACACCGCGACGAAGGCGAGGAGCGCCACGAGGTGCTCTCCGTCGGCCACGCTCAGCGTGTGCAGTGGCGGTGTGAAGAACCAGTTCTCGAGCACGAGCGCGGCGACCGCAGACACCAACCCGACCACCAGCCCGCCGATCGCGGCGATGACGACGACCACGACGAGGTAGAGCACGAGGATCGTCGAGAGCGACAGGTCCTCACGGTGGGGGATGAGGAGGGCGGTGAGGAGGGGCAGCGTGACGACCGCGACCGCCCAACCCCAGGCCTTGCGCCGCCAGGGCAGCGCGCTGACGCTGCGAACGATCGGAAGGGGCTTGGCGGGTGACTCGTCCGACGACTGGGCGATCACGTGCACGTCGACCGACCCGAGGTGTCGGAGCACCGACGCGACGGGCGAGCCCCGGACGAGCTCGGTGAGCCGGCTGCGGCGGCTCGCGCCCAACACCAGCTGGGTCGCCCGCTCCGCGGTCGCGAACGCGGCCAGCGCCGCCGCCACGTCGTCACCCACCACCTCGTGGTAGGTCCCGCCGAGCTGCACGAGGAGCTGACGCTGCCGATCCAGCTCGTCACCGGCCGTCACCGTCAGCCCGTCAGCGGCGACGACGTGCACGCCGATCAGCTCACCCTGCACCCGTCCGGCGATGCGAGCCGCTCGCCGGATCAGGTGGTCGCCCTCCGCGATCCCGCTCATGCCCACGACGATCCGCTCCCGCGTCTCCCACGCATCCGTGATGCCGTGATCCGCGAGGTAGCCCTGCAGCGACTCCTCGACGCGGTCGGCCACCCACAGGAGGGCCAGCTCCCGCAGCGCGCCCAGGTTGCCCGGCCGGAAGTAGTTGGCCAGCGCGGCGTCGACCCGCTCGGGCGGATAGATGTTGCCGTGGGCCATGCGCCGGCGGAGAGCCTCCGGGCTCATGTCCACGAGCTCGATCTGATCAGCGCCGCGGACGATGGCGTCCGGCACCGTCTCCCGTTGCACGACGCCGGTGATCCGCTCGACCACATCGTTCAGGGACTCGAGGTGCTGGACGTTCACCGTCGTGATCACGTCGATCCCCGCCGCCACGAGCTCCTCGATGTCCTCCCACCGCTTCCCGTGGCGGCTTCCTGGCGCGTTGGTGTGCGCCAGCTCGTCCACCAGCGCCACCTGGGGCCGGCGGACGAGGACGGCGTCGAGATCCATCTCCTCCAGCACGGCGCCGCGGTACTCCAGCTGCTGGCGGGGCACCACGGGCAGGTCGCGCAGCTGCGCCGTCGTGGCGGCGCGGCCGTGGGGCTCCACGTAACCGACGACGACGTCCGTGCCGCGGTCACGGCGACGGACACCCTCGGCCAGCATCGCGTACGTCTTGCCGACACCCGGAGCCGCCCCGAGGTAGACGCGCAGGTGACCGCGGGCCATCAGCGCTCAGTGTGCCCGAGCCGGGATCCGAGCCGCGCGCTCGCCGCGACGATGTCGACCTCAGTGCCCGTCGAGGGCAAGGTTGAGCCGGAGGACGTTCACTCCCGGCTCGCCGAGGAACCCCCACTCGCGACCGGTCGTGTGCTGGTCGACGAGCGCGAGGACCTGGCCGACGGGCCGCGCCCGGGCCTTGGCCACCCGAGCCGCCTGCAGCTTGGCGTTGGCCACGGAGATCTCGGGATCGAGACCGGACGCCGACGCCGTCACCGCGTCCACGGGTACCGACTGGCCCGCCGCCAGGCCGTTCTCCTCGCGGTAGGCGGCGACCCGGTCCTCCACGGACGACAGGAGGTTGGGGTTGGTCGGCCCCAGGTTGGAGGCCGAGCTGGCCAACCCGTCGTACCCGGTACCGGCCGCGGAGGGGCGCGGGTGGAAGTAGCCGGGAGCGGTGAACTGCTGGCCGATGAGGCTGCTGCCGACGACCCTCCCGTCGACCTCGACGAGCGAGCCGTTGGCCTTGTCGTGGAAGGCCACCTGGGCGATCGCCGTGACGATGAGCGGGTAGACGATGCCGCAGAGGACGGTGAAGGCGAGCACGGCGATCACGGCCGGCGCCAGCTGGCGGATGAGCGCACGCATCACTTCACTCCCAGGGCGGTGACGAGGAGGTCGATCAGCTTGATGCCGATGAACGGGGCGATGATCCCGCCGACCCCGTAGATGAGGAGGTTGCGCCGGAGGACGGCGGACGCGCTCTCGGCGACGAACTTGACCCCCCGGAGCGCCAGGGGGATCAGCGCCACGATGATCGCGGCGTTGAAGATGACGGCCGAGAGGATGGCCGAGCGCGCCGTCGCCAGCCGCATGATGTTCAAGGAGTCGAGCGGGGGCAGGACCCCGGCGAACATCGCCGGGATGATGGCGAAGTACTTGGCGACGTCGTTGGCGATGGAGAACGTGGTGAGCGAGCCGCGGGTGATGAGGAGCTGCTTGCCGATCTCCACGATCTCGATGAGCTTGGTCGGGTTCGAGTCGAGGTCGACCATGTTCCCGGCTTCCTTCGCGGCCTGCGTGCCGGTGTTCATGGCCACGCCGACGTCGGCCTGGGCCAGCGCGGGCGCGTCGTTGGTCCCGTCCCCGGTCATGGCGATGAGGCGGCCGCCCTCCTGTTCCCGCCGGATCAGCGCCATCTTGTCCTCCGGTGTGGCCTCGGCGAGAAAGTCGTCGACGCCCGCTTCCTTCGCGATGGCGGCGGCGGTCAACGGGTTGTCGCCGGTGACCATCACGGTGCGGATGCCCATGGCGCGGAGCTCGTCGAACCGCTCGTTCATCCCCGGCTTCACCGTGTCCTTCAGCCGGATGACGCCGAGGATGCGGGGCGGGTCCGTGCCGTGGCGATCGAAGACGGCGAGCGGCGTGGCGCCGTCGCGCGAGATGCCGTCGACGATGGGCGCGAGCTCGATGGGGACCGTTCCTCCTTCCTCGATGACGAGCCTCCGCACCGAGTCTGCGGCTCCCTTCCGAACCGACCGGCCGCCGGCGAAGTCCATCCCGCTCATCCGGGTCTGGGCCGTGAAGGGCACCAGCACCGCGTCCGGCGCGTCGGGCACCACGAGGCCGTAGCGCTCCATCGCGAAGGCGACGATCGAACGCCCTTCCGGCGTCTCGTCGGCCAGGCTCGACAGCATCGCCACCTCGGCCAGATCTCGCTCCTCGACTCCGAGCACGGGAACGAGCTCTGCCGCCTGGCGGGATCCGAACGTGATCGTGCCGGTCTTGTCGAGGAGCAGGGTGTTGACGTCACCGGCCGCTTCGACCGCGCGGCCGCTCATGGCCAGGACGTTGCGCTGGACGAGCCGGTCCATGCCCGCGATGCCGATGGCCGAGAGGAGCGCCCCGATCGTCGTCGGGATGAGGCAGACGAGCAGGGCGACGAGGACGATGATCGACTGCTCGGCGCCGGAGTAGATGGCGAAGGGCTGCAGCGTCACGACGGAGAGCAGGAAGATGATCGTGAGGCCGGCCAGCAGGATCGTGAGGGCGATCTCGTTCGGCGTCTTCTGCCGGCTGGCCCCTTCGACCAGGGCGATCATGCGGTCGAGGAAGGTCGCTCCGGGCTGGGACGTGATCCTGACCGTGATCTCGTCCGAGAGGACCCTGGTCCCTCCGGTGACGGCCGAACGATCGCCGCCGCTCTCCCGGATGACCGGTGCCGACTCGCCGGTGATGGCCGATTCGTCGACGGTGGCCAGGCCCTCGACCACGTCGCCGTCGCCGGGGATCACCTCCCCGGCGACGACGACGCACATGTCCCCGACCTGCAGGGCGGTCGAGGCCTTGTGCACCAGGGAGCCGTCCGGCTGGCGCACGTTGGCCATGGTCTCGGCGCGGGTCCTCCGCAGTGTGGCCGCCTGCGCCTTGCCCCGCCCTTCCGCCATCGCCTCGGCGAAGTTGGCGAACAGCACGGTGAACCACAGCCACAGCGACACCAGGCCGGCGAACACGTTCTCGTCGGCCGTCGAGGAGCCGATGTCCCGTAGGAAGAGGATCGTGGTCAGCACCGAGCCGACCTCGACCACGAACATGACCGGGTTGCGGATCATGGTGCGAGGGTTCAGCTTGACGAAGCTGTCCTTGACCGCCTGCTTCGTGATCGCCGGGTCGAACAGCTTCCGGGCCGCGGGTGGCCGGCGGCGCGACTTCACCGGCCTCGGCGCGACCGGCTCGAGCGGTTCGGTGATGGTGGCGGTCACGGGAGCGCTCCTAATGGCTGAGGTGCTCGACGATGGGGCCGAGGGCGAGCACGGGGAGGAAGGTCAGGCCGGCGACGATCACGACCACACCGAGCACGAGGGCGACGAACAGCGGGGTGTCGGTGGGGAACGTCCCCGAGGTCACCGGGACCCGGGGCTTGCGGACGAGCGACCCGGCGATGGCGAGCACCGGGATCATCAAGAAGAACCGGCCGATGAGCATGCACAGGCCGAGCGTCGTCTGGTACCAGCTGCTGGTCACGGTGAGGCCGGCGAAGGCGGAGCCGTTGTTGTTCGACGCCGAGGCGAAGGCGTAGACGATCTCGGTGAGCCCGTGGGGCCCGTCGTTGAGCCGGCCGGCGAGCGCCGTCTTGAGCAGCACGGACGGCGCCGCGAAGACGAGGACGGCGACCGGCATGGCCAAGAGGTAGAGCACGACGAGCTTCATCTCGGCCGCTTGGATCTTCTTGCCGAGGAACTCGGGGGTTCGGCCCACCATCAGGCCGGCGATGAACACCGCCAGGATGGCGTTGATCAAGAGACCGATCAGCCCGACGCCAGTGCCGCCCGGCGAGACCTCGCCGAGCTTGATGTTGACGAGGGGGATCATGCCGCCGAGCGGCGTGAAGCTGTCATGCCCGGAGTTGACGGAGCCGGTGGACGTCCCGGTGGTCGACGCGGCGAACAGGCCGGAAGAGAAGGAGCCGAAGCGAACCTCCTTGCTCTCCATGTTCCCGCCGGCCTGATCTGCGGCCAGGGACTGATCGACGCCCCGCCGGGTGAGCTCGGGGTTGCCGCTCTGCTCGAACAACCCGGCCATGAGCGCCGCGGTCAGCCAGAGGATGCCCATCACCGCGAGCACGGTGCGGCCCTGGCGCCTGCTCCCCACCATCTCGCCGTAGGTGATCGGGAACGCGAAGCCGATGACGAGGAGCGCGAAGATCTCCAGCACGTTCGTCAGCCGGGTCGGGTTCTCGAAGGGGTGGGCCGAGTTGGCGTTGTAGAAGCCGCCGCCGTTGGTGCCGAGGTCTTTGATGGCCTCCTGGCTGGCCACGGGCCCACCCGGGAGCTCCTGCTCGGTGACCGGCTGGTCGACGGCGGCGCCGCGCGCATCGGTGGTCTGCACGTGGACGGTCGGGTCGACGGTGGTCGCCGTCGTGGAGCTGCGGAAGTTCTGCACTGCGCCCTGCGCGCACAGCGCAAGCGCGATCACGAAGGAGATCGGCAGGAGGATGCGGACGGTGGTCCTGGTCAGGTCCACCCAGAAGTTGCCGATCGTGCGGCCTTGGCGCCGGGCCAGCGCCCGGATGAGCGCGGCGGCGAGCGCCATACCCACGGCGGCCGACACGAAGTTCTGCACGGCCAGCCCCGACATCTGGACGAGGTGGCCCATCGTGGACTCGCCCGAGTACGACTGCCAGTTGGTGTTGGTGACGAAGCTGACCGCGGTGTTGAAGGCCATCTTCGGGACGATGTTGGACGATCCGTTGCTCAGCGGCAGCCAGGTCTGCACGCGCTGGAAGAGGTACAACGCGAGCACCGACACGACGCTGAACGCCAGGACGGCCAGCGCGTAGACGTTCCAGCGCTGCTCGCGCTTCGGGTTCACCCGCAACAACCGGTAGAGCACGCGCTCGATCGGCAGGAAGACGCGGTCACCCGGGGCGGAGCCATCCCCGTAGACCTTGGCCATGTACCGCCCGAGCGGACCGATGCAGACCAGCAGGGCCAGGATCAGCACGAGCAGCGACACCAAGGACGCGGCGGACATCAGAAGCGCTCAGGGAAGACGAGGACGGCCACCAGCAGGACCAGGAGGCACACGGCCAGCCCGAGGCCGAGGTAGTTGTCGACGGCCTGCGAGGCGAACAGCACGCTCACGCTCCGATCTCCTCGAGCTCGTCCGCTCGCGGCACGCCGGAAGGCGCGCGGCCGGGTGCATCGGGCCCGATGATGCGGTCACAGACGCGGACGTAGGCCACGCACAGCGCGAAGAACGCGACGACGATGACGATGAACACGAGATCGACCACGAGTGGTCCTTTCTCCAGTACGACTGGTGACGGTCCGGTCCGGGCCGTCGCGGGGCACGGCTACAGGAGGGGAGCGATGCCCTCCGACGACCGTTCGAGGGCGAGCGCGAGGATGTCGGCGAGCGCGACGGCGACTCGCCGCTCGTCGATGGAGACGGTCCGCCCCGGCGTGGAGTCGATCTCGATGTGACCCAGCACGCCCCGTCCGGAGACGACCGGCAGGGAGACGACCTCGGGGAGCTGGAAGCCCCGGCCCGTCCACGTCGACAAGGTCGGCACCACCTTCCCGGCCCGCGTGACCAGGGGCAGGTCGGCTCGTCCGGCCCCCGGCCAGAACCGGGCCTGGCGGACGCCGAGAGCCGTCTGGATCCCGTCGCGCACCGCGTTCCAGGTCTCCTCGACCGGCGAGTCGTTGGCCAGCAGGGCCAGCACGTCTTCGAGGACGTGGGCGCCGGTGGCTTGCGACACCACCTCGTGGCGCGTCTGCTGGCGGAGCAACGCCAGCTCACCCACCACCAGCCCGACGACGAGCAGCAGGATGACCGTGACGACGTCCTGCCCCTCCTTGATGCGGAGGGTGAGGTAGGGCTGGGTGTGGAAGAAGTTGAAGCTGATCGCGGCGACGGCCGCCGCCGTGATGCCGGCGAGGCGTCCTCCGAAGACGGCCGCAGCGACGACGAACACGACGAGGATCAGCGCCACGTTGGTGTTGCCGATGGTGTCGCGCACGGCCACGAGCAGTCCGGCGACGAAGATGATGACCACGGCGGCCGCGCAGCACCAGCCGACGCTCTCGGACCGATAACGGAGCATGTGACCTCTCTACGCAGGCACGATCCCCGTGACCACCACCTTGACGACTTCTTGACGGCGAGCGAACGGACCTTGACGCGCTTCGTGCGCCGGTTGCACTCGGCCGGTAGTCGGGTAGGAAGGACGCATGGAATCGGCCGGGACCATCGAGCGGGGGCTGGCCTCCGAGTTGGCCCGGGTCGCCGGCCGTGACCACCTCCTCGTGGCCAGCGACTTCGACGGCACCTTGGCCCCCCTGGTCGATGATCCCGCCCGGGCTCGGGCGCTGCCCGCCGCGGAGGCCGCGCTCGTCTACCTGGCCACGCTCCCCCGGACGGAGGTGGCGCTGCTGTCAGGCCGGAGCCTGGCCAGCCTGCGCGCCGGCGCCGGCGTGCTGGGGGAGTACGCCATCCTGATCGGTGGCCACGGCCTCGAGTGGGACGAGGCCGCACCGGAACCCGAGGAGACGGCCCGGCTCGATGCGCTCGTGCGGTTGCTGGACGACTCGACCGAGGACATTCCGGGCGCATGGGTGGAGCGCAAGCCGTTCAGCGCGGTCGTGCACTTCCGCAGCGTGGCCCCGGAGCAGATGCCGGAAGCCCGGGAGGCGGCCCTGGCTGCGCTCGAGCAGGAAGGCGCGCATGTGATGGAGGGCCACGGCGTCGTCGAGGTGCTGGTCCGCGAGCCGGCCAAGGGCGCCGCGCTCGAGGCGCTGCGGACCTCGGTCGGCGCCGACGTGGTCGTCTACCTGGGCGACGACGTGACCGACGACGACGCCTTCGCCGTGCTCGGCGAGCAGGATCTGGCCATCAGCATCGGTCCCACGCCGACGGGGGCGGCGTTCCAGGTCGCCTCGCCGCGAGCGGCGGCGGAGGTGCTCAGCCTGCTGGCCGAGGAGCGCGCCCGCCTCACGGCCTGAGCGAGACGACGGCGGTCCCGACCACGCGGTCGGCGGCCAGGTCGTCGAGCGCGGCGTCGACGGCGTCGAACGGGTAGGTCGTCACCTCCGGTCGCAGCGGCACCTCCTCGGCGAGAGCGAGCAGCGCGACGCCGTCGCCGCGGGTGTTGGCCGTGACGCTCGTCAGCGTCCGCTCCTCGAACAGGTGGTCCTCGTAGACGAGTGGCGGCACGTCGGTGAGGTGCACGCCGGCCACGGCCAGGGTGCCGCCCCGGTCGAGCGCGGCCAGTCCCCACGGCACGAGATCGCCCACCGGGGCGAACAGGATCGCGGAGTCGAGGGGCTCGGGCGTGGGGTCGGTGACGCCCTGCGCGCTGTCGGCACCCAGCCGGAGCGCCAGCTCCCGGGCGGCCGGGGCGCGGGTGAACACGTGGATCCGCGCTCCCTGGTGGCGGGCGACCTGCAGTGTGAGGTGGGCCGACGCGCCGAGCCCCCACAGTCCCAGGCGCCCGCCCGCGGGCAGACGGGCCCGCAGCAGCGCCCGGTAGCCGATGATGCCCGCGCACAGCAGGGGGGCGACGTGGACGTCGTCGAACGACCCGGGCAGCGGGTAGACGTAGTCCTCCGGTGCCACGGCCAGCTCGGCGAACCCCCCGTCGTCGTCCCAGCCGGTGAAGCGAGGGATCAGGCAGAGGTTCTCGTCACCCCGGAGGCAGAACCGGCAACGGCCGCAGGTCGAGCGCAGCCAGGCCACGCCGACCCGGGCGCCGACCGGGAAGCGGGTGGTGCCCGGCCCTCGCTCGACCACCTCACCCACGATCTGGTGGCCGGGCACCACTCCCGGTCGCTTCGGCCGGAGGTCGCCGTCGCGCAGGTGGAGGTCGGTCCGGCAGACTCCGCAGGCTCGCACGGCAACGAGCAGCTCCTCCGGACCGGGCCGGGGCTCCGGTCGCTCGACCAGGCGCAGCCGCCCCGCGGCGGGATCGGTGTGATCGACGGCCCACACCCGCATGCGACGAGACTAGGTCCGTGCCCGTCCAGGCCCCGCCGGCCGCGTTCCTCGACGAGCTGCGCACCATCGTGGGACCGAACCACGTCCTCACCGACGCCGACCAGACCGCGGGCTTCTCCGTCGATTGGACCGGACGGTTCCGCGGAGCGGCGGCCGCCGTGGTCCGGCCGGGTTCGACGGTGGAGGTCGCCGCCGTCGTCCAACGGTGCGCCGCGGCCCTCGTGCCCCTCGTCCCGCAGGGCGGCAACACCGGCCTCGTCGGCGGCGGCGTGCCCCTCGGAGGCGAGCTGGTCCTCAGCCTCACCCGGCTCGACCACCTGGGCGAGGTCGATGTCCCGGCCGCCCAGGTGACGGCCGGCGCAGGCGTCACCCTGGCGCACCTGCAGCAACACGTCGACGCGTACGCCCTGGCCTTCGGCGTCGACCTCGCGCCTCGGGACTCCTGCACGGTCGGCGGGATGATGGCGACCAACGCGGGCGGCATCAACGTCCTCCGCTACGGCACGATGCGGGCTCAGGTGATGGGGGCGGAGGCCGTCCTCGGCGACGGCAGCGTCGTGTCCCACCTGGGCGGTCTCCCCAAGGACAACACGGGCTACGACCTGGCCGGTCTCCTGACCGGCAGCGAGGGGACGCTCGGCGTGATCACCGCGGCTCGGCTCCGGCTCGTGCCCCGGCTCGACCATCGCGTCACCGCGGGGCTCGGCTTCGGTGGCATCGACGCCGCCATCGACGCGGTGGTGCACCTCCGGGCCGCGCTTCCGTCGCTGCACGCCGTGGAGCTGGTGCTGGCCGAGGGAGTGGCCCTGGTGGCCGCCGACCTCGGCGTCGACCCGCCACCGGCGTTGCGGTCGCCGGCCGCCCTGCTCGTCGAGGTGGCCGCCCCCTGCGATCCGCTCGAGGAGCTGGCCGCCGCCGTGGCCGACCTCGACCTGGCCGCGGAGCCGGTCGTCGCCGCGACACCGGAGCAGCGCCGGCGGCTGTGGCAGCTGCGGGAGGGCTTCGCCGACTCGATCAACCGCCTCGGCCCGCCGGTCAAGCTGGACGTGTCCGTGCCGATCGGACGGACCGCGGACTTCGTCGACACCCTCGCCGACGTGATCCCCGGCGAGCTGGGGGTCGTCGTCTTCGGCCACCTGGGCGACGGCAACCTCCACGTCAACGTGACCGGGGTGGCGCCGACCGATCCGGCGTTGGCCCAGGCGGTCGAGGAGGCCATCCTGCGGGCGGTCGTCGACCGCGGCGGCAGCATCTCGGCCGAGCACGGCATCGGCACGGCGAAGGCCCGATACCTGAGCATGGGTCGGTCCCCAGCCGAGATCGCCGCCTTCCGGGCCATCAAGGCCGCGCTGGACCCTCAGGGCATCCTCAACCCCGGTGCGGTCCTGCCGCCCGGTTGACGGACGGGTCGCGGCCACCGCGAGACTCCGTCCCGATCACCGCGACAGCCAGAGCCACAGGGAGACACCGTGCGGTACGCCATCAAGACCGTCCCCGAGCACACGACGTGGCAGGAGCTGCTCGACGTGTGGCGGGCCGCCGACCAGCTCGACGTGTTCGAGTCGGCCTGGAACTGGGACCACTTCTACCCCCTGACCGGTGACCTCCACGGTCCCAACTTCGAGGGGTGGACCATGCTCGCCGCGATGGCCCAGGCCACGAGCCGCATCCGCCTCGGCGTCCAGGTGACCGGGATGATCTACCGCCACCCGGCGGTGCTGGCCAACATGGCCGCCACCCTCGACGTCATCTCGAACGGGCGGCTCGAGCTCGGCCTCGGCGCGGGCTGGAACCAGATGGAGTGCGACGCCTACGGGATCGAGCTGCCGCCGCTGCGGGAGCGATTCGACCGATTCGACGAGGGCGTGGAGGCCATCGTCGCCCTCCTGACGGAGGACTCGGCGAGCTACGCCGGGCGTTACGTGCGGCTGACCGACGCCTGGTGCGAGCCGAAGCCGGTCCAGCGGCCCCACCCGCCCATCGTGATCGGCGGCGGCGGGCCGACGCGCACGATGCGGACGGCGGCCCGCTGGGCGCAGCAGTGGAACGTCGTCCCGGCCGATCCGGCCGACTGGCCACCGTTGAAGGAAATCCTCGTCGGGCACTGCCAGGACCTCGGGCGCGATCCCCACGAGATCGCCTGCTCGGTGAACGTCCGGATCGGTGAGGTCGGCGGTGTCGGGCCCGCGCTCGACCTCGCGTCGCGCTACGCCGAGCTCGGCGTCGATCTGACGATCTTCAACCTGCCGCAGCCGTTCGACCCGGCCGTGCTCGAGCCGCTCGCGGAGGGTGCCGTCGCCCTAGGGTGACGCCGGCCACCGGGTGTACACCGGCGGCCACGATGGGCGGGGACCGTAGGTGGCCAGCAGCGCTCGTTCGATGCGGAGCTCGAACAAGGCCTCGTCGCCCGATTGGATCGGCGCGCCGTAGGCGGCGCGCACCGCGGCGATCAGCTCCGGGGCGGTGGTCTCGACGGCTCTCCCGTCGACGCAGAACTCGTCGTCCACCGCCTCCGGTGGGAACGCGTGGATGGCGTAGCGGCCGTCTCGCCGCAGGTCCTGCTGCTTCGGCGACGGCCCGATGAAGCCCCATAGGCCGCCCTCGGCCACGATCGGGCAGAACGGGTGCAGGCGCGGCGCTCCGTTGGGCCGGACCGTGGCCAGGAAGCCGAGCCCGAGCCCGTACTGGTACAGCAGGCGGCGCCCGGACGCCGCCAGCTCCGGCGCCTGCTCCTCGAGGTCGCCCCACCGCACGCCACCGCGCTGCGGCTCACCCATCACGCGAGGAGTCTCGCGCCATCCCGTCCAGTACCGTCCGTGCGACGGGAGGACAGGCACGATGATGCGGAAGCTCGGCCCAGTGGCCCTCGCCGGGGCCGTGGTCATCACGGTGGCGGCCTGCGCGCCGCCGGGCACGACGCGCTACGTCGATCGGATCTTCGCCACGGCCACGGCGACCAAGGCCGTCCGCTACGCCACCGCGCCCGACCTCGTGACCGGCGCTCCGGTCGACCTCAGGCTCGACGCCTTCCAGCCCGGCGGTGACACCGCGGCGTCCCGCCCGGCGCTCATCTGGGTCCACGGCGGCGGCTTTCAGGCCGGCGACCGGACCAACACCGACCAGATCGCGACCGAGTACGCCCAGCGGGGCTACGTCACGTTCTCGATCGACTACCGCCTCGATCCCGGCAACCGGTGCGCCGAGGTCCAGGCCGGCACCATCAGCGACCCCACCGAGCGGGCCCGGGAGACGGCGCGCTGCCGAGCCGCCATCGTGGGCGCCCAGCACGACGCCCAGGCCGTGGTGCGGTGGGTGCGCGCCAACGCCACCGCCTACCGGGTCGACCCCGCCCGCATCGCCATGGGTGGCTTCTCCGCCGGGGCGATCACCGCGCTCGACGTCGGCTACCGGTCCGACGATCCCGGCGACGTCGGCGACTTCGACGCCAACGACTCCCGCATCGAGGCCGCGATCTCGGCGTCCGGCTGCTCCTACCTGCCCGAGTCCATCGGCC
>JBKPRL010000223.1:0-6774 GCA_046734535.1 bacterium | reverse complement strand
CCCCCGCTCAGCTGGTCGGGATAGGAGTCGCCGAGCCCGCCGAGCCCGACCAGCTCGAGCATCTCCCCGGCCCGCTGCAGCCGGTTCGACTTGCCCTTCCCCTGCACCTCGAGGCCAAAGGCCACGTTGTCGAGCAGGCGTCGGTGGGGGAGCAGGCCGAAGTGCTGGAAGACCATGCTCATCTTGGTGCGCCGGAGCTCACGGAGGCGCTCGGCGCTCACCGCCGTGACGTCCTCGCCGTCGATCAGGACCTGGCCCGCGGTCGGCTCGATCAGGCGCGACAGGCAGCGGACCAGTGTCGACTTGCCGGAGCCCGAGAGCCCCATGACGACGAACAGCTCGCCGCTCGCGACCGAGAACGAGATGTCCCGCACCGCCGCCACGTTGCCGACGCGGGCCAGCTCGGCCCGGGGCAGGTCCGCCATCGCCGAGCCCACGATGCGCTGAGGCTTCGGCCCGAAGACCTTCCAGACGTTGCGGCACTCGAGGACCGGCGGCGCCGAAGAGCCGGGCGTCGCCCCGTTCGCCGCCGCTCCCGCTCGTGTCGGCTCGTCGTATCCGGCCGGAGCCAGGTCCACGGATCCCCCCTCGTGCACGCTGGCTCAGTCTTGCACCGGTTCAGGCGCCTGTCCCTCGTCGTCGTAGCTCGGCCACGACCGCCGGGAGGATGGCGTGGAGGTCGCCCAGGACGGCGTAGTCGGCCTTGGTGACCATCGGCGCGTCCTTGTCCGTGTTGATGGCCAGGACCCGCTTGGCCGCCATCATCCCGACCCAGTGCTGGATGGCGCCGGAGATGCCGCACGCGATGTAGAGCTCGGGCGCGATGCGCTTGCCGGTCTGGCCGACCTGGTCGGCGTGGGGCCGCCAGCCGTTGTTGGTGACCACCCGGGAGCAACCGACCGCGCCACCGAGCAGGCTGGCCAGCTCCTCGAGCACGGCGAAGCCTTCGGCCGAGCCGACGCCCCGCCCTCCGCTGACCACCACCGCCGCGCCGACCAGGCTGCTGCCGGCTTCGGCCGGCACGCGCTCGACGATGCGGGTGCGGTCGGCGTCCTCGGCGAGATCCGGGGTGAACGGCTCGATCGCGGGTGCCGCTGCGGCGTTCGGCGCGTCCGGCTCGGGCTCCGGGGCGGCGAACGCGTGGGGCGCCGCGGTGAGCAGCTTGATCGGAGCCTCGAGGGTCGAGCGCTCGAGCAGGCTCCCGCCCCACCGGGTGCGGATCAGCTCCCAGGGACCGTCGGCCACGGTGACGGCGGTGGCGTTGGCCGCGAACGGGAGGTCCTCGGCGGCGGCCACATGGGCCAGCACCTCGTTGCCCCGGTCGGTGCCCACGGCGACGACCGCTGCCGCGCCCGCGGCGCGCGCGACCTGCACGAGAGCGTCGCCCCAGGCCTCGGGCGCGTAGTCGGCGACGGCAGGGTGGGTGACGACCCAGGTCCGCGCCGCGCCCCGTGCGGCGCTCGCCACGGCCAGGTCGTCGCCCTCCGCACCGATGACCACCGTTTCGACGGCCGCGCCGTCGAGCTGGCCGGCCAGGTGCCGGGCCAGGCCGAGCGCCTGGAAGGCCGTGTCCGCGGGCACGCCCCGGTCGTGCTCGATCAGCACGAGCACCGCCCCGCTCATCGATCTCCGCTCTCGGCCGCTCGGGCCATTCGCTCGCTTCGCTCGCTCATCGCACCGGCACCCCAGAGTGGTCACCTGCCGCGTTCGTGGCCGACTCGACCGTACGGGGTGCGGCGGGATCGGCCATGAACGTCCAAAGGGCGGGGGCGGGACGGCCGCTCATGCCAGGCCGAGCTCCAGCAAGAGGTCGACCACTGCCGGGGCCGCCTCCGGGCCGGTGCCGAGGATCGTGGTCTCCGTGACCTGCTCGACGGGCAGGGCGAACGCCATCGTGCGGAGGCCTCCGGGCTCGCCGACCGCGGTCCGCTCGGCCACGTCGGCCTTCTTCGAACGCAGCCGGCCGGGCAGGGTGGGATAGCGCGGGAGGTTGATGCCCTCCTTGACCCCGAGCACGGCCGGCAGGGTCAGGCGATAGACCTCCAGCCCGTCGGCGGCCTCGCGGCGGGCGCTCACCTGGCCTCCTGCGGCGTCGAGCTCGATCCCCTTGATCCCGTTGACGACCGGCCGGCCCAGCGCACGCGCCACCCGGATGCCGACCTGGAACCCGCCTGCGTCGGCGGACTCGTTGCCGAACAGGATGAGGTCGAACGGGCCTTCCTGATCTTCGAGCTCGCCGATGGCGCGGACGAGCGCCCGGGCTGTGGCCTGCGGGTCGGGATCGTGGCCGTCGGTCGTCACCAGCACCGCGCTGCCGGCACCGACCGAGAGGGCGTAGCGCAGCTGCTCGTCAGCGGCCGGCGGTCCGACCGTGAGGACCGTGGTCGAGCCGCCGTGGGCTTCGACCAGACGGATCGCCTCCTCGACCGCGCACTCCTCGTGCGGGCTGGTCGTGAAGCCGAGGTTCTTGGTGTCGATGTCCTGGCCGTCCGCGGTCAGCGCGATGCGGGCCCCAGGCGCGGGGACCCGCTTGACGCAGACGAGGACGCGGACGCCGTCTCCCGCGGCCATGCTGGTCACGACTTCATTCGAGCGTCGTCGGGGTCGAACAGCGGGGTGCTCCCGGCCACGGCCACCCTGACGGGGAATCGGTCGCCCATGTACATGACCTCGAGGTCGTTGCCCACGACGGCGTGCTCAGGCGGGAGGTAGGCGAGCAGGAGGTACTTGCCCACCGACGGGCCGGCGCCGGCGGATGTCACGTAGGACGGCCGGCCCTTGCGGTCGACGATCCGGTCGCCGCCGAGCGTGAGGATGGGCTCGCCGCCGGTCATGTAGCGCTTGACCCCGTCGCTCGACGCCACGTGGTCCTCGACCGTCAGCGTGCAGAGGATGGCCGCCGGCTCCTCCTCCCGCGCTGCGAGGTAGGCCTCCTTGCCGAGGAAGTCGGCGGACTTCACCTTTGGCCGCGCCAGACCGGCCTCGACCGGGTCGTACTCGCTTCCCAGCTCGGCACCCATGAGGCGGTAGCCCTTCTCCAGGCGACCGCTCGTCCCGTACACGCCGGCGCCGACCGCCACGACGCCGTGGTCCTGGCCGGCCCGCCACAGGGCGTCCCACACCGCCAGCCCGTTCTCCATCTGGACGTAGATCTCCCACCCGAGGTCGCCCACGTAGGAGATGCGGAAGAGGCGGACGGGGAGGGAGCCGAAGAGGACCTCCTGCGTCGTCCCGTAGGGGAAGCCGTCGTTGGAGAGGTCGGCCTCGGTGACCGCGCTCACGAGATCCCGGGCACGCGGCCCCCACACGCCGATCGTGGCCAGGGCGGAGGTGCGGTCGACGAAGCTGACCGAGCCGTCGACGGGAAGGTGCTTGCGGAACCACAGCTCGTCGCGCGGTCCGTCGAAGGCACCGGTGACGACGCGGAACTGCGTCTCGCCCAGGCGCATGATGGTGAGGTCGCTGCGGAAGCCGCCGTGGTAGTCGAGGAGCGGCGTGTAGACCGATCGACCGACCGCCACGTTGCAGCTGTTGACGGTCATCGTCTGCAGGTAGTCGAGGGCGCCGGGGCCGCTGACGTCGAAGACGACGAACGGCGCCAGGTCGACCATCCCGACCCGGTCCCGCATGGCCAGGTGCTCGGCCGAGCTGATGGGAGACCACCAGCGAGCGTCCCACTCGGCCGGCCGGTCCGCGACGCCGTACTCCTCGACCAGCGGCGCGTTCGACGTGTACCAGTGCGGGCGCTCCCAACCGCCGGCCTGGAAGTAGACGGCGCCGAGGTCCTCGGTGCGGGTGTGGTAGGGCGCGCAGCGGAGGTTGCGCTCCGACTCCCACTGCTCACGCGGGTGGACGATGCCGTAGGTCTTGTTGAAGTGCTCGGCGCAGCGGGCCCGGACGTGGTGGTCGTTGCGGGCGTAGGGGTAGAAGCGGGCGATGTCGGACTGGTGCGGGTCGATCTCCGGCACGCCGTGGGTCATCCACTCGGCGATCATCCGGCCGGCGCCCGGGCCCTCCTTGATCCACACCGCAGCCGCGGACCAGAGGTTGCGCACCTCGGGCGTCTCGCCCAACAGCGGGAAGCCGTCGGGCGTCAGCGAGAGCAGGCCGTTGATGGCGTACTTGATCTCGGCCGTCTCGAGCAGGTCCGGCATGAGCTCGAGCGCGTCCTCGAGCTGCTCGTCGAAGTCCTCGGCCGTGAAGGGGAGCTCGGTCGGCGACAGGCGAGACGCCTGGATGGAAGGGATGTCGTCGGGCCGGTGGAAGATCGGCCGGTGGGCGTAGGAGCCGACCTCCATCGACCCCGCGGTCTGCCGCTCGTACATGAACACGTCCATGTCGCGCACGATCGGGAAGCCGACCTCGCTCCCTGTCGCCTCCAGGATCGGGATGGGACCGACGTCGATCATCTGGTGCACGGCGGGCGTCAGCGGGATGTGCGCGCCGGCCATCTCGGCGATGCGCGGGCTCCACACCCCGCAGGCGATGACCAGGTGCTCGGTCTCGATGCGACCCTGGTCGGTCACGACCGCCGTGATGGCACCGGTGTTCGTCTCGAGGGCCAGGACCTCGATGCTGGCGAAGGTCGCCAGCGCCCCCTTGGCCTGCGCCCGCTCCCGGAACAGGGTGCCGGCCTGGAGGGAGTCCACGACGGAGACGCTCGGCGTGTAGAAGCCGCCCAGGATGATCGACTCGTCGACGAAGGGGACGAGCTCGAGCACCTCCTTGGGCGACACCAGCCACGCATCGATGCCCCACGCCTTGGCCGACGTGATCCGGCGGCGGAACTCCTCCAGCCGCTGCGGCTCGCGGGCGATCTCGACCCCGCCGCAGGCCACGTTCAGCCCCATCTCCGTGTACTGGCGCTGGCTGTCCAGCGTCAGCATCGCCATCTCCTTGTTGTGGTCGACGGGGAAGATGAAGTTGGAGGCGTGCCCGGTCGACCCGCCCGGGTTGGGGAGTGGGCCCTTGTCGATCTGGACGATGTCCCGCCAGCCCAGCTCGGCCAGGTGCCCGACCACCGAGTTCCCCACGATCCCGGCCCCGATGACGACGACGTTGGCGCTGTCGGGCAGGTCGCTCACGGTGGGTCCCCCTCGGGTCGGTCGGGCTCGTCGCGGTGGGTCGGGGCGGGTCGGTCGGGCCGGCCAAAACTAGCAGCGCGGCCGTCGGCTGTTGTCCACGATGCGGGAGCGCACCGCATCATGGGACACAGGGATCGGCGGGTCGCACCGGGTCGATCGGTGACAGCCTCCGAGGTTGTCACGCGGTTGCCCGCCTTCCGGGCCGATCGGTGACACCCTCGGAGGTCGTCACGAGATGACCCGCCATGCGGGCGCTGAAGCGCTCGGCCACGTCGCGCACGGTCGCGCCGACCTCGGCCTCGGTGCCGGGGACTGGAAAGCGGAAGCTCGGTCCATGGCAGTGCAGCGCGGCGACGACCGCGCCGGACGGACCGCGCACCGGAGCGGCGACGGAGGTCAGGCCGTCGTGGAGCTCCTCGGCCGTCCACGCGAAGCCCTCGTCCCGGATCTTGTCGAGACGACGGCGGATCGCGGCCGGCGCGGTGACCGTCCGGGTCGTGAAGGCCGGCAGCGGGCGGGAGACGTAGGCGTCGATCTCGGCCGGCGGTCGCCACGCCAGGAGCACCAGGCCGGAGGAGACGACGTGGAGGGGGAGGCGGGTGCCGGTCCAGTCGCGGACCTGGACCTGGAGGGCCGCGTCGACGTGGTCCAGGTAGAGCACCTCGTCGCCGTCGAGGATGGAGATGCCCGCCGTCTCCCGCACCTCCTCGACCAGCTCGACGAGGAACAGGCGGGCCGCAGCGACGAGGCCCGGCGACGGGTCGGCCGCCGTGGCCAGCTCGGCCACCGCGGGCCCGACGCGGTAGGTCACGCCGTCGCCGACGCGGGTCACCGCCCCCAGTCCCTCGAGCGTCCCGAGGAGGCGGGCGACGGTGCTCGTGGGCAGGTCCACGCGCCGCGCCACCTCGCTGATGCCGGCCGGGCCGGTGGCGACGGCCCGCAGCACCAGGAAGGCCCGCTCGATGGACTGGACGCTGGACACGGGGCGGGCTCAGCCGATCTCGTCGGGCATCTCGTCCTTGCGGCGGGTCACGAAGGCCCGCAGCTCCTCGTCCACCGCGTCGTCGATCGGCGGCGGCTCGTACTCGGCGAGCGTGCGCTTCCAGATGGCGTTCGCCCGCTGCGCGGCGTCGAGACCGCCCTCCTCGAGCCATTGCTCGTAGCTGGCGTTGTCGGCCACCGACGAGCGGTAGAACGCGGTCTCGAAGTTGGCCAGCGTGTGGGCCGTCCCGAGGAAGTGCTGTCCGGGTCCGTTCTCGACGATGGCGTCGAGGGCCTGACCGTTGGGCGAGAGGTCGACGCCCTTGACGAAGGTGTGCACCATCCCGAGCTGGTCGTTGTCGAGGACGAACTTCTCGTAGCCGATGGCCAGCCCGCCTTCCAGCCAGCCAGCGGCGTGGAGCACGAAGTTGACGCCGGCCAGGATCGTGGGCTGCAGGGTGTTGGCCGACTCGTAGGCCGCCTGCGCATCCGGCAGCTTCGACGCGGTGAGCGACCCGCCCGAGCGGAAGGGCACGCCGAGCCGACGGGCGAGGTGGGCGACGACGTACAGGACGAGCGCGGGCTCCGGGGTCCCGAAGGTCGGCGCGCCGGTCTGCATCGACATCGACGACGCGAAGGAGCCGAAGATCACCGGCGCCCCGGGCTTCACGAGCTGGACGAACGTCATCCCGGCCAAGGCCTCGGCCAG
>JBKPRL010000222.1:0-2969 GCA_046734535.1 bacterium | reverse complement strand
ACCCCGCCCCACCCCCACCAGCGGAAGGTCCGCCCGGTGCCGACCCTCGACGTAGGGTCAGCGGTGTCAATTGCCGTCTCCGGCAGTTCCGCGACCGCCCACGCTCGGAGGTAGCCCATGAGCGAGCGAAGCGAGCGAATCAACAGCGCAGCGCGAATGAGCCTCATGGCGGCGCCGAGCGCCAGCGAGGGGGCGCCATGAGCGAGCGAAGCGAGCGAATCAACGACGCAGCGCGAATGAGCGTCGACGGCGGCGGCCCGAACCGCCGGCTTTCGCGGGCGCTCGCCGACCCGGTCCGCCGGGCGATGCTCCGGATGCGCAGCAACGCGAGCGCCCTGGAGGCCCCGCACGGACCGCGCGACGGCCGGAGCGCCGTCGTGGACTGCGCGTTGTACGTGGGCGGCGTACGCCAGCCCGGCGACTGGCACTACCGGGACGCCCTCCTCGCCGCCCGGCGCTCCGACGGGTTCGTCTGGCTCGGCCTCAAGGAGCCCGACGCGACCGAGCTGGCCGACATCGGCGACACGTTCAACCTGCACGAACTGCCGGTCGAAGACGCGATCAAGTCGCACCAGCGGCCGAAGGTCGAGCGCTACAACGACATGACGTTCGTGACGCTGCGCACCGCCCGGTACTGCGAGCACGACGAGCTGACCGAGACCAGCGAGGTGGTCGAGAGCGGCGACGTGATGATGTTCATCGGCGAGCACTTCATCATCACCGTCCGGCACGGCGACGCCACCCGGCTCGGGCCGATCCGGACCGCCCTGGAGGGCAAGCGGGAGCTGCTCGAACGCGGGCCCTGGGCGGTCGCGTACGCGGTCTACGACGCGGTGGTCGACGGGCTGGTCGAGGTGGCGTCGGCGATCGAGGAGGACGTGGCCGCCGTCGAGGACAGCGTGTTCGCCCGCCAGACCCGCCAGCAGAGTGGCCGCATCCAGCGTATCTACCAGCTCAAGCGGGAACTGATGGAGTTCAAGCGGGCGGTCATCCCGCTCCAGCGCCCGCTCGCGAGTCTCGCCGGCGGTCAGGTGACCGAGATCCCCAAGGAGATCCGCAAGTACTTCCGGGACGTCAACGACCATCTCACGCGCACGGTCGAGCAGGTGATGTACTTCGACGACCTGCTCAACTCGGTCCTGTCGGCCCGGCTGGCCCAGGTGTCGGTCGACCAGAACAACGACATGCGCAAGGTCGCGGCCTGGGCCAGTATCGCGGCTATCTGGACCGCGATCGCCGGTATCTACGGGATGAACTTCGAGTTCATGCCGGAACTGCACTGGAAGTACGGGTACCCGGTGGTGCTCGCCGTCATGATCGCGGTCTCGCTGATCCTCTACCGGGGATTCCGCCGCTCCGGGTGGCTGTGAACCGCTGGCTCTGAGGGGGAGCGCCCGCCGCGCTCCCCCGCAGGCGTCGGCTCACGGGCGGCTGTCGCGCGAACCCGTCGACGAGGTGCTCGGCTTGTAGGTCTCGGCCTGGGTGCCGAAGTCACCGGTACGCGTCGTGGTGGCCGTCGGCGACGGGGTGGCCTTGGTCGTACCCGTGCCTTCGGTGCCGCCCTTCACCTGGCCGAGCACGTCGGAGGTCTTCTCCTTGGCCGTGTCGGCGATCGACGATGCGGTCGCGCGGGTGTCCTCACGGAGTCCGGAGTAGGAGGTGGTGGTCGTACCGGTCGTGCCGTAGTCGTTCCATCTGCGCTGGCGGCGACGCGACAGCAGGGCACCCACCGCGCCCACCGCCACGCCCGCGACCATCAGTCCCCCGACCACCATCGGCCACCGCTTGGCCATTCTGGCCTCCTTCTTCCCTGTTGCCCGGCGCGCGACCTTCTTCGCCCGCCGCGCGCTTCCGCGCGCCATGTCCTTTGACCTTTCCAAGCCCGGTTCGAGTCGCTCGCGCATCATGTCCAGCCGGGGCGCGATGACCCCGGCCGCGGTGCCGGCCGCATAGGCGGCGGCCATCCGAAGGTGATCGAAACCCTCGCCGAACTCCTCGCGCATCAGCTCGCTGTGCGACCTGACCTGCTGCCGTCGAAACACAGTCCCACCTCCTGTGGCGGCGAACATGCCTTCCTCGTCCGGATACCCGCCCTGCGGCGGTAGGAACCTGCGGCTGCCCGCTAGGGGAATCCTGCCTGGTCCGAACGGTTCGTGTAACCGAAACAGACGGATATGTCCGTCCTGGGGAGCGACCCCTGCCCGGCGGCCCGCCCCACCCCAGGGGGTACGGTGAACGGCGGCGATCTTCTCCACGAAAGGGAGCATTGTGGCCGAGGGCATCTTCGCGACGCTGCACACCAGCGCCGGACCGATCCGGTTGGAGCTCTTCCCGAACCACGCGCCCAAGACGGTGCGCAACTTCGTCGAGCTTGCCGAGGGGTCGCGCGAGTACGTCGACCCGCGAACCCGGGAGAAAGGCAGCGGTCCGTACTACAACGGCACCATCTTCCACCGGGTCATGAGCGACTTCATGATCCAGGGCGGCGACCCGACCGGCACCGGGACCGGCGGGCCGGGGTACACCTTCCCCGACGAGTTCCACTCGGAACTGCGCTTCGACCGGCCGTACCTGCTGGCGATGGCCAACGCGGGGCCGGGCACCAACGGTTCGCAGTTCTTCATCACCGTCGTGCCGACGGGCTGGCTCAACATGAAGCACACGATCTTCGGCCAGGTGGCCGACGCCGACTCGCAGAAGGTCGTCGATTCCATCGCCACCACCGATACCGACCGGAACGACCGGCCGCTCCAGGAGGTCGCGATCGAGCGCGTCGAAATTGAACGCGCTCAGTAGTCTTGTCCCATGACACAACCCCCGTCCGTCGGTGTGCCGGTCTGCTACCGCCATCCGTCACGGGAGACCTGGGTCCGTTGCACGCGCTGTGACCGGCCGATCTGCCCCGACTGCATGAACGAGGCGTCGGTCGGTCACCAGTGCCCGGAGTGCGTCCGGGAAGGCCGCCGCAC
>JBKPRL010000221.1:0-7308 GCA_046734535.1 bacterium | reverse complement strand
CGGTCGCCTTGGCCACGAACGGCACGGTCCGGCTGGCGCGCGGGTTCGCCTCCAGGACGAAGACCTCCTTGTTGCGCACCGCGTACTGGACGTTGATCAGGCCACGGACGTCGAGGGCGGCGGCGATGGCACGCGTGTACGACTCGATCACGTCGACCAACCAGCGCTGCAACGTCGGTGGCGGGATCGCGCACGCCGAGTCGCCGCTGTGCACCCCGGCCTGCTCGACGTGCTCCATCACCCCACCGATCAAGACCTCGCCGGTGGCGTCGCGGATCGCGTCCACGTCGACCTCGACGGCATCCTCGAGGAAGCGGTCGATGAGCACCGGACGCTCGACCGAGAGGCTGCCTTCTCGCCCGAGGCCTCCGAACCCGGGGAGGCCGAAGCCGAACAGGCCGGCCATCGCGTCCTTCAGGTGCCCGGCGTCGTAGCAGATCTGCATGGCCCGGCCGCCGAGCACGTAGCTGGGTCGGACGAGGACGGGGAACCCGACGCGGTCGGTCACGGCGAGCGCCTCCTCCAGCGAGGCCGCCGTGCCGCCGGGCGGCTGCGGGATGCCGAGCCCGGCGCAGACACGGTTCCACTTCTCCCGGTCCTCGGCCTGGTCGATGGCGTCGGGCGTCGTGCCGGCGATCAGCTCCCGGGGCAGCCGGCCGGCCAGCTTCAACGGCGTCTGGCCTCCGAGCGCGACGATCACCCGAGGGGGCTCACCACCGGCGGCCGCGGTCTCGGCCGCGATGACGTCGCGGACGTGCTCTTCGGTGAGGGGCTCGAAGTACAGCCGGTCCGACGTGTCGTAGTCGGTCGACACGGTCTCCGGGTTGCAGTTGACCATCACGGTCTCGTAGCCGGCGTCGCGGAGCGCGAACGAGGCGTGGACGCAGCAGTAGTCGAACTCGATGCCCTGGCCGATCCGGTTGGGACCGGAGCCGAGGACGACCACGCGCGGCCGGCTCGACGGCCGCACCTCGTCTTCGTCCTCGTACGTCGAGTAGTGGTACGGCGTCTCGGCCGCGAACTCGGCCGCGCAGGTGTCGACGGCCTTGAACACCGGGCGCACACCGGCCCTCTCCCGTTGCGCCCGGACCTCGTCCTCCTCGAGACCCCACAGGTGGGCCAGCTGCGCGTCCGCGAAGCCCAGCTGCTTGGTCCGTCGCCACTGCCGGGGCGACAGCGCGTGCGGGACCGTCGCCTCGAGCGCGACGCGCTCATCGACGATCATTCCCATCTGGTCGAGGAACCACGGGTCGACCCGAGTGCGGTCAGCCAGCTCGTCGACGGTCATGCCCCGCCGCAGCGCCTCTCCGAGCTGGAACACGCGCTCGGGGGTGGCGACCGCGATGGCCTCGAGCAGCTCGTCGTCGGCCATCGCCCGCTCCGTCACCTCGCCCGGGTCGGCGTTGAGCCCGTGGCGACCGATCTCCAACGACCGCAGCGCCTTCTGCAGGCTCTCCGGGAACGTGCGGCCGATGGCCATCGCCTCGCCGACGCTCTGCATCTGCGAGCCGAGGACGCCGGACGTGCCGGGCAGCTTCTCGAACGCCCACCGCGGGATCTTCGTCACGACGTAGTCGATGCTCGGCTCGAAGCTGGCCGGCGTCTTGCGCGTGATGTCGTTGGGGATCTCATCGAGCGTGTAGCCCACAGCCAGGCGGGCCGCGATCTTGGCGATGGGGAAGCCCGTCGCCTTGGAGGCCAACGCCGAGGAGCGGGAGACGCGGGGGTTCATCTCGATGATGACCTGGTCGCCGTTGGTCGGATCGAGCGCGAACTGCACGTTGGATCCGCCCGTCTCCACGCCGACGCGGCGGATGCAGGCGAAGGCGGCGTCGCGCATCCGCTGATACTCCACGTCGGACAGCGTCTGGGCCGGCGCGACCGTGATGGAGTCGCCGGTGTGGACCCCCATCGGGTCCACGTTCTCGATCGAGCAGATCACGACGCAGTTGTCGGCCCGGTCCCGCATCACCTCGAGCTCGAACTCCTTCCAGCCCGCGATGGACGACTCGATCAGCACCTCCCGGATCGGACTGGCAGCCAAGCCGGCCGCCGCGACGCGCTCCAGCTCGTCCATGGTCGAGGCGAAGCCCGTTCCCCGCCCGCCGAGGATGTAGGCGGGGCGGATGATGACGGGCAAGCCGACCTCGGCGGCCACCACTCGGGCCTCGTGCATCGTGTGCGCGACGCCGCTGGCCGGCACGGCCAGCCCGATCCCGACCATCGCCGACTTGAACCGCTCCCGGTCCTCGGCCGTGGCGATGGCTTCGGCGTTGGCTCCGATCATCTCGGGTGTGCCCTGGCAGCCGACGAGCCCCTTCTCGTGCAGGGCCATGGCCAGGTTGAGACCGGTCTGTCCGCCGAGCGTCGGCAGCACGGCATCGGGGCGCTCCCGCTCGACGATCCGCTCCAGCACCTCCGCCGTCAGCGGCTCCACGTACGTCCGGTCGGCGAAGTCCGGATCCGTCATGATCGTGGCCGGGTTCGAGTTGGCGAGGACGACGCGGTACCCCTCCTGGCGCAGCACGCGGCAGGCCTGCGTGCCCGAGTAGTCGAACTCGCACGCCTGGCCGATCACGATCGGTCCCGAGCCGATGATGAGGATCGACTCGAGATCGGTCCGCTTGGGCATCAGGCGGCTCCGGCGTCGGGCTCGGGCAGCCCGACCGGCTCGAAGCCGGCGGTGGGGGCGATCACCAGGTCACGCTCGCCGCGGGCGCGTGCCATCATCCAGCCGAAGTCCTCGAAGAGGTACCGGCTGTCGTGCGGGCCCGGGCCGGCCTCCGGGTGGAACTGCACGCTGGAGGCCGCCACGCCCCGCAGCCGCATCCCCTCGCAGATGCCGTCGTTGAGGTTCACGTGGGTGACCTCGGCCCGGTCGCCGAGGGAGTCCGCGGCCACGGCGAAGTTGTGGTTCTGGCTCGTGATCTCCACCCGACCGGAGGCCAGGTGCTGCACCGGGTGGTTGCCGCCGTGGTGCCCGAAGGGCAGCTTGACGGTCTCGGCGCCGATGGCCCGACCCATGACCTGGTGACCGAGGCAGATGCCGAAGACGGGGACCCGTCCGAGCAGGCCGGCGACCGCGTCCGCCACGTACGGGACCTCGGCCGGATCACCCGGGCCGTTGGAGAGGAAGATGCCGTCGGGCTCGCGGGCGAGGACGTCGGTCGCGGAGGTGGACGCCGGTATGACCTCGACCGTGCCCAGCGCCGACAGCTGCCGCAGGATCGTCCGCTTGATGCCGAGGTCGTAGGCGACGATCCGGAAGCGCCCTCCGCCACTGACCCGGTACGGCTGCGTTGTCGTCACCTCGACCACGAGATCGACGCCGCTCGTGCCCCGCTCGGCCGCCGCGGCGACCCGCAGCGCCTCCTCGCCCGCGTCGCCGAAGGCTCCCGGGAGCGCGCCGCTGTCGCGGATGAGCCGCGTGAGGCGGCGGGTGTCGATCCCCGCGATGCCGCTGATGCCGTAGCGGCGGAGCAGGTCGTCGAGGTCGCCCTCGCTGCGCCAGCTCGAGCGACGCCGCGCCAGCTGGCGGACGACGACCCCACGGCAGAACGGGCGCCGGGCCTCGAAGTCGGTGGTCGAGACGCCGTAGTTGCCGATGTGGGGGTTGGTGAAGGCGATGATCTGGCCCGCGTAGCTGGGATCGGTGATCACCTCCTGGTAGCCGGAGAGCACGGTGTTGAACACCACCTCGCCGGTGGCGAAGCCCCCCGGCGCCTCCGCTCCGATCAGCTCGCCCTCGAACACTGACCCGTCGGCGAGGACGAGCGCCCCCTCACGCAGCTCCACGCCCACCCCCCGACGGTTCTGGCGCGAGGCGGTCTCGCCATCCGCCACGATCCCGCGCCAGAACGGCGTAGCCGGGCCGGGGTCCGGCGGCGGCGGCGCCTGTTGCATGATCATGCAGCCTAGCGCATGAACATGCGATAGGCGGCCGGGGAGGGCGCCGGGTCATCGGAGCGCCTCACCGTCCCGGACGACGAGCTCGCCGCCGAGGAGGGTGTGGCGGACCTTCCCGCGGAGCCGCCGGCCGGCGTAGGGCGTGTTGCGGGCCCGACTGGCGAGCGCGGCCGGTTCGACCACCCACTCGTGCGCCGGATCGATGATGCACAAGTGGGCCGGGCGGCCGGGCTCGATCGGCCCGCCCTGCAGATCGGCGAGCCCGGCGATGGCGGCCGGCTGCCATGAGAGCAGCGCCAGGACGCGGTCGATGGGGAGGTCCAGCTCGGTCAGCGCGAGGGCCAGCGCGGTCTCGAGACCGAGCATGCCCGGTGGAGCCTGGTCGAACGGAAGCTCCTTCTGATGGGGCGCGTGGGGTGCGTGGTCCGTGGCGATCGCATCCAGCGCGCCGTCCGCCAGGCCGGCGCGGACGCCGTCCACGTCGGCCGCGCTCCGCAGCGGCGGGTGCACCTTGAAGACCGGGTCGTAGCCGGCGCAGGACGCGTGCGTCAGCGTGAAGTGGTGGGTCGTCGCCTCCGCGGTGACGGCGATCCCGGCCGTCCGGGCCGCTCGCACGAGCTCCACCGAGCACGCCGTGGAGAGGTGCTGGAAGTGGATGCGGGCGCCGGTGAGCCGCGCCAACGCCAGGTCCCGCCGCACCATGAGCTCCTCGGCCTCGGCCGGCTGCCCGGGCAGGCCGAGCCGGCTCGACCACTCGCCCTCGTGCATCACGCCGCCCTGCGCGATGGCCTCGTCTTCGCAGTGCTGGGCCAGCACGACGTCGAGATCGCACGCGTACTCGAGCGCCCGTCGCATCAGGCGGGCGTCCTGCACGCCGCGGCCGTCGTCGGTGAAGAGCCGCACGCCGAGCGACGCCATCTCGGCCAGCGGCGCCAGCTTCTCGCCCTCGCGGCCGATGGTGATGGCCCCGGCCACCCGCACGTCGCAGAGCGCGCCTCGACCGAGGTCGAGCACCTCGTGCACCATCGCCGCGGAGTCGATGGCCGGCGTCGTGTTGGGCATCGCGACGACCGCCGTGTAGCCCCCGAGCGCGGCGGCCCGGCTTCCCGTCTCGACCGTCTCGGCCTCCTCGTGCCCGGGCTGGCGCAGGTGCGCGTGCAGGTCGACGAGGCCCGGGGCGACCACACAGCCGCCGGCGTCGAGGACCTCGCCACCGTCGAGCTGCGGGCCGACGCCCACGATCCGACCGTCCTCGATCGCGACGTCGGCCCGCCGGGTGCCCCGCTGGTCGATGACGGTCGCGCCCTTGATGACCAGGTCAGCCATTGGCCGTCTCCCTCCCGTCGGTGCCGCCACCGGAGAGCGGCACGCCCGAGCCGAGCAGCCGGTACAGCACGGCCATGCGCACCGCCACCCCGTTCGCCACCTGGTTGGTGATCACGGCGTTCGGCCGGTCGGCCACCTCGGGCGCGATCTCCACGCCCCGGTTCATCGGGCCGGGGTGCATGATCAGGGCGTCGCCTGGCAGTCGGGCGGCCCGCTCCGGGGTCAGCCCGAACCGGGTGGTGTACTCGCGCAGGCTGGGCACCAGGCCCTGCTCCTGGCGCTCCAGCTGCATCCGCAGGACGTACGCGACGTCGAGCTTGGGGAGCACGTCGTCCAGCTCCGCCGTCACCGCGACCTCGCCTCCGCATCCCCAACCGGCGACGCTCGGCGGCTGCAGCGTGCGCGGCGCCACCAGCGTGACCTGCGCGCCGAGCGCGGTGAATGCTCGGGCGTTCGAGCGCGCCACCCGCGAGTGCTTCACGTCGCCGAGGATGCCGATGTGCAGCCCGTCCATGGGACGGCGGCCCTCGGCCACCGCGGAGCGGGCCGAAGGGTGCTCGGTGCGCACGGTGTAGGCGTCGAGGAGGGCCTGCGTGGGGTGCTCGTGCCAGCCGTCGCCCGCGTTGACGATGGCAGCCGACGTCCATCGCGCGATCTGCCACGGCACACCCGCCGAGCGGTGGCGGACGACGACGGCATCGATCCCCATGGCGTCGAGGGTCTCCACCGTGTCCCGCAGGCTCTCGCCCTTGTTCACGCTGGACGAAGAGGCCGAGAACGTCATCGTGTCGGCCGAGAGCCGCTTCGCCGCCGTCTCGAACGAGAGCCGGGTCCGGGTCGAGTCCTCGAAGAACAGCGACAGGACCGTCCGCCCCCGCAGCGCCGGCACCTTGGGCACCGGGCGCCGGCAGACCTCGATCATGTGGTCGGTGAGGTCGAGCACGTCCACCAGGTCCTCGAGGGAGAGCTCGTCGATCGATCGGAGGTGGAGGCGCTGGTCCGTCATCGATCCCCGCTCTCGGCCGCTCGGGCGTCCGACGCCAGCTCGCCGATCACGACGCCGTCGGGGCTGACCTGGACCTCTTCGTCGTGGCGCGTGGGGAGGTTCTTGCCCACGTAGTCCGGCCGGATGGGCAGCTCGCGGTGGCCGCGATCGACGAGGACGGCGAGCTGGACCGCCCCCGGGCGCCCGTAGTCGTTGAGCGCGTCGAGCGCCGCCCTCACCGTACGACCGGTGTAGAGGACATCGTCGACCAGCACCACCAGGCGACCGTCGAGCGAGCCGGGGATCCGGGTCACCGAGCCGGGAACCACCGGGCGCAGGCCGATGTCGTCGCGGTGGAGGCTGACGTCCAGCACCCCGACCGCAGGCGTCGCCGCGCCGTCGATGCCGGCCATCACCTCGGTGAGCCGCTCGGCCAGCCAGGTACCACCACGGGCCAGGCCGAGCAGGACGACTCCGTCGCCACCCCGGTTCCGCTCCACGATCTCATGGGCGATCCGGGTCACGGCCCGCCGGACGTCGTCGGCGTTCAGCACCTCGCTGTGGGCAACGAAAACGCCCCCTCTCGGGGGCGTCGGGGCCTTCGCCGTCGATGCGGACGGCCGGGCGGCCGCAGCACTCATCTGCTCCTCCTCCGTACGGGCCTCACGGGACCCGTTTCACGGTGCCGCCACCTTACCGTCGTCCCCCTCTCCCACGGCGGACCCCTCGCGACAGCACCGCGTCCGCGGCGCCACCCACACCACCCGTCGGCGGGCACTTCCGTGCCTGCCTCCGAGGATGTCAGCCATCTACCCGATGAATGGGCACATCGGTGACAACCTCGGACGGTGTCACCGATCTCCCCGCGCCGCGGCGGCGCCAGAGGAGGCCGGTCGGCGGCCCATCCAGGGCGGGCACTTCCGTGCCTGGCTCCGAGGATGTCAGCGATCTACCCGCGCCGCGGCGGCGCCGGACGGGGCCGGACGGGGCCCGGTACAGCTTTGCTCAAGCCGGGTCGGCGGGGCGGAGCTTGGGGGCGATGGCGGAGAGCATGCCGTTGACGAACCGGCCCGAGTCGTCGGTGGAGAAGC
>JBKPRL010000220.1:0-8240 GCA_046734535.1 bacterium | reverse complement strand
CTCCGGCACTGGCCGAGCTGCGGGAGCGAGTCGCCGACGCCACTCTCGGAACGCCGGCCGAGGTGCTCGACGTCGAGCTCGACCGGCTCGCCGCGCGCGTGGGCGACGCACTCGGGTCGGTGAGCCGGTCGGTGCGCGGCGAAGGTCCGTCGTACGCCGGGCAGGACCTGGCCGGCCGCGACCTCCGCGCCGTCCCTTTGGCGCGGGCCGACCTCCGCGGTGCGCTGCTCATCGCCGCCGACCTCCGCGACACCGTCCTCGACCGCACCGACCTCCTGGGCGCCGACCTCCGCGACGCCGACCTGTCGGGCGCGGACCTCTCGACCGCCCTGTACCTCACCCAGCCCCAGCTCAACAGCTCCCGCGGCGACGGCCGCACCACGCTGCCCGACGGCTTCCGCCGCCCGGCTCCATGGCCGTCCCGACGCGGCTGAGCTCGCCCGTCACCCATGTGGTGCAACTTCGCGAGCGCCCGAGTGACCCTCTGGACAGGTCGCCGGCCCAGGGAAAGAGTGAGGCCAATGCGGGCGGTACCCCGCAGCCTCGGGAAGGAGTGGAGCATGCGCAAGATCATCGGGATCGCCACCGCGGTGGCAACCGTCCTCGCACTCGGCCTCGTCGGGGTCTCCAGTGCGCAGGCCGACGCGAGGTGGAGTCCCCGGTCGCATCACAAGTCGCATCCACCGGCGGCGTACGTCCCGCCGCCGATCCAGTGGGGCGCGTGCTCCGATCCGACCCTGGCAGCCTTCGGCGCCCAGTGCGGCTTCCTGGTCGTGCCGTTGGACTACGCGCACCCCAAGGGCGCGAAGATCAAGCTCGCGGTGTCGCGCGTGCTGCACACGACACCCGACTCCCAGTACCAGGGCGTCATGCTCGTCAACCCGGGCGGACCGGGTGGGTCGGGGCTCATCTACTCGATCCTCCAGACCTTCATCCCGAACGATGCCGGCGCCCCCTACGACTGGATCGGCTTCGACCCGCGCGGCGTGGGTGACAGCCAACCCTCCCTCGCCTGCGACGGCACCTTCTTCAACGGCCCGCGGCCGCCGTACGAGCCGACCACGAAGCAGATCCTGGACCAGTGGGTCGCCAAGTCGAAGGCGTACGCCGCTGCCTGTACCCACGCCGACGGCCAGGAGCTGTTCCGGCACGTCAAGACCACCGACACGATCGCCGACATGGAGAGCCTGCGGATCGCACTCGGCCAGCAGAAGATCAACTTCTACGGGTTCTCGTACGGCACCTACCTCGCCAGCGTGTACATGACGCTGCACCCCGACCGGGTCCGGCGCTTCGTGCTCGACAGCACGGTCGACCCGCGCGGTGTGTGGTACCGCAACAACCAGGCCCAGGACATCGCGTTCCAGACGACGTTCAAGGCGTACCTGGCCTACCTCGCCCAGTACCACGACTTCTTCGACGTCGGTGACACACCCCAGGAGGTGGAGGACACCTTCCTCGCCACCGAGGCGGACCTGAACGCGCACCCGATCGACGGGACCTTCGGCGGGGACGAGCTGCTCGACGTCTTCACCGGCCCGGCGTACTACGTTTACGGCTGGCTGGACGTCGGCACGGCCTACTCGGAGTACCTGCACGGCGCGGGCTCCGACGACCTGGTGAGCATGTACACCGACGCCAACCCGGGCACTCCCGGGAGCGACAACGGCTACGCGATGTACCTGGGCACGCAGTGCACGGACACGCCTTGGCCGCGCAGCCAGCAGCAGCTGAACCGTGACAACGCGTTCCTGAACAGGTTCGCCTACTTCTTCACCTGGGCGAACGCGTGGTTCAACGGCCCCTGCGCGTACTGGAAGTACCCCGCGGCCCACGCGGTGCGGGTCACCGGCAGGCACGTCCACGTGCCGATCCTGATGTTCGACGAGACCCTCGACCCCGCGACGCCGTATGCCGGAAGTCTCTACGTGCGGTCGATCTTCCCGACGGCCTCGCTGATCGAGGGCCAGGGCGGCACCACGCACGCGGCGACCCTGTCGGGCGTCTCGTGCGTCGATGACGCGATCGCGGACTACCTGCTCACCGGCGCGGTGCCACCGCGCACGTCAGGCAACCACTCCGACAAGGTCTGCCCGCCGGTGGCCCCACCGGTGCCCGAGACCACCAGCACCAAGTCGGCGTCACCGCAGAGCAGCGACAGCCTGCGCGCCCGCGCGCTGGCGAGGCTGCGCGCCGGGATCGAGGCGGCCGCACTGCACGGCTGACGCTCACTGCCCCGATGGCCCGGGGTAGTCCGTGACGTTCGAGCCCGAGCAAACGGTTGCAGGGGGCCGTTGAATCACGGACTATCCCGGCGCCGACGTGCCCTGGGGTCCGCTGTCGTCGGGTACGGCGGTGTGGTCGGGGTGGCCGCGGGTGCGCTCGCGTTCCTTCATCTCGGCCTCGTAGACGTGCCTCTTGCCGTCGACGAGCTGGGCGCGGGTCTGGCGCTCGACCTCGCGGAACGGCGTCCAGTACGTCTCGTCGTACTCCTCGACGATCTGGAAGCTCCACCGGCCGTGGAGGAGGTTGCGGCCGAACAGCTCGGTCTCGATCCGGTCCGCGAGCTCGTCGTGGCCGGCCTTCCGGAACAGGTCGACCGCCTCGCCGAGGGTCCGGTCGGCGGTCCCGGACATGCGGTGGAACGCGTACAGGCGGCCGCGAGCGATCTCGACCGCCTCGAGTGCCTCGGAGAGCCGGCCCAGGGCCTCCACGGTGGTGTCGGTGACGCCGTCGGGCCGGACGTGCTCCGGACGGGGTTCGTCGGTCATGGCGGTGCGGTACCCGAGTGCCCCGAGCCAGGCGCCCGTGACCGGTAGGCGTGCTCAGGGTCTGTGCATCGCAAGGCGGCGGAGTGAAGGCAGACTGGGCGTCTTCCGAGCGACGTCAACGCAGCGAGGTGCGGGCCATGGGTGCGCGTAGCGCTCGTGGGCGCGTGGTTCGGGGCGCTCACTAGGGTCGGGAGCATGCGGCTCGGAGTGCACTACTCGAACTTCACCCATCCCGACTGGGAGCACCGCCTCGCCGACCGGATGACCGAGACCGCCCGGGTCGCGGACCAGGGCGGCGTCGCGCAGTTCACGGTCATGGACCACTGGTTCCAGATGGAGGTCCTGGGCGGTCCTCCGGAGCCGATGCTCGAGGGGTACACGACCCTGGGCTATCTCGCCGGCGTCACCGAGCGGCTCCGGCTCAGCCTGCTGGTCACCGGCGTGACCTACCGCCACCCCGGCCTGCTGGCCAAGACCGTCACCACTCTCGACGTGCTGTCACGGGGCCGGGCGATGCTCGGGATCGGTGCGGCGTGGTACGAGCGTGAGCACGACGGCCTCGGCGTTCCGTTCCCGTCGACCAGCGAGCGGTTCGAGCGGCTCGAGGAGACGCTGCAGATCGTGCGGCAGATGTGGTCCGGGGACCCGACGCCGTACGCCGGGAAGCACTACCGGCTCGAGGAGCCGGTCAACGTGCCATCCCCCGTGCAGTCCCCGCCGCCGATCATGATCGGTGGCGGCGGCGAGCGGAAGACGCTGCGGCTAGTGGCGAGGTACGCCGACGCCAGCAACATCTTCGGCGGCACCCCCGACGACGTGCGGCACAAGCTCGAGGTGCTGCGCGGCCACTGCGCTGACGCCGGCCGTGACTACGACGAGATCGAGAAGACGATGATCCACCGCGGCGACCCGACGCAGGACGTGGACGGCTTCCTGTCCCAGATGGAGACCTACGCGGGGCTGGGGATCTCGATGATCACCATGTCGCCGCCGACGGACGACCCGGTCGGGTGGACGACGTCCATGTGCGACCGGGTCGTGCCGAGGCTGGCCGAGATCTGACCGGGGTCAGGCCGCGAGGGCGGCGTACCGCCCTTCCTCCTCGAGCAGCTCATCGTGGGTGCCGCGCTCGACGACCCGACCGTGGTCGAGGACAGCGATCTGGTCGGCGTGCCGGACCGTGGAGAGCCGGTGCGCGATGGTGATCGTCGTGCGGCCCTCGGCCAGCGTGTCGAACGCATCCTGCACGGCGCGCTCGGTCTCGGTGTCCAGCGCGCTGGTGGCCTCGTCGAGGACCAGGACCCGCGGGTTGCGCAGCAGCGTCCGCGCGATCGCGATCCGCTGCTTCTCGCCGCCGGAGAACCGGTGCCCGCGCGAGCCCACCACGGTGTCGTAGCCGTCCGGCAGGGACGCGACCAGGTCGTGGATCCGCGCGGCGCGGGCTGCGGCCTCGATCTCGGCGTCGGTGGCGTCGGGCTTGGCGTAGCGAAGGTTCTCGCGGACGGTCGTGTGCAGCAGGTAGGTCTCCTGGCTGACGATGCCGACGATCCCGGCCAGGTCGGTCAGCCGGATCCGGCGTACGTCGACACCGTCGATCGTGACGGTGCCCGAGGTCGGGTCGTGCAGCCGGGCCACCAGAGAGCCGAGGGTGGTCTTGCCGGAGCCCGTCTCACCGACCAGCGCAAGGGTGCTGCCGGCCGGTACGTCGAGGTCCACGTCCACCAGGGCCGGCAGGTCGGAGTCGGAGTAGGAGAAGCCGACGCCTTCGAACCGCACGTGCCCCTGCACGGCAGTGGCGTCGAGGTCGACCGGGTCCGTGGGCTCGTCGATGTCGACGGGCAGGTCGAGGTACTCGAAGACCCGCTGGAACAGCGCCAGCGAGCTGACCACCTGGACGCCGGTGTTGAGCAGTCCCATGAGCGGCCGGAACAGCTGGCCCTGCAGCGCGGTGAAGGCGATCAGGGTGCCGATCGTCATGGTGCCGCGGGTCATCGGGAGCCCGGCGCTGAGGTAGATGACCGCGGGGATCGCGGCGAACAGCACGCTCATCGAGGCCATCCGCCAGCGGCCGGCCAGCGACGAGCGGAGCTCGAGGTCGATGAGCCTCGCCGACGACTCCGTGAACCGGCGGACGAGCGCCGGCCCGGCGCCCATGGACTTCGCCAGCTGGAAGCCGTTGATCGACAGCCCCTCCTCGATGGTGACGTTGAGGTCGGCGAGCTCCTTCTGCTGGGCCGAGGTGATCTCGCGGCGCATCCGCGCGACCCGGCGGCTGAGCCAGATGGCGGGCGGCATCACGACCAGCGAGATCAGCGCCAGCCGCCAGGACAGGGCGACCATGGCGACGGCGGTGGCGACGGTGGTGGTGAGGTTGGAGGCGATCGAGGTCGCGGTCGAGGTGACGACGCTCTGCATGCCGCCGATGTCGTTGGTGATCCGCGACTGGACCTCTCCGGTGCGGGTGCGCGTGAAGAACGCGATCGACTGCCGCTGGAGGTGGGCGAAGACGTCGGTGCGCAGCCCGTGCATCACGTGCTGGCCGACCTGCGTGCTCACCCAGGTCTGGACGACGCCCAGGACCGAGGTGACAGCGGCGACGGCGACCATGCCCAGGGTGAGCAGGACGAGCAGGTGCAGGTCCTGGTCGGGGAGGGCGACGTCGATGACGCCGCGGAGCAGGAACGGGGAGGCGAGGCCGACGACCGACGACGCGACGATGATCGCGATGACGCCGAGCACCGACCAGCGATGGGGCGCGAAGAGACCGGCGATCCGGTGCAGCGAGACCTCGCGGGCCTGCTGCTTCTCGGCGGCGGTGGGCTGGTCGGGCACGCGCAGCCGGCCGCGGCCCGCGGCTGGAGTGGTGGTGGAGTCCAAGGGACCTCCTCGGGAAGACAGGAGAGGCAATTAGTGAGGTAGCCTCATCATGAGGTTACAACACCAATCGTTGCTACTCTGTTCCCGTGGACCCCGACGTGCCCGCGGACAGCCTGGGCGAGGCGTTCGGGGCCGTGGCCCGCCGGCTGCGGGCGGCGTCGATGGCGGCGTTCGCGGCGTACGACGTCACGCCGTCGCAGGTACGCGCGATCCGGGTCCTCGACCAGCACGGGGGAGTGCGGTCCAAGGAGCTGGCCGACCATCTCCGGATCGCGCCACGCTCGGCCACCGAGGTCGTGGACGCGCTGGAGGCCAAGGGGCTGGTCTCGCGCTCGGCCGACCCCCACGACCGCCGGGCCACGCTGGTCGCGCTCACCGACCGCGGCCACGAGCTGTCCGAGGAGGTGCGCCGGGCCAGGGGATTGGAGTCGGAGCGGATGTTCGAGCGGCTCACTCGGGCGGACCGGGCCGACCTGGCGCGGATCCTGGGCAAGCTGCAGGAGGACTGAGCGCCTGCCCGGGCGAGCCTGACGAGCCGCTGGCCGCGTCCCAGCGGCCGTCCGCCTTGGCCGCCTCGACCTCTGCGATCCCGGGCGGGCGCATCCGCCCGGCGGCGGTGAGCTCGCCGACCTTGCGGACGTTGAGCGCCGACCAGTTGCTGCGCGGCCGGCGCGGGACGTACTTCTGGAGGTACCAGGTCTCGTCGAGAGCCCGCCGCTGACCGGAGATCCAGCCCCAGCACAGGCCGACGTCGACGGCCTCGTCGCTGGTCATGGACGGGATTCCGGTCGACACCTTGGCCAGCTTGAGCCACACGCCGGGCCGGTGGTCGTGGTGGTCGGCGAGCCACGCATCGAACTCATCCGCGTCCCGGAACGGCAGGACCGGCGCGGCGTCCTCGCCCGGGGCTCTCACCACGTCCCGACCCTAGAGCGCGACCCCGACCTGACGGCCGCTCAGGACCGCGATCAGCTCGCCGGCCGTCGCGGCAAGGCCCGCTCCCTCGCCGTGCTGCCAGGACAGATCGGTGGCCCGCATGCCGGGGTCGATCTGCGCGTCGAACACGGTGCGGTCACCAGGGGCGACGAGACCGTCGAGCACCAGGGCGGCGGCCTCGTCGCTGCACACGCGCCCGAGACCGAGCGGAAGGGTGACGTCGAGCCCGTGGATGACGACATGGCTGAGCGAGCCGGCGTACCCGCCGCCGGGTTGCTCGAAGCCGGCCATCGTCTCGCTGCGGAGATCTCCCAGCAGGTCGGCCGGGTCCAGCAACCCGTCGCGGGCCGCGAGCCGGTCCGACATCCGCTGGAAGTCGAAGTCGTCCGCGGCCAGCTCCGCCTGGAACCGGTCAACGGGGTAGCGGGCCGCCATGGTCAGGTGCGCCACGACGTCGCCGATGGACCATCCCTCGCACAGCGAGGGCCGCGTCCAGTCCGCCGCCGGCAGTGGCTCGAGCGCGACCGCGAGCGCCGCGAACTCCGCTGCCACGAGGGTCTGCAGGTCGGTCACGGGATCACCTGGGTCAGCCGTACCTGGTTGCCGGACGGGTCGCGGAAGCCGGCGTCGATCCCGAAGGGACGCCGCTCGGGAGGCTCAGTGAACTCGACGCCGCGCGCCGAGAGCTGTTCGTAGTCGCGGTGGACGTCGTCGGTGACCAGGAAGACCGGCCCCGCGAGCCCCTGCGACATCGCCGCGCGCACCAGCTCGGTCTGGCCCTCGGCCAGCACGGGCGGCTCGGGGACCGCCTGCAGCACGAGCTCGACCTGGTCCTGGTCGCGCGGGCCCACGGTGAGCCAGCGGAACCCGCCCAGCTCGGGGAAGGTGGCGTCGGCGCGCAGCTCGAAGCCGACCTTCTCGGTCCAGAACGCCAGGGCCGCGTCCTGGTCGTGGACCCAGAGGTTGACGGTGGAGATCTTCAGCACGCGTCGAATCTAGGACGCCGGAACGGCCGGGTCTTCTCGAAAACTGCGCTTCTCGGGTCGGCCGTACGCCCGCACCACGCACTCCGGGATCGGCACCCGGTCATGGGCCGCCGGATGGGCCTGCCGGTAGGCGACCGGCGACATCCCGAACATCCGGGAGAACGACGTCGTGAAGCTGCCCAGGCTCGCGAAGCCGACCTCGGAGCAGATCCGGGCCACCGGGTGGTCCGTGCTGCGCAACAGGGCGGCGGCGCGTTCCAGCCGGCGGGTCAGGAGGTAGCCGTGCGGCGTCACCCCGAAGGCGTCGCGGAACAGTCGGCTGAAGTACGACGGGCTCAGTCCGGCGGCCCGGGCCAGGTCGGACACCATCAGGGGCTCCGCGAAGGAGTGGTCCGCCAGGTCCCGGGCGCGCAAGAGGTGTCGCTCGACAGTCGTCACGCCGACGGCTCCCATGCCTCCAGCGTCGCAGACCCGCCCCGGCTGGTGCTGCCGACCTGGGTCGGACGTCCTCAACGACCGCTGGTTCGTGGCGAGCCTGGGTGGCGGTCAGTAGGCAACCTGAGGGGCGGGTGTGGTGGGGGTTGAGGTTGCTGGCTGACCGCTGACCGGTGACGAGCCTGGGTGGCGGTCAGTAGGCAACCTGAGGGAGTTGGTGTGGTGGGGGTTGAGG
>JBKPRL010000219.1:0-15911 GCA_046734535.1 bacterium | reverse complement strand
GTCATGCGTTCCCACGCGGAAGTCGCGGCGCGCACCGACTGGCTGGTACCCAGCGACCCGGTCGAGGAGCCGAGGCCACGACCCAGCGAGTCCGCACCGTCGGTGGAGGTCGCCCTCACCGATCGCGAGCTCGAGGTGCTCCGCCACCTCGGCGAGATGTTGAGCACCCAGGAGATCGGCTCGGCGATGTTCATCTCGGTGAACACGGTCCGCACCCACGTCCGCCACATTCTCGACAAGCTCTCGGTGACGCGTCGGAACGAGGCGGTGCGCCGGGCTCGCGCGATCGGCCTCCTCTGACGAGGGCTCATCCGGACGGGACGATGCGTCGGCATCGGGGCCGGGACCACGCTGGCGACCTGGACAGCACAGGAGATCCGTCATGACCGAAGTCGACGTCATCCCACCCGCCTCACCGATCCGCTCCACGATCCCGGCCCGACTGGACCGACTGAGCTGGTCGCCGTTCCACACGAGGATGGTCGCCGGGCTCGGCGCGGCGTGGATCCTGGACGGGCTGCAGATCACGATCTCCAGCTCGGTCACCGGGGTGCTGCAGAGCCCGCAGACGCTGGGGATGAGCTCGACCGAGATCGGAGCGATCGCGTCGATCTACCTGGTCGGGGAGATGGTCGGTGCCCTGGTCTTCGGGCGGATGTCCGACCGGCTGGGTCGGAAGCGGCTGCTGATCATGACTCTCCTGCTCTACCTGCTCGGCACCGGCTTGGCGGCGTTCGTCACCGGTCACCACACCGGCTGGCTGGTGTTCTTCTACGCCACTCGGTTCGTCGCCGGGATGGGCATCGGTGGTCAGTACGCCGCGATCAACTCCGCGATCGACGAGATGATGCCCTCGAAGTACCGCGGTCGGGTCGACATCTGGATCAACGGCACCTACTGGGCGGGCGCCATCCTCGGGTCGTTCGCGTCCCTGGTCTTCTTGAACGCGTTCGCCGTCAACGTGGGCTGGCGGCTCGCCTTCCTGATGGGGCCGGTGCTCGCCCTGGTGGTCATCGTCGTCGGCCGGACCCTGCCCGAGAGCCCACGCTGGCTGATGACCCACGGCAGACAGGAGGAGGCCGAACTCGAGCTGGCCAAGATCGAGGACGCGGTCATCAAGTCCGGCGGCGAGCTGACGCCGGTCGACGACAGCCTGGCGATCAGCCTGGTCCCGGAGAAGAAGTACGGCTACCTCGTCTTCCTGCGGCTGGTGTTCCGCGAGTATCCGCGGCGAGCGATCCTCGGGGCCACACTGATGATCACCCAGTCCTTCCTCTACAACGCGATCTTCTTCACCTACGCACTGGTCCTGGTCAACTTCTACGGCGTCTCCGCCAAGGACGTGCCGATCTATGGGCTCGCGTTCTCGGTGGGCAACCTCCTCGGCCCGCTGATCCTGGCGCCGTTGTTCGACACCGTCGGCCGCAAGCCGATGATCGGAGGGACCTACCTGCTCTCGGGGGCTCTGCTGGCGGTCAGTGCCTGGATGTTCGGGGCCGACAAGCTGAACGCGACCACGCAGACCTTCGTGTGGGTGGTGATCTTCTTCTTCGCCTCCGCCGGAGCCAGTGCGGCCTACCTCACGGTGAGCGAAACCTGGCCGATCGAGATCCGGGCCGAGGCCATCGCGGTGTTCTTCGCGATCGCGCAGATCTTCGGAGCCCTGGGCCCCCTGTTCTACGGCGCCCTGATCGGCGACGGCACGAGCCGGACCGGCATGGTCTGGGGCTACGCCATCGGCGGCCTGATCATGGTCATCGGCGGCGTGGTCGAGCTACTCATTGGGATCAAGGCCGAGGGCCAGTCCCTTGAGACGGTGACCAAGCCGCTCACGGCCGTCGCCGACGAGTCCACCACCACGAGCTGAGGAGTCAGTCATGGCCGACGAGTACGACGTGATCATCGTGGGTTCCGGTGCCGGAGGCGGCACGCTCGCGCACCGCCTGGCGCCGTCGGGCAAGCGGGTCCTAGTCCTCGAGCGGGGCGACTGGCTGCCTCGAGAGGCGGAGAACTGGGACGCCACCGCCGTGTTCGTCGCCAACCGCTACGTCTCCCCGGACAGGTGGTACGACGGCAAGGGGGACCCGTTCCAGCCACAGATCCACTACTTCGTCGGCGGCGCCACGAAGTTCTACGGCGCCGCCCTCTACCGGCTCCGGGAGCGGGACTTCGGCGAGCTGAAGCACGCCGGCGGCATGTCGCCGGCCTGGCCCGTCGGCTACGACGTCTTCGAGCCGTACTACACCGAGGCCGAGCGGCTCTACCAGGTGCACGGCCTGCGCGGGGAGGATCCCTCCGAGCCACCCGCCTCGGCGCCGTACCCGTATCCGCCCGTCTCGCACGAGCCCCGGATCCAGCGGCTGTTCGACGACCTCACCGCGGTCGGGCTGCACCCGTTCCACGCGCCCTGCGGCGTCATGCTCGACGAGGCGAACCGGGAGTCCAGCGCCTGCATCCGGTGCGCCACCTGCGACGGGTTCCCCTGCCTCGTGCACGCGAAGTCCGATGCGGACGTCGTGGCCATGCGACCGGCACTGGCCCACGACAACGTGACCCTGCTCCGCAACGCGGAGGTGCGCCGGCTGGAGACCGACGGGCCCGGCCGGACGGTCACAACCGTGGTGGCGGACGTCGACGGTGTCGAGCAGCGCTTCACCGGCGCCGTGGTGGTGGTCTCCGCCGGCGCGGCGAACTCGGCGAAGCTGCTGCTCGCCAGCGCCAACGACCAGCACCCGCACGGACTCGCGAACGGCTCTGACCAGGTCGGGCGCAACTACGTCTTCCACAACAGCCGGGCCTTCCTCGCCGTGTCGAAGGAGCGCAACGACACCCGCTTCCAGAAGACCCTCGGCCTCAACGACTACTACTTCGGCGATGCGGACTACGACTTCCCGATGGGCAACGTGCAGATGGTCGGCAAGTCCAGCGCGCCGATGTACCGCGGCGAGAAGCACATCGCGAAGCTGGCTCCGAACCTGGCTCTCGAGGAGGTCGCCGAGCACGCCGTCGACTTCTGGTTGTCGACCGAGGACCTGCCCGACCCCGACAACCGGGTGACGCTTGCCGACGACGGGAACATCCAGATCAGCTACACGGCCAATAATCGTGAGCCGCTCGACCAGCTCTACCACCGCGTGACCAAGCACCTGGGCCATCTCGGCATGCACCCGCACCACCTCGTGCCGCGTGATGTCTACATGAAGAACGACGTCCCGGTGGCCGGGTGTGCGCACCAGGCCGGGACGACCCGGTTCGGCAGCGACCCGGCGACGTCGGTCCTCGACACCGACTGCAAGGCCCACGAGCTCGACAACCTCTACGTCGTCGACGCGAGCTTCTTCCCGAGCATCGGGGCGGTGAACCCAGCGCTCACGGTCATGGCGAACGCGCTGCGGGTCGGCGACCACCTGCTGTCCCGGCTGGGTTGAGGCTGCCCGACCCGGCACGCACATGGCCACCAGGCAGGAGGAGCGGGTCGTCAACCTGGCCGGGCTGGCGCAGGGCGTCACGCTGGTCACCTTCCCCGCGGCGAGCTCGATCCTCACCGACCCGGATCGCTACGACCTCAGCGGGACGCAGTACGGCGCGATGTTCCTCCCGCAGGTCGCGACGGCGATCACGACCTCGCTGCTGGGCTCGCGGCTGGCCGCACGGCTGGGCGCCAAGAGGGTGCTCCTGCTGGGCCTCGCCGCCAACCTGGCCGCGATGGTGATCCTGGTCCTGTCGACACTGGTCGAGACGGACCAGAGCGTTGCCTACCCGCTCCTGCTGGTGGCGACCGCGTGCCTCGGCACCGGGTTCGGGCTCACCGTGCCCATCCTGAACACCTACGTCTCGTCGTTCCACCCCGACCGCGCGGACAAGGCGGTCCTGGTCCTCAACGCCCTGCTTGGCCTCGGCACCGCGCTGGCTCCGGTCTTCGTCGCGGTCTTCCTCGGGCTCGGCATCTGGTGGGGACTTCCCGCACTGGCCGCCGCTGCGCTCGCCGTACTGCTGCTCGCGTGCCTGCGGCTCCCGCTGCAGACGGGCGCCCCCGTCGACGCCGGCGCTCGAGCCAGCGCCGGTATTCCGTCCCGGTTCTGGATCCTGGCCATGTTCGCCCTGCTCTACGGGCTCTGCGAGACGATGAACGGCAACTGGTCGCAGATGGACATGGAGACGCGGCTCGGCGCCACCACCACCGAGGCCTCGATCGCGCTCGCCACCTTCTGGGCGATGGTGACGGCCGGTCGCCTCATCTTCGCCGCGATCGTCCGCTGGGTCCCGGCAACCGCAGTGCACCACCTGCTGCCGGTCGTGCTGGTGGGCACGTTCCTGGTCATCGCGGCGCTGTCCTACGACACGCCCTGGCTCGGCGTGGCCGCCTTCGGCCTCGCCGGCCTCGGCTGCTCCGCGCTTCTGCCACTGACCATCAGCCTGGGCCAGGACCGCCTGCCCGAGTTCTCGGCCGCGGTCGCGGGTGGTGTCATCGCCGCCTATCAGGTCGGCTATGGCATCGCCGCGTTCGGAGTCGGCCCGCTGGTCGACCACGGTGTCAGTCTGGGGACCCTGTACGCCTGGACGGCTGTGGCAGCGGCCGCGATGGTGCTGCTGTCGTTCCCGGTCACGCGGTCCCGCACCCAGCTATCCGTCCTCCGCTCCCCGTGACGTCTCGTCCTGCCTCGTCCCCTCCCCGTAGACGGGCAGGGGGTTGGGCTGGACGACGGCCCGCACCTCCTCCGGCAGGCTGAGGTCGCCGCCGGTGTGCAAAACGCTGAACTCCCGCTCCGCGCGGCCCCGTCCGATGAACGACCGCGTCCACTTCATCAGGGTCGTGATCCGGTTGCCGAAGCCCGTGAGGAAGGTCAGGTGCACCATCGCCCAGACCACCCACCCGGGGAAGCCGCTCAGGCGCACGCCGTGGAAGTCCACGACCGACTTGAACCGGCCGATCGTCGCGGCGCTGCCGAGGTCGCGGTAGCGGAAGGGGACGACGTCGTCGCCGCGGAGCCGACGCAGGATCGAGTTGGCCGCGTGGAGGCCGCCCTGCATGGCAACCTCCGCCACGCCCGGGAGGCTGTCCAGCGCCATCATGTCCCCGACGACGAAGACCTCCGGATGCCCCGGCAGGGTCAGGTCGGGCTGCACCGCGATCCGCCCGGCCCGGTCGAGCTCGGCTCCCGTCGCCTTGGCGAGCACCGCCGCGAGGGGCGAGGCTTCGACCCCCGCCGCCCACACGGTCGTGCGGGCGTCGAGCCGCCGGGTCGCGCCCGAGGTCTCCAGGTAGTCAACACCGAGCGCGTCCACACCGACGACTCGCGCCCCCATGCGGAGCTCGACACCGAGCCGCTCGAGGGTCTCAGCCGCCTTGGCCGACAGCTTCCCGAAGGTGGCCAGGGGCGCGGCGCCCCCGTCGAGGAGCACGACGCGGGCGGACCGGGCGTCGAAGGTGCGGAACTCCCCGCGGAGGCTCCGGGTGGCGAGCTCGCGAATCTGTCCTGCGAGCTCGACACCGGTGGGTCCGGCGCCGACGATCGCGATCGTGAGCCAGCGCTCCTGCTCGGCGCGGTCATCGATGATCTCGGCCATCTCGAAGGCGCCGAGGATACGACGCCGCAGCTCCCGGGCATCGTCGAGAGTCTTCATGCCCGGCGCGTACATCGCATACTCGTCGTGCCCGAAGTACGACTGGTTGACGCCCGCCGCCACGATCAAGCTGTCGTAGGGGATCTCCTTCTCGACGCCGAGGATGCTCGTGTGCACGATCCGGCCCGCGACGTCGATGTCGGTCACCTCGCCGAGCTCGACGCGGACGTTGTCGCTCTTCCGCAGCACGTGCCGGATCGCTGGCGCGATCTGCCCGGGCGGGATCAGGGCCGTGGCGACCTGGTACAGCAGCGGCTGGAACAGGTGGTGGTTGCGCCGGTCGACGACCGTCACGTCGATGCCGCGGCGGGCCACCCTGCGGCGGCCCAGGAAGCGCGCCGTCGGCAACCCGCCGAAGCCGGCTCCGACGATGACGACGCGATGTCGCGTTGCTCGCGACGAGCTCATGTCAGCACCTCCTGCGCGCCTCGTCACCAGCCTGTGCGCACCGGCGGCGGGGCGGATCATCCGAGGCGGATGATCGCCCATGAGCCGGCGGTGGGGTCGGCGTCATCTCGCGACACCGAGCTGGAGGAGCCGCTCCACGGCCTCGCGCCGCGAGGACACACCCAGCTTGCGGTACAGCGAGGTGACCTGGGTCTTGATCGTGTGCCGGGAGACCGAGAGCTGGTCGGCGATCTGCGGAAAGGACAGGTGCGTGGGCAGCAGGGGAACCAGCCGGAGCTCGGCGGCGGTCAGCGAGGACGGCCCGACGGGTGGCGACTCGGTGATCTGACTCATGCGCGCACGCAGCACCTGGGCTTGAGCCGGCAGATCGCCGAGGGCTGGACGTCGCAGGATGATCGCGGCGGCCTGGTGCAGGGCCGCCTTGGCACCGGCAGGGTCGACCAGCTCGAGATAGGCCCGGGCGAGCTCGAGCAGCGCCTGGACCGAGACCACCGGGATCGCGTGGGTGAGCCGGGGACGCAGGCGCGCCGCCCGCGCGGAGTATCGGCGGGCGGCGAGCATGTCCCCGTGCTCCGCGCTCGACCGGGCCGCCGATGCGAGCACCAGGGCGCTGGTCCAGAAGGAGTCGAGCCGGCCAGCCTCCACGATCTTCAGAGCGTCGTGCAGACACTCCTGCGCCGAGACGTCGTCGCCACGGGCCGTGGCCACCAGGTGCCGCTCGGCCAGGACCATCGCCTCCAGCGGGCGCACGGACTGGGCGACCGCGAGGTCCTGGGCCTCGACGAAGGCCGACTCGGCACGGTCCAGGTCCCCCTCGATCAGGTGCGAGAGGCCGATGGTGTGGCACATCGTCGAACGGTAGGGACTGTCCGCGGCCAGACCAGCCAGCGCGGCGGAGGCCGCGCGTCGCGAGGCCGACGGGCCGGAGCGCGCCTCGATCGCGTGCAGGTAGGCGAGCGTGGCCGCCTCCGTCGAGCCGTCAGGCAGCACCGACTCGGCGGGGCGCGACTCGGCGGCAGAGCTCCAGCGCTCCGCATCACCTGTCCGGCCCAGCAGCCCGAAGATCAACGCTCCGTGCGCGGCGATGGCGGTGAAGTACCTGGTGGGCGGATGCGTCGAGAGCCAGTCCATCCAGACGCGGACCGTCTCCACGCGGCCGCTGACCCAGGCCGGCTGCATCTGCTCCAGAACGAGCTCGGCGACCTGGTCTGCGTCGCCGGCCACCTGGGCGTGACGGATGGCCGAGTCGACGTGGCCGTTCTCGATGAACCAGGCAGCCGCTCGTCGGTGGGCGTCCAGGGTCTCCCCGGGATCGCGGTTCCGGAGCTCGCTCTGCAACAGGCCGCGCAGCAGGTGGTGGTAGCGGTACCACTCGCCGCGGCGGTCCAGCGGCACGATGAGCAGGTTGCGCTCCTCGAGCTCCTCCAGGATTCGCGCCGAGCCGGTGCCGTCCAGAACGGCGTCGCACAACGGGCCGGTCAGCTGGTCCAGGGTCGAGGTCCGGACCAGGAACTCCTGCTCGGCGGCGGACACGCGCTCCAGGAACTCCGAACGGAGGTACTCGCGCATCAAACGGTCGTCGCCGGTGAAGCCGACGCCGTTCGCCGGGGTACCGGAGCGCAACGCCAGCGTGGCGAGGTACAGGCCGGCCGCCCAGCCCTCGGTCTGCCGGACGAGCTGCAGCGCGTCGGACTCAGTGACGTCGAGGCCCGCACGTGTGAACAGCGTGCGAGCCTCCTTCGATGTCATCGCCAGCTCATCGGCCCCGATCTGGAGCAGGCTTCCCTGCATCCGCAGCCTGGACATCGGGAGTCGCAGTGGGTCACGCGATCCGAAGGCGACCTGCCATTCCGGCGGCATGCGGAGGACGAACTCGGCGAGGGCGACCCAGCACTCCCGGCTGTGGATCGTCTCGGCCTGGTCGAAGACGAGGAGCACCCTGCCGCCGATCTCGGCCAGGCTGGACATCAGGGCTGGTACTGCCGTGAGGACCCCGCCGGACTGCGCGAGGAGCTCCGGGCCGCCCCAGTCCGGGGGGGCGAGGCGGTGCAGCACCCCCAGGATGACGGACCAGAGAGCGGCTGGGTCGTTGTCGGCTTCCTCGCACGAGATCCAGCACGCCCGGTCACCGTGCCGCTCGGCCCACTGGGCCAGCAAGGTCGTCTTGCCGTACCCGGGCGGTGCCACGACCGTCACCACGGAGGCGGCGCTGGTGGCCAGGCCGGCGACCAGCGTCCGCCGTTCGACGACCCCGGGCCGTGGGTGGGGCACCGCCACCCGGCGGCCCGCTGTCGCGGCTCCAGCAGTCATCAGCGGGCTCTGACCTGTTGGACGGTCCCCCAATCGGGCACACCGCGGCCGATCAGGAACGTCGTGACCACCCACTCAGTCGCAGCCTCGGCGGCCGCCCCGCGATCGCTGGCCGACCACCACATCTCGTTCAGGTTCCGAGGGACCTGAGTGCGCAGCACTCAAACGCTTGGGCGGGGGCGGGTAAGAGGCATCCCCCGATACGGGTGATGTGCGGATGTGGTGCTCGTCACACGGGCATCGGCGAGGTCCGCCGCGAGACCAGCAGGGCGCCCACGGCGAGCGCGCTCGTCAAGATGAGCACGGCAACGAACGGCGCCCAGCTCGAGGCGGGGCCGACCGTGGTGAACACCAGACCGGTGAGCGAGATCGCGGTAGCGCCGCCGACGGCGTCCGCGATCGACATCGCCGCGCTGTTGCCGCCCTGGTCGCGATCGGTCGAGGCGGCCAGGACCAGCGCGGAGATCCGCGGGAACATCAGCCCCATCCCCGCTCCGGCCAGCACCCAGGAGCCGCCCACCAGGAACGGTGTCAGCCGCAGCGAGGCGGAGACCAGCTCGCCCGCGATGCCCACCAGCAGCAGCGAGGCGCCGATCCGCAGCGCCACGACATGATCGAGCCTCGCGCCGAGGCGGGCCTGCACCTGGGAAGCGCCGGCCCAGCCCAGCGCGCCGACGGTGAGGGTCGCACCGGAGAGCCACGGCGCCACGTCGTAGTGCTCCTGCAGGAGGAACGGCAGGTAGATCTCGGTGGCGAAGAACGTCGCCGCGATCGCGCCGCGCAGCAGGACGACCGACGGCAGTCCTCGGCGTACGACGAGGGTGCCGTCGGGCAGCAGCGGGCGCACGGCGACCAGGACGACAGCCATCGCGACGGCGGCCGTCGCGAAACCGATCGCGACGGACGCCCGGCCCGCGACGTCGAGGGCCACCACGGCGGCGGCCACGACGACCGCGAGCAGGAGCCTCCAGCCGGTGGCGGCCGACGAGGGCTCGGGGTTGTCCAGCAGCTCGCGCAGCGCCGGCGTCAGCATCGCCGCGGCCACGGCGGCCAGCGCCACCACGCCGAGGAAGACCCAACGCCAGCCGAACGACTCGGCGACCGCGCCGGCGATGGACGGGCCGATCATCGACGGGATCACCCAGGCCGCAGCGAAGGCGCCGAAGATCCGCGGGTGGTCGACCGGGGCGTAGATGCGCGCGACCACGACGTAGAGCGCCACCGTCATCGCGCCAGAGCCCAGCCCCTGCAGGAAGCGGGCGGCCACGAACAACTCGATCCCCGGCGCCAGGCCGGCCAGCAGCAGCCCGCCAGCGAACACGGCCACCGATGCCAGCAGCGGCAGCCGCGGCCCGCTGCGGTCCGACCAGAGCCCGCCGGCGACCATGCCGACGACGCTGGCCGCGAGGGTCGCCGAGAACGCCGCCGAGAACCACGCGCGTCCGTGCAGGTCGGCGCTGACCGACGGCATGATCGTGGTCACCGCGAGCGCCTCGAACGCCGAGAGGAAGACCAGGCTGACCGTGCCGACGGTCGCCCAGCGGTACGCGGGGGCGAGCAGCGGCGTCGTTGCCGGCGCCGCCGCGGGGTGGTCGAGCAGGGTCACGCGTCGAGGGTAGGAGTTGAAGTGCGGTTGAGCTCAAGCAGGAATCGGGCAGAGCTCACTCCTCGGCGACCTGGTGGGCGGTGACCACGTCGTTCGCTGCCGCCCACTGCGCGATGTCGCGTCGCTCGATGGCCGCGGCCATCAGGTCGGGGAACAGGTCGGGCGTGCAGGCGAACGCGGGGACGCCGATGTCGGCGAGGGCGGCCGCGTGGTCGGCGTCGTACGACGGAGCACCGGAGTCGCTCAGCGCCAGCAACGCGACCATGGTGACGCCGGAGCCGACGATCTCGGCCGAGCGGCGCAGCATCTCCTCGGCGATGCCGCCCTCGTAGAGGTCGCTGATGAGCACGAAGACGGTGTCGTTGGGCCGCTGGACCAGCCCCTGGCAGTAGGCGATGGCGCGGTTGATGTCGGTGCCGCCGCCGAGCTGGACGCCGAACAGCACGTCCACGGGGTCGCTGATCTCGTCGGTCAGGTCGACGACCTCGGTGTCGAAGACGACGAGGCTGGTGGCCACCGACCGCAACGAGGCCAGTACTGCGCCGAAGACGCTGGAGTAGACGATCGACTCCGCCATCGACCCGGACTGGTCGATGCAGAGGATGATGTGCCGCTCGACCCGGGTGGTCCGGCGCGCGTGGCCGACCAGCCGCTCGGGGACGACCGTGCGGTACTCCGGCAGGTAGTGCTTGAGGTTCGCCGCGATGGTCCGGCCCCAGTCGATGTCGGAGTGCCGCGGGCGCCGGGTCTTCGCGGCCCGGTTGAGGGCACCGGTGACGCTCTGCAACGTCTGGGCCCGCAGCCGCTCCTCCAGCTGGTCGGTCACCGTCCTCACCACCGCGCGCGCAGTGGCCCGGCTGCGCTCGGGGATGGCGCGGTTGAGCCCGACCAGCGTCGACACCATGCCGATGTCGGGCTGGACCGCCTCCATCAGCTCCGGTTCGAGGAGCAGCTGGTGCAGGCCGAGCCGCTCCATCGCGTCGGCCTGCATGACCTGCACGACCGAGGACGGGAAGTAGGTGCGGATGTCGCCGAGCCACCGGGCCACCCGTGGCGCACTGCGCCCCATGCCACCGCGCCGGTTGCCGTCGTACAGCTCGCTGAGCGCCTTGTCCCGCTCGGCGTCGGCGGCGCTGAGGCCGGAGTCGGCGCCGTCATCGGCGCCCGAGCCGGCACCCAGGCCGATCCCGTCGGCCTCCTCGCCACCCAGCACCAGCCGCCACCGCGTCAGCCGGTCGCGCGGCTCCTCGCTCACGGCGCACCTCCCGGGAGGCCGAGCAGCTCGGCCATCCGGCGTACGGCGGGTGCGGCGCGTTCCCAGTCGAGGTCTCCGTCCTCGGCGACCGTGGCGACTGCTCCGGCGTCACGGTTCTTGAGGCGGGTGCCGAGCCGGCGCCGTTCGGCGGGCTCGAAGCGCGAGAACGTACGCCGCAGCAGCGGCAGCAGGTCCTCGAACGTCGTCTCGTCGACGGTGCTGACCCACTCGTCGACGATCCGCAGCAGCTCGGCGTCGTGGAGCAGCAGGACCATGTCGCCCTCGAGGAACCCGTCGAGCCACGCGGCCCCGGCGGTCGGCGGGGTGCCGACCGAGAGCCGCCTGCTCAGCCGGCGGGCCACGTCGTCGGTGCCGAGCAGACCGAGGTCGAGCAGGATCCGGTTCACCCGGCCGGAGACCAGACCGTGCACGACGCCGTCCGCGGCGACGGCGACCAGCGCCTCGCGCCAGACCGGTGGCTCGGCCTCGACCAGGCTGATCCCGCGCTGGGCGGCGTCGATCGCCGCGCGCATCCTGGTCGCCGCGTCGTCGTCGAGGGAGGCGCAGCCGGGACGCAGGTCCACCGAGGCGCGCGCCACCACGGTGTCGAGGACCTCGGCGACGAGCGAGGTGTCGGCTTCCCGGACGTCGCCGTAGCGGCGGGTGCGGGCCAGCGGCTCGATCGTCTCGAGCAAGGCGACCACGTCCTGCTGCCGGGCCGTCTGGGCGGCCAGCGCCGCGATGACGTCGGCCAGCGCCTCGGGGAGGTCAGCGAGGAAGCACCGCTCGACCAGGGCGCCGAGGGCCGCGAGGTCTTCCGCCTTCCCGGCCTTCTCGGTGACCAGGGCCGTGGCTGCCCCGTGGACGGTCGTGCCGTAGAGGCTGGCCTCCACGAGGGCCACTGCGAACTCCGGCTCCCAGGCCAGCGTCCAGCCCTCCTTGAACGTGCCCGTGGTCCGGCCGGCGTCGGCCGGCGTACCCCAGGGAATGCCGAGCAGGCGCAGCCGGTGCAGGAGTACCGAGCGGTCCCGCTGCGCGTCCTTGCGGAGATCGAGGACGACCGTGCTCTCGGTGGCCGAGGGCCTGAGCCGGAGCGACCGCTGCAGCCGGTCGAGGTCGCGCGCCAGCGGCACCATCGGCGCCTCGTCGGGAACCGTGCCGAGCACCTCGCCGACGATCAGCCGCCGGTGCACGAGGCGGAGCGGCACGTCCGAGCCGCCGCACAGCACCGCCTGGGTGGCGTCGTTGAGCTCGGTCAGCCCCACCGACGGGCGGCCGCGGACGGCGGCCAGCGCCTCGGCCAGCCGGGCCGCCTCGACCACCGACGCCGGCGCGGCAGGCAGCCCCTCGTCACGCAGGGCGCGCGCCACCCGGGTCAGCCAGCTCGACACCACGAGGTCGCGGGTGCCGTCCCGGTCCTGGTCGGCCCAGGTGACGAAGAGGTGCTGGTACCAGCCCGGCGAGGTGACCCCCGCGCCGTACCCGCTGGCGACCGCCAGGCGGTCCGCCGTCCACGGCGCCCAGGTGACCGCGACCTTGGTCCGCGGCAGCTTGGCCAGCAGCCTGCTGTCGTGGGCGGCGGTAGGGAAGGCGTCGGGGTGCAGCACCGGCGCGTGATAGGCGCCGCACACGACCGCCACCCGCTCGAACCCCTCCTTCGCCGCCACGCGCAGCACCCGCCGCATGGCGGCCTCGCGGCGCTGGTTCTCCTCGTCGCGGTCGGCGAACCCGTCGGCCGAGCGCACGGCCGCCATCGCCTCGCGGATCATCGCGAACCGCTCCAGCGAGGAGGTGTCGCGCTGCTCGACGGCGTCCTCCCACCATCGCTCCGGGTCGTCGTACCCGGCCGCGTGGGCCAGGGTGCCGATCGCGTCCGGCGCGCGGGCCGGTACGCCGGCCGCCGACTCCTCCTCCGGGTCCTCCGAGTCGTCCGAGTCCTCCGACTCCTCCGGCGGGTCCGGCGGGTCCGGCGGGTCCGGCGCGGCGGGCTCGGCGAGCGTGTGCACTGCGGGCAGGTCGGCGAACCGCACCTCCACTCCGCGCTGCCCGGCCCACCGCATCGCCACCCACTCCGGGGAGAAGACCGCGAGCGGGTAGAACGCCGCCCGCCGCGGCGTGTCCACGGCGTACACCAGCCCGGCCACCGGCGGCACCAGGTCGGGGTGGCCGGCCAGCGGCAGCAGCGCGTCCAGCTCGGGCGCACCCTCGATGACGACGAGGTCGGGTTCGAGCTCGGCCAGCGCGCCGGCCACGGACCGGGCCGAGCCCGGGCCGTGGTGGCGGATGCCGAGGACCTCGATGACGGTCATGCGGTCAGCCGAGCTCCCGGCAGGCGCGGTAGAGGTCCGACCACTCCGAGCGGTCCTTGACCACGGTCTCGAGGTACTCCTGCCAGACGATCCGGTCCTGGACCGGGTCCTTCACCACCGCGCCGGTGAGCGCCGCGGCGACGTCGTCCGCCCGGATCACGCCGTCCCCGAAGTGTGCGGCCAGCGCGACCCCGTTGGTCATCACCGAGATCGCCTCGGCCGTCGAGAGGGTCGCGCTCGGCGACTTGACCGTCGTGCGCTGGTTGAGGGTGGTCCCCGAGCGGAGCTCGCGGAAGATCGTCACCACCCGCTCGATCTCCGAGAGCGCCTCGACCTCCGGCGGCAGCTCCAGCGAGCGGCCGATCGCGGCGACGCGGGTACGGACGATCTCCACCTCCTGCTCGAGGGTGTCCGGCAGCGGCAGCACCAGCGTGTTGAACCGCCGGCGCAGAGCGGACGAGAGGTCGTTGACGCCCTTGTCGCGGTTGTTGGCGGTCGCGATGACGTTGAACCCCTGCAGCGCCTGCACTTCGTCGTCGAGCTCGGGGATCGGAAGGCTCTTCTCCGAGAGGATCGAGATCAGCGCGTCCTGGACGTCGGCCGGGATGCGGGTCAGCTCCTCGACGCGGACCAGCGCGCCCTTCTCCATCCCCCGCATCACCGGGCTCGGCACCACCGCGCCGCGGGAGGGCCCCTCGGCCAGCAGCCGGGCGTAGTTCCAGCCGTAGCGCAGCGACTCCTCCGGCGTACCGGCAGTGCCCTGGATGACCAACGTCGAGTCACCGGAGATCGCCGCGGCGAGGTGTTCGCTGACCCAGGTCTTGGCCGTGCCGGGCACGCCGAGCAGGAGCAGCGCGCGGTCGGTGGCCAGCGACGACACGGCGATCTCGACCAGGCGACGCGAGCCGAGGTACTTCGGCGTGACCACGGTGCCGTCGTCGAGCTCACCGCCGAGGAGGTACGTCGTCACCGCCCACGGCGAGAGCCGCCACTGCGGCGGCCGGGGCCGGTCGTCGGCGGCGGCCAGGGCGGCCAGCTCGGCGGCGTACTCGTCCTCCGCGTGTGCACGCAGCAGGCCGGTCGTGGGCTCGGTCATGTGAACGCCTTCGGGATCTCGGGGACGAGGACGAGGTACTGACTGATCCGGGACACCCGTTCGCGGGTGCCGGGGAGGAGGGTGGCCATCCACGTCTCCAGGGTTGGCCGCAGGGCCGGGTCGAGGCCGGCGGCCAGCTGGGCGGTGAGCCGCGAGACGAGCACCATCACCGCAGGCTCCTGCTCCGCCTTCAGCCGCTGCAGGACCGCCCCGCTGAAGGCCGCCCCCCACGGCGCGGGGACGGCCGCGACCACGGTGATGAGCTGCTCGTGGGTGGCCGCCACGCCGAGCTGGCGGATGGCGGTGGCCTCCAGCCGTGCGGTCGGCAGCAGCGCCAGGAGGCCGGGGTGCCAGACGTCGGTCACGACCGCGGCCGCCCACTCTGGGTCGCGGCGCGCCAGAACGGCCTCGACGATCCCGACCTTCGCGTCCCGTTGGTCCAGCATCCGCCACGTGGTCTCAGGGTCGGCACGGGTGGCGTCGGTCCACACCTCGAGGGGAGCGCCGGCGGCGAGCCGCTGCAGCCACCAGCCGCGGACCGAGCCGACCCGCCTGGGCCGGGTGAGACCGTCGCGCTCGCCCGCCTCGTCGGGGTCGAGGGGAAGCTCGACCTCCAGCGTCCTGCGGATCATGCCCTTGACCTGGAGCAGCGGGCGGAGCCGGTCGGCGAGGCGCGCGGCCCGGGCCGAACGGGGGAGGGCGTCGAGGAGCGGTACGACGACGTCGCGCACCTTCTGCGAGCGGTCGTCGAGGGCTCGCTCGAGCAGCGCCTCGTCGTCCGGCCCGATGCCGGTGCGGAGTGCAGACAGCAGGCTGGCCCGGTCGCCTGCGGCATCGGTGGACCACGTCGACTCGACCAGCACGCGCGCGGCGGCCGGATCGGTGGCCCGCAACCGGACCACCTCGGCCACCCGCTGCTCCGTCGGCTGGCGGGCCCACGCCTCGGCGTCCACCTCGACCACGGGCGCGTTCACCTCACCGACCGCCCACTGCCACTCCGGATTGGCCAGCGCCAGCCAGGCACCGCGCGCATCGGCGACGCGGCGTACGCCGGTCCGCAGCCGCTCCTGCCTGGTGGCCAGCTCCAGGAGCTCGGGGAGGAGGTGGTGCGGGGCGCGGTGGCCACTCGCGTCCGCGGCATCGAGCCAGGCCCGGACCAGCTCGGGCATCAGCGTCGGGCCGACCGGTGACTGGTGCAGCAGCAGCTCGAGCAGCTGGACCGCACGCTGCGGCGGCGCCGGGCGGGCGTCGTCCTCCGCCGCGTCGGCCGGCTCGGGCTCGCGGCTCCGGACGCCCGCGCGA
>JBKPRL010000218.1:0-11543 GCA_046734535.1 bacterium | reverse complement strand
CGAGCCAGGTCCCGCGCGTCACGCCTCCCGCGACCAGACGGCCCTCGGTCGACGGGCGCTACTGATCGCGGTCGGTGACCTGAGCGATGGCCCGGAGCACCCGGCCCACCTCGAGCCCCGAGGCCCGCAGCGCCTCCAGGTGGGCGTCGTCCCACTCGTCGGCGGGAACCCGGTCGATCCGCTCGGCGACCGCGCTCGCGGTGGCGGCGAGGTCGTCGCCCGCGGCCGCGTCCATGGTCGAGGCCGCCGACGCGACGGCGGCACGCAGCTGTGCGACGAGGCCGGCGACGGCGGGATCGGTCGCAGGCGTGCCATCCAGCGCCTCGCGCAGGCGGCGGTCGACGGACCGGAAGGTGACGGCCAGGTCCGCGGGGGTCGAGCCGGTCATCGGTGCTCCTCGGGCCTGCTCACGAGTGGGCGGCGGCCAGCGTCGCCTTCGCCTTGTCGATCAGATGGGCGGGAAGGACGTCGTAGTGATCGTGCGTCGCGATGAAGCTGCCGCGTCCTCCCGTCATCGAGCGAAGGTCGATGGCGTAGCGGAGGATCTCGGCGGTCGGCACCAGGGCGGTGATCTCGGACACGCCTCCGTCGGCCGTGCTGCCCTGCACCCTGCCCCGGCGGGCGTTGATGTCGCCCATCACGTCACCTTGGTACGCCGCCGGCACCCGGACGACGAGCAAGGAGATCGGCTCGAGCACGACCACTCCGGCCTTGGCCAGCGCGTCCTTGAACCCGACCGACGCCGCGGTCCGGAACGCCATCTCGGAGGAGTCCACGTTGTGGTACTTGCCGTCGTAGCACTGGACCTTGACGTCGACGACGGGGAAGCCGTGGACGCCCCCGGTCGCCATCGTGTCCTCGATGCCCCGCTGGACGGCGGGGATGTACTGGCGGGGGATCGCACCGCCGACGATGGAGTCCACGAAGCTGAACCCCTCTCCTCGACTGACCGGCTCCACGCGCAGGTTGGCCACCGCGAACTGCCCGTGGCCGCCGGTCTGCTTCTTGACCTTGCCCTCGGCTTCTGCGTTTCCCGAGATCGTCTCCCGGTAGGGCACCCGGACGTCCTCGGTGTCGACGTTCACGCCGAACTTGCGGGACAGGCGCTCCAGTGACACCGAGAGGTGGGTCTCGCCGACCCCCCGCAGGAGCGTCTGGCGGGTCTCCTCGTTGCGCTCGACGACGAGGGCCGGGTCCTCGGCCTGGAGCCGCTGCAGGGCGCCGCCCAGCTTGTCGTCGTCGGCCTGCGTCCGGGGTCGCACGGCGATGGCCAGGACGGCCGGCGGCGGCGTGCTCCCGGCGACGCGTACGGGCGAGCCCTTCGGGGCCAGCGTGTCGCCCGTGTGGGTGTTGGCCAGCTTGGCCACCGCGCCCAGGTCGCCGGCCGGCAGCGAGCCGGCGGGCGTCTGCTCCTTCCCCCTCAGGTGGAACAGGCCGTGCAGCCGCTCGTCGGCGCCGCTCGCCACGTTGACCAGGTGATCGTCGGTCTTGATGGTGCCCGACAGCACCTTGAAGAGGGAGAGCTGCCCGACGAAGGGGTCGGCGATGGTGCGGAAGACGTAGGCCAGCGGTTGCCCGGCCTCATCGGCCGTGACCTCGACCTGCTGATCGCCGGCCGTCACGGTCACGGGCCGGTCGGCCGGGGACGGACCGATCCGGCAGATGAAGTCGGCCAGGCGGTCGATCCCGACGCCGGTCAGCGCTGAGCCCAGCACGACGGGGAACTCCGTGCCCTCCAGCACCTCGTGGGCCAGCGTGCGCTCGAGCTCCTCGATGGTCGGCACCTCGCCCGAGAGGTAGCGCTCCAGCTGGTCGTCGTCGCCGGACACGATCTCCTCGACGAGCTCGTCGTGCGCCCGATGCTCCTCGTCGGCCAGGTCGGGCGGGAGGGGCTCGCTGTGGTGCTTGCCGTCGGCCTCGTACTCGAAGGCCTGGTCGGACAAGACGTCCGCCACACCGTGGAACGAGGCCTCTTCACCGAGAGGCAGCTCCAGTGGCGCGAAGCCCGAACCCAGCGTGGCCCGGAGCTGATCGAGCACACGGTGGAAGTCGGCCCGCTCCTTGTCCTCCTTGTTGACGAAGACCATGCGGGGCACGCCGAGCTGCGCGCAGCGGTGCCAGATGGCTTCGGTCCGGACCTCGACGCCGTCGACCGCGCTGACGACGAACACGGCGAGGTCGGCGACGGCCAGTGCCGCCTCCACCTCGCCCATGAAGTCGGCGTAGCCGGGCGTGTCGATCAGGTTGATCTTGTACCCATCCCACTCGATCGGCGCGAGGGCGAGCGAGAGGGAGATCTTGCGCTTGATCTCCTCTGGCTCGGTGTCCGACACGGTCGTGCCGTCCTCGACGCGGCCGATGCGCGGCGTCGCCCCCGAGCGGGCCAGCAGGGCCTCGACCAGCGTCGTCTTCCCGCTCCCGCTGTGCCCGACGAGGGCCACGTTGCGGATGTTCGCGGTCGGATACGTCTTCACCGTCGAGGACCCCCATCTGCGCTGGTGCTGGACCGGTCGGCGCGGCGGCACCGGCTGGCGTTCGGTTGTGCGGGGGATGGTACCGGCAGCCGCCGCGATGCGTGGAAGGGAGTCCGATAGCCTGGTCGGCGTGTTCGACGGCAGGTTCCGTGCGCCGGTCGAGCGGGCGGTCAAGCCGCTCGGTGACGGGCTCCGCCGCACGGGCCTCAGTCCTGACCACCTGACGATCCTGGGGCTGCTCCTGGGGGTCGCGGCGGCGATCGCCATCGGGATGGGCGCCCTCCGGGCCGGCCTCCTGCTCGTCGTCCTGGCCGCGCTGCCCGACCTGCTGGACGGTGCGCTCGCCAAGGCCTCCAACCAGGCCAGTCAGCGCGGCGCGTTCTTCGACTCCGTGATCGACCGGGTCACCGACGCCCTCCTCCTCGGCGGTGTGGCGTGGTACCTGGCGTCCACGGAGGGCGCCCACATGGCGATGTTGCCCTTCGCCATCATGGCGGCCTCGGCGGTCGTCTCCTACGAGCGGGCCAAGGCCGAGTCCCTCGGCCTCTACGCCAAGGGCGGCCTGATGGAGCGGGCCGAGCGCATCGTGCTGCTGTGCATCGGGCTGCTGTTCGACTCGATCCTGGTGCCTGTGCTCTGGGTGATGTTGATCCTGACCGTCTTCACGGCGGTGCAGCGGTTCTTCAAGGTCTGGAACCAGGCCGGCGTGGCCCCGGTCGTCATGGAGCGGCGCGCCGCCCGGAGGTCCAGGCGGCAGTCCCGCCGCTCGGCCCGCCAGGTCCGGTTCAACGACGTGCGCCGCCGCCGGCAGTCCTAGCCGCCGCCCGGCCCCGCCTTTCACCACCGTCGATGTCGCCTGTCCAAGATCGGGGCTTCGACCGCATCGGCGTGCCGGCCTACAAGGCGGCGTCGCTCGCCGCGCAGAACCTGCCCGAGCCGGTGACGTCGTTCGCGGCGTCCATGCTCGGCGCCGGGTTCGGCGCGGGCATGCGGGGCCGGCGGTCGATGGTCGAGCGCCACCTGCGCCGCGCCGACCCCACGCTGCGGGGCCCCGCGCTCCGGCGGGCGGCCCAGGCCGCGTTCGACTACTACGCCCGGTACTGGGTCGAGAGCTTCCGCCTGCCCGGCCTGACGGCCGAGGAGATCGACGGTGGCTTCTCCTACGACGGATTCGAGCACGTCGACGACGCACTGGTCGGCGGCCGCGGCGTGATCGTCGCCCTGCCCCACCTCGGTGGCTGGGAGTGGGGTGGTCGCTGGCTGGCCGACCAGGGCCTGGCCGTCACCGTCGTCGTCGAACCGCTGGACCCGCCGGAGCTCTTCGAGTGGTTCGCGTCCTTCCGCCGATCGCTCGGCATGACGGTCGTGCCGATCGGGCCGGCCGCGGGCACGGCCGTCCTCCGAGCGCTGCGGGCCAACGAGGTCGTCTGCCTCCTCTGCGACCGAGACATCCAGGGCGGCGGGGTCGAGGTCGACTTCTTCGGCGAGCGCACGACGCTGCCCGGCGGCCCGGCCACTCTCAGCCTGCGGGCGGGCGCGCCGGTCCTGCCGACGGCGGTGTACTTCGCCGCGGGACGGGAGGGCCACCACGCCGTCATCCGCCCGCCCGTGCCCTCTGACCGCCGCGGCTCGCTGCGCGACGACGTCCAGCGCATCACCCAGGGCCTGGCGATCGAGCTCGAGGCACTCATCCGAGCCGCGCCCGAGCAGTGGCACCTGTTCCAGCCGAACTGGCCGTCCGACCCCGGCTATGGGGAGTGACGAGAGCGGCCCCCGGCCAGCCGACCGAGGGCCGCGTTCAGAGTCCGCCGACGATCCTGCTAGGACCAGTAGGGGCTGTAGTAGTCGGAGTACTTGTCGTAGTAGGGCGTCGTCGCTCGTCGTCATGGCGTCGTCGTAATCAGGCGCCTGCTTGATCTGGTCCTTGGTCATGCCCATGTAGACCGTGCGGTTGGCATGGTCGTCCCGGCTGAGCATGCCGGCGGGGATGAGTCGCTTCGTGCCGAAGATCCAAAATCCGGTGTCTACGACCAGGTACTGGCGGCTCGTCTCGGTCGATGCCTTGTCGATCTTGCCGAGCTGCCATCGGTGGCTTCGACGTCGTAGCTCACGAGCTGGTCGACGATCGTCGAGGAGGCCGAGCCCGTGGGAGACGCCGTGCTTCGGGCGTGCTCAGCGCCTTCTGTCGCGAACGGATGCGTGAGGACCCGTCGGCTCGGGTACTGGATGGCACGCGCGGAGCGCCGATTCGAGGACACTGGAGCAATCGACGACTCCTGCAGCGCAGCTTCCCCCTAGCGGGCGGGGAAGCTGCCCGACATGCGCGACGACCTGCGCGCCGTGAGCAGCTCGACGAGCTGACGGTGGTCCAGCACCATCGGGCCGTTGTCGACGTCGACAGTTTGACCGCTGGATTCGGGGGTAGAGACGACCGGCCGAGCGGTACTGGCCCGAGCCGATGTTCCCTCGGTGGACCCAAGTGTCGTGAAGGAGCGCCCCATGCCCAACGTCGTCGCCGCTGTGGAGTGGAGTCAAGGCATTCAAGACGCCTGGTCGAACGTCGCCACGTTCGTACCCAAGTTCATCGGCTTCCTGGTCATCCTGATCGTCGGCTATCTGATCGCCAAGCTGATCGGCAAGGCGGCTGACGCAATCTTGGAGCGCGTCGGCTTCGACCGCGCGGTCGAACGCGGTGGCGTGAAGCGAGCAATGGCGCGCACGAAATATGACGCCAGCGACATCGTCTCGAAGCTGATCTTCTATGCCTTGTTCCTGATCGTCTTGCAGATGGCCTTCGGGGTGTTCGGCCCCAACCCGATCAGCGATCTGCTCGAGGGCGTGATCGCCTACCTCCCCAAGGTGATCGCCGCCATCATCATCATCATCGTGGCGAGCGCAATCGCCGCGGCCGTCCGTGACCTCATCGACGCCAGCCTCGGTGGCCTGAGCTATGGCCGGCTCCTCGCCAACCTCGCCGCCGGCGCCATCCTGGTCGTGGGGGCGTTCGCCGCGCTCAACCAGCTCCAGATCGCGCCCGCCATCGTGAACGGTCTGTTCTATGCGTTGCTCGCCGTCGTCGTCGGCTCGGCGATCATCGCCATCGGTGGCGGCGGGATCCTCCCGATGCGCCAACGGTGGGACCGTGCGCTCGCTCGGTACGACGCGGAGAAGCCCAAGGTGCAGGACGCCGCTCGTGGCTCGAAGGAACGCGTCGCGGAACGGGCTGAGCAGCGCGCGCAGCAAGCCGCCACCGTCGTCCCTCCGGCTGACGACGGACACATCGCAGGGCCCTGATCCGGCTCGGTGGCGTCCGCCGTGACGCCACCGCAGACCGACACCGCCGGCGGCGGGCCTCGCTTCGAGCGGTTCTGGTGCGAGATCCTCTCGTCGGCGCGACGGGGCCGCGCCAGAACGCCCGGGGACATGAACGGAGCAGCGGGCGCTGGCGGCGGGCGACCTCGGGAGCACGTCACGTCCGCGCTCGGTCATGATGGGTCGGTGAACGGACCCCGCACGATCGTGGACGTGGCCACGGAAGCCGATCGGGTGGTCGTCACGTGGGAGGGCGGTCGTCGGTCGACCTTCCACCACCTGTGGCTCCGCGACAACTGCCCGTGCGCCGCCTGCCGTCACCAGTCGGTGCCGGAGCGGCTGATCGACACCCTCTCGATCGCCGACGACGTCGCCCCCGAAGCCGTCGCCGTGTCGGCTGCCGGCGAGCTGGACGTGACGTGGGCGGGTGACGGGCACCGGTCGACGTTCGCGGCCGGCTGGCTCGATGAGCACGCCTACGACGACGGTCCGCGGCTGACGGCGCCGGAGCGGACGCTCTGGACGGACGGGGCGATGACGATCCCGCCCGACGTCGCCTACGACGCGGTGATGGCCACCGACGCCGGGCTGCTCGAGTGGCTGCGCCAGCTGGAGCGCTTCGGGGTCAGCTTCGTGCGCGGCGCGCCGACGACGCCCGGCACCGTCGTGGGCCTCGCGCAGCGCATCGCCTTCCTGCGCAACAGCAACTTCGGGTTGCTGTGGGACGTGGTCTCCAAACCCGACCCGGACAGCTTGGCCTACACCGCGCACGCGCTCGGCCCCCACATCGACCTCGTCAGCCGGGAGATGCTCCCGGGCGTCCAGCTCCTGCACTGCCTGGTGTTCGACGCGACCGGCGGCGACAGCGTGCTCGTCGACGGCTTCGCGTGCGCGGCCGAGCTGGCCGTCGAGGATCCTGAGTCCTACGACCGTCTGACGACGACGCCGGTGCGCTTCCGCTACCGGGACGGCGCCGGCACGGACGTGGCGGCGCGGGTGCCGCTCATCCGCCTCGACCTCGGCGGCTCCGTCCGGGAGGTCCGCTACAGCAACGCGCTGCTGGCGCCGCTCGAGGTGCCCCCTGAGGACATGCTGCCCACCTACCGCGCGCTGCGCGCGTTCGGCCGCATCCTCGTCTCCGGCCGCCACGAGCTGCGTGTTCGCCTCCAGCCTGGCGACGTCATGTGCTTCGACAACTACCGGATCCTCCACGGCCGGGACGAGTTCGACCCCAACAGCGGCCCGCGCCACCTTCAAGGCTGTTACGTCGACCGCGACGACGTCCTGAGCCGGCTCCGGACGCTCGAGGCGGGCTGGCCGGCCGACCGGTGAAGCCCGCCGGGATGGGCAGGTGCGCCTGTGGCATCCTGTCCGGAGGCGCGGGAGGAGGCGGTGGATGCTCGGTCGGTTGGCGCTCGCCATGGTCGTCGGGTCGACCGCGGTCGCCTGCGGGGCGTCGGGGGGTGACGGAGCGGGCCAGAGCACCGTCGGCGACCACCCGCCATCCGGGCCGTCCGGGCATCCCAACGTCGTCTTCTTCCTGACGGACGACGAGAGCGCCAACCAGATGGTCGCGCTGCCATCGGTGAAGGAGCTCATCGCCGATCGCGGGGTGACGTTCACGAACGCCATCGCCCCGGTGCCGCTGTGCTGTCCGGCCCGGGCCAGCCTGCTCACCGGACGGGACCCGCAGAACCACGGTGTGCTCTCGAACGAGGCGGCGACGGGCGGCGGGTTCGCCGGGCTGGACCAGAGCAACACCGTGGCGCGATGGCTCCAAGACGCCGGGTACCGCACGGCCCACATCGGGAAGTACATGAACGGCTACGGCCCTCGTAGCCCCCTCCCGCCCAGCTGGGACGAATGGTGGGCGACCTCGGTGAACCCGTTCCTGATGTACGACTACACGCTGAACCACTCCGGTCACGAGGAGCACTTCGGGTTCGCCCCGGAGGACTACAAGACCGACGTCCTCACCCGGCTGGCCACGGGCTTCGTGCGCGACGCGGCACCGCGAGCCCAGCCCTTCTACTTGCAGCTCTGGTACACCGCGCCGCACGCCGAGCTGGGGACCGACAGCCGCGGGGTGACGTACACCGACGCTCCTCGGCCCGCGCCACGGGACCTCGATCGGTACGCCTCGGCGACGCTCCCGCGCGACCCGAGCTTCAACGAGGCCGACGTGTCCGACAAGCCGGCGTGGGTTCGGGCGCTCCCTCGGATCGGCAAGCAGCGCGTCCAGAGCATCACCGCGAACTACCGCAACCGCCTGGCCAGCCTGACCGCAGTCGACGAGGGGATCCGTGCGGTGGTCGACGCGGTCGAGGCGGCGGGGGAGCTCGACCGCACCGTCTTCGTCTTCACGTCGGACAACGGCTACTCGCAGGGCGAGCACCGGTTCCCGTCGGGGAAGTCCGTCGTCTACGAGCCCTCGATCCGGGTCCCGTTCTTCGTGGCCGGGCCCGGCTTCCGGCGCGGCGCGACCGTGCGGAGCCCGATCACCTTCGCGGACGTGGCACCGACCTTCGCCCGTCTGGCCGGCGTGTCCCCCGGCGGGTCCGTGGACGGCCGGCCGCTGCAAGAGACGATGGCCCGACCGGACGCCGACCGGGCCGTGCCGGTGGCCAGCGGGCTCGACACGGAGATCGACAGCCGGTTCGAGGCGGTCCGGACCACTCGCTGGCTGTACGCCCGGTACCCAGCCACCGGTGAGTCCGAGCTGTACGACCTGCGGCGCGACCCGCACGAGCTGCACAGCCGGCAGGACGATCCGAAGCTGGGCGCCGTGCGAGCGGAGCTGGAGCGGCTGCTGCCGATCGTGCAATCGTGTCGTGGGGCCGCGTGCCGGGTGCCCGTAGCCCATGACCTGTCGTGAGCGCGACCGGCTGATCCGTATCTGGCTCTCTCCCGGCGGCTCTTGTGGTGATGACCGACCGAGAGGGGATCCGCCATGCCCGCTGAGCGACGTCCGAGGACCACCGCCCGTCCCGCCGGCCGGGGTGCCGCCCCGCCGCCGCCGGCGGCGCCGCCGCTGCCGCTCGAGCCCGGCACCACGGGCCGTCTGCTGGTCCTTCTCGGCGAGGGGGCCGACGCCCGGACCGCGGCGCGGACCCTCACCCGGGCGACCGGGGTCAGCTTGACCTCGAGCGCCGAGCTGGGCAACGCCCCGCTCGATCCTGACGTCCTCCAGACCGGCTCCGGTGTGCACCTAGACAGCCTTGGCGTCCTCGTCCTCGAGCCGGACCCCGATCAGGCCGCGGCGGTGGCCGCGGCGACCGGCTCGACGCCGGGCATCCTCGCCGTCGAGCCCGAGCGGATCGTCTACGCCCTGGAGGGCGACTCCGTCGCCGGCTACGTGCAGGGCTTCCGCGACGGGGTCGACGACCTGGCCGAGCGGGTCCTCGGCCTCGGTGGCGCGGTGAGCGCGGCCGGCGGCGAGCTGAGCCCGGCCGAGACCTTCGTCGACACCGACACGACATGGGGCCTCAAGGCCGTCGGCGCGGTCGGGACCACGTGGACCGGGAAGGGCATCCGGGTCGCCGTGCTCGACACCGGTTTCGACTCCGGCCACCCCGACTTCGTCGGTCGGACCGTCACCAGGGCCTCGTTCATCACGGGCCAGACGGCCGACGACGGCCACGGCCACGGCACCCACTGCATCGGCACCGCTTGCGGGCCCCGCAAGCCCCAGCGCCTGCCGGCCTACGGGATCGCGGCCGAGGCAGAGATCTACGCCGGCAAGGTCCTGAGCAACCAGGGCAGCGGGGCGGACGGCGGGATCCTCGCGGGCATCGACTGGGCCGTCCGCAACACGTGCCGGGTGATCTCGATGTCGCTCGGCGCCCCGGTGGCGCTCAACGCTGCCTTCTCGACGGTGTACGAGACGGTCGCGCAGCGTGCCCTCGCCGCGGGCTCGCTGATCGTCGCGGCGGCGGGCAACGAGAGCTCCCGCCCAGGGCGGATCGCGCCGGTCGGGCATCCGGCCAACTGCCCGTCGATCGTCGCGGTGGCCGCCCTCGACTCCCGCCTCGGCATCGCGCCGTTCTCGTCGGGCGGGATGAACCTGCGGGGCGGGCAGGTCGACGTCGCGGCGCCGGGAGTGGCCGTGATCTCGACGGCACCCCGCCCCCGCCTCTACGCGACGATGAGCGGCACCAGCATGGCGACGCCGCACGTGGCCGGCCTGGTCGCCCTGCACGCGCAGGCGAACCCCGGCATGGTGGGCGGCTCGCTCGGCTGGCTCCTCCTCCAGAGCGCCCGTCGCCTCGCCCTGCCCAACCGGGACGTCGGCGGCGGCCTGGCGCAAGCCCCCGGCGCGATCCTGTAGCGGGCGCCCGTAGCCTGGGCGCGTGGCGAAAGCGCGTGCGAAGAAGGACCAGCAGGTCGACTCCGACCGTGGCGCTGGCGGGGCCGCCGCGCCGGAGGCCGACCACATCGGGGTCACCCTGCTCGTCGACGACGACAGCCTGCACGACCTCGATGGCGTGCTCCGGAGGGCCCGCAACGCCGGCTTGCGTGACGCCCAGGTACTTCCGGCGGCCGGGGTGATCACCGGCCGCGCCGCGCCGGACACGATCCACGAGCTCTCGCTCGTGCGCGGCATCCGCACCGCCGAGCCCGATCGGGCCTTCCAGCTGCCGCCGCCGGACCAGCCGCAGTAGCGGCGACCGTCAGCCGGAGGCGCGCTCGAGGGCCACGGCCACCTCCGCGCCGTCCACGGTGATGGTCGCGGGCGAGCCGCCGTCCGTCGCCGCCGGCCGCTCGACCCCGCTGGCGCCGTCGACCCACGTCAGCTCTACGGCCAGCACCTCGCCGGCGATCCATGGTCCGTGCGCGGACAGAGCCGCACGCACCGCTTCGGGCCCGGAGAGGGTCAGCCGAACCCGGTCGGCGACGGCCAGCCCGTGTTCCTTGCGCAGCTCGTTCAGGGCGCGGACGAGCTCACGGGCCAGGCCCTCGCGGCGCAGGTCGTCGTCGACGTCGAGATCGAGCGCGACCGCCCAGCCGCCGTCCTCCGCCAGCGCGAACGACGAGTGACTGCTGGCCCGGAGCTCGACGTCGTCCCGGGAGAGCTTCACGCCGGCGACTTCGATGGCGTCGCCGGCGTCGAGCGCGCGCTGGACGGCGTTGCCATCGGCCCGCGCCAGCGCGGCCTTGACCTCGGCCAACCGGGACCCGAGCCGGGGACCCAGTACACGGAAGTTGGGCGTCACCCGCCAGGTCAGGAGGTCGGAGAGGGTGTCGACGTCCTCGACCGCCTTCACGTTCAGCTCTTCCGCGATCTGGTTCCGGACGTCGTCGTCGAGCAGCCCATCCGGGTGGAGGAGCAGCGCCCGCCGCAGCGGCTGGCGGACCTTGACCTTGGCCTCGCTGCGAGCCGCTCGACCGAGGGCGACCAGGCGGCGGGCGGCGGCCATGCGCTCGGCCAGCGCCGGGTCACGCCGGCCCGACGGTCGGGGCCAGTCGGCCAGGTGCACCGAGCGGCCGCCGAGCAGCGTGCGGTGGACCTCGTCGGCCAGGAACGGGCAGAACGGAGCGAGGAGGCGGGCCGTCTGGACGAGGACGTGGTGGAGGGTGGCGTGCGCCGCGTCCTCCGAAGCCTTCCAGAAGCGCCGTCGTGATCGGCGCACGTACCAGTTGGAGAGGTCGTCGACGAAGCGCCCGAGACGGGTGGCCGAGGTCAGGGCGTCGTAGCCCTCGAGGGCTGCGGTGATGACAACGATGGCGTCGTCCAGCTCGGAGAGGATCCACCGGTCG
>JBKPRL010000217.1:0-8667 GCA_046734535.1 bacterium | reverse complement strand
CCTCCTGGACCGGGTCGACGTACCGGCCGTCGTGGGTCCAGGCGGATGCGATCAGCTCGGCCCGCCTGGCCTCGTCCGGCTCGTTCCACATGGCCAGGTAGGTGTCGACGGTGGTCACGGCAGCGGCCGCTCCGGCCGTGGTGATGTCGGTCATCGGAACCTCCTCGGTTCGCTCGGGGGTGCTGAGCGAACGATGCCCGACCACGGCGCGCCCCGACCATTACCTGCGAGGTCATGGCGCCCGACCCGCCGAGCTTCGGCCTCCCGCCCCACCGGGCAACTCCCTCCATGGCGCGCCATGGATGGCGCGTTCGTTTGACACTTCCGGAGCACGCCGCGATCGGTTGTTCCATCGGGACGAGTACGCCCGCGCTGTACCGTGGCGATCGTTGACATGACCGGGACACCTCAGCTCACGGACGGGCCGGGCGACTGGCAGCTCGCGGCAGTTGCCGCGTTCTGAGCGTGCTGATCCCGATCAGGTACCGCGACCCGATACAGCGCGGCGAGATCACGGTGATGTTCCGCCGGTGGAAACGCTCTCAGGTCGTGTCCGGACGCGTGTACCGCACCGCGGTCGGTCGTCTGTTCGTCGACGCGGTCGACGTCGTCGAACCCACACGCATCAGCGCACGGGATGTCCGGGCAGCCGGCTACGCGACGCGCGCCGAAGCGGTGGCTGAGTTGCGCGGTAGCGAGGATCTCTCCACGTATCGCATCCGTTTTCACGCACTGCAGGAGCCGGATCCCCGAGAGGTGCTGGCCGCATCCGATCGGCTCGGCGACGACGAGGTTGCCGACCTCGACCGGCGGCTCGCGCGACTCGATCGTGCAAGCAGCCACGGCCCGTGGACGCTCGCAGTACTCGACGCGATCGCGGCGCGCCCCGCTGTCCGGGCCGCGGATCTCGCGCAGTCCCTCGGGCGCGACACGCAGCCGTTCAAGATCGATGTGCGGAAGCTGAAGAGCCTCGGGCTGACGCTCAGCCTGGAGGTCGGCTATCGGCTTTCGCCGCGGGGCGAGGCGTACTTGCGACACCGTCGAGGACCGGGTCGACGACCTCCCGGCGCACGCGGGTGCTCGTAGCCGCAGGCCAAGGACCATTACCTCACAGGTAACGGCGGTGACGACCGACCGGCGGTACCGTCGCCGGCATGAGCGTGGCGTCGCCGCCCCGGGGCGTGGGCGACCTGTTGCGGGACTGGCGGCAGCGTCGCCGGCTGAGCCAGCTCGAGCTGGCCGTCGAGGCGGAGGTGTCCACCCGCCACCTGAGCTTCGTCGAGACGGGCCGGTCGCGCCCGAGCCGTGAGCTCGTGGTCCACCTGGCCGAGCACCTCGAGGTGCCGCTGCGGGACCGCAACCGCCTCCTGCTCGCGGCCGGGTACGCGCCCGTGTACCCCGAGACGCCGCTCGAGGCCGGCCCGATGGCGCCGGTCCGCGCCGCCCTCGACACCATCCTCACCGGGCACGAACCCTTTCCCGCCGTCATCGTCGACCACCGGTGGGACCTCGTCTCGGCCAACCGGCCGGCGCTGGCCATCCTCGCCGACGGGGTGGCTCCCGAGCTGCTGGCGCCGCCGGCCAACGCGCTGCGGGTCAGCCTGCACCCCGACGGCCTGGCGCCCCGGATCACCAACCTCGCGCAGTACAGCGCTCACCTGCTGAGCCGGCTGCGGCGCCAGGCGGCCGTGGCCCCCGATCCCGAGGTCGAGGCCCTGCTGGCCGAGCTCGAGTCCTATCCGGGCGTCGAGGAAGAGCCCTCGACCGCGCTCGACGCCGCCGCGCTCCTCTTCGTGCCGCTCAGTCTGCGCACCTCGACGGGCGTGGAGCTGTCGTTCTTCAGCACGCTCGCGACGTTCGGCACGGCGCTCGACATCACGCTCGCAGAGCTCTCGATCGAGTCGTTCTTCCCTGCCGACGAGGCCACCGAGCGCACGCTGCGCAGCGCGGTCGGCTGAGGTCGCCGCCCAGCGTGGTGGCGGCGCGGGTTGGAAGGTGAACATCACCTGAACCGGCGACGAAGCGTCGACGAGCCTGGGAGCCGCCTGAGTACGGTCCCCCCTGCGGGCAGGAGGCGGATCATGGGAGCCAGAACAGCGCTCATCATGGTGGTGGCTGGAACGACAGCGACCTTCGGCGCCATCGGCGCCGGTGCGGGGGCCGGCGCGGCGGTGTCCCCACTGCAGTGCGGAGCCACCGTGACCCACAACGTCACCCTGCGGTCCGACCTCCTGGGATGTCCCGGCGACGGTCTGATCATCGGCGCCGCAGGGGTGAAGGTCGACCTCCACGGCTTCACCATCGGCGGGAGCAAGACGGCGGGCAGCGCCGGCATCCGCGATCAGGGCTACGCCGGCCTGCAGGTCGTCGGCGGTGGTCTCCACGCCACGATCCAGGACTTCGAGGTCGGCGTGCTCGTGTCCCACGGTGCGACGCCGTCGATCAGCGCGATCGCGACGCGGTCGGTACCTACGGCGTCCGGCTCGACAGTGCGAGGGGCGCCACGATCCGCGGGAACGACGTCGGCTTCTTCGAGGTCGGACCGGCCCTCGACACCTGCTCCACGGCGACCGCGCCGGCGGCGATCCTCCTCGTCGACTCAGACCGCGCCCTGGTGCGTGACAACCGCGCCGAGCTGAGCGGCTTCGGCATCGTGCTCGTCCGCTCGGACGACGCCATCCTCCGCAACAACGGCGCCGCGCCGCTGGGCTCGGACGGCAACGTCTGCAGCGGCATCGTGCTCGTCGACTCGGCCCGGGCCACGCTGGTCGGCAACACGACGACCGAGAACCGCAGCGGGAAGGTCGGCGGTGGCGACGGCATCTTCGTGGATGCCGCCAGCCCGGGTGCGGTGCTGCGTGAGAACGTCGCGCTCACCAACACCGACGACGGGATCGACGTGGAGCGTTCGGGCACGAAGCTCGTCGGCAACCGGGCTGACGACAACGACGACCTCGGCATCGAGGCCGTGCCCGGCGTGCGGGGCAGCGGCAACACCGCCACCGGCAACCACAACCCGGCGCAGTGCGTCGGGATCGTCTGCAGCTGACGGGCCGCTCCCACCCGGCGTCCGGCGGCGATCAGCCGAGCAGCTCGTAATCGGCAGGGTCCGGCTCCCGCGTCCGGCGCCAGAACTCGAGCAGTGTGAACGGCCAGTTCTGCGAGACCCGACCGCTGTCGCTCTTGTACCAGCTGTTGACCGTCGAGGCGCCCCAGGCCATCCGCGCGTTCTCGGCATCGACCGCCACGTTGTACGCGTCGTGCACCTCCTGCCGGCAGTCGACGGCACGGCGGCCTGCGGCCAGCGCCATGCGCAGGCAGCCCAACGCGTAGCGCACTTCGCACTCTGAGAAGTAGACGATGCTCCCGTTGATCACGATGTTCGTGTTCGGGCCGTAGAGGCAGAAGAGGTTGGGGAAGCCGGGCACGGTGATGCCGAGGTAGGCCCGGGCGTCGGTGCCCCACAGCTCGTGCAGGTCGACGCCGCCACGGCCCCGGACCTGCATGGGCGTGAGGAACTTCGAGGCTTGGAAGCCGGTCCCGTAGACGATGACGTCGACCTCGTGCTCCTCGCCGTCACCGGTGACGACGCCCGCCGGTGTGATCTCGGTGATCTTCTCGGTGACGAGGCGCACGTTGTCCCGCTTGAGCGTGCCCGCCCACACGCCGTTGTCGCGCAGGATCCGCTTGGCCCCCACCGGGTAGGTCGGCACGACCTTGGGCAACAGGTCCGGCCGGTCGGCCACCTCCGCCTCGAGGTACGCGGTCAGGAGCTGGCGGAACACCTCGTTCTCGAAGCTCACCGAGGCACCCTTGGGCTCCCACCCGGGGTCGACCCGCACCGCGGGCAGGACGCCGTCCCCCATGCGCCAGAAGATCCAGAAGCGGTGCCACTGGCTGTAGAACGGGACGTGGGTGTAGAGCCACCGCTGGCCGGGCGCGACCTCTTCGTGGTAGTCGGGCGTCGGCGCCAACCAGTTGGGCGTCCGCTGGAAGATGTCCAGCTCGGCTGCCTGCTCGGCCACGATCGGGATGAGCTGCGCGGCGCTGGCGCCGGTGCCGATGACGGCCACCCGCTTACCGGTCAGGTCCACGCTGTGGTCCCAGCGGGCCGAGTGGAAGGCGGGGCCGGCGAAGGTGTCCCGGCCCGGCAGGTCCGGCACGTTGGGCCGGTTCAGCTGGCCGACCGCGCTGATGACGGCCTGGACCTCGATCGCCTCCTCACGACCGTCGCGGTCGCGGGAGACGACCGTCCACGAGCAGCGGTCCTCGTCGAACGTGGCCGAGCGCACCTCGGTGCCGAACCGGATGGATGGCCGCAACCGGAGCTCGTCGGCGCAGGACCGGAAGTACTCGTGCAACACGTCCTGGGTGGAGAAGTGCTGCGGCCAATCGTGCTTCTGGGCGAAGGAATAGCTGTACAGGTGGTTCGGGTTGTCGACCCGGCAGCCCGGATAGGTGTTCTCCCACCACGTGCCCCCGACGTCCTCGTTCTTCTCCAAGACGACGAAGGGCACGCCGGCCTGTTGGAGCCGGTGCGCGGCCAGGAGTCCCGACATCCCGGCTCCGATCACGGCCACGGTGAAGGGCACGTCCGGGGCCACGTCCTCCTTGCGCCAGCTCGGCGCGCGGCGGTCCCCGTCGGTCACCCCGAGCTCCTCTTCGAGCAAGGGCACGTACTCGGCCATCTCGACGCCGCCGACGGCGAACTCCATCAGCTCCTGGAGCGCGGTGGGCGACGGGCGGGGGGCGATCGGACCACCGCTGTCCCGCCAGCCGACCAGGACCTGGAGGGCGACGGCGCGGATGCTCGCCTGCTGCTCGGCCGTCAGGCCGGACTGGGGCTCCATCATCAGGAGCGGGTCCGGCCGGAGGTCCTCCCGCAGGAGCGCGCGATCGCCGGTCAGGTGGGCCAACGCCGGAAGGAGCGCGGGGAGCTCGGCCTGCTCCAGGGCCGCCCGGATCTCCTCGTCAGTGGCGGTGATCGGCTCGATGGCTGCGGAGAAGGGCACCGCGGGGACCGTACCGCCCTGACCGCCGGACGCGCCCGACGACCGGCCCTGACGCCGCCGGGTACCCTCACCCGTTCGTGAGCGACGCAGCCGCCCCGTCCACCGCCGCGACCGGACTGACGGCGGCACAGGTTGCCGACCGGGTCGCCGCCGGCCAGGTCAACCGCGTCGACGAACAGACGAGCCGCCCGCTGTCGGAGATCATCCGGGCCAACGTCCTCACCCGGTTCAACGCCATCCTCGGCGTGCTCTTCGTCGCGGTGCTGGTGGTCGGCTCGCCGGCCGACGCGCTCTTCGGCCTCGTGATCGTCTGGAACGCGGCGATCGGGATCATCCAGGAGCTGAGGGCGAAGCGAACCCTCGATCGCCTCGCGGTCCTCAACGCCCCGCGGGCGACGGTGGTCCGCGACGGCGCACCGCAGGACCTGGCGGTCGGCGAGGTGGTGCTCGGCGACCTGGTGCGGTTGCGCGCTGGCGACCAGGTGCCCGCCGACGGCAGGGTCATCGCCGCGGACGGACTGGAGGTCGACGAGTCGCTCCTGACCGGCGAGTCGGACCCCATCGACAAGGGACCGGCGGCCGAGGTGATGTCCGGTTCGATCGTGGTCGCGGGTGCCGGCGCCTTCGAGACGACGGCCATCGGGGCCGACTCCTACGCCCAGCGGCTGGCGGCAGAGACCAAGCGCTTCACCAAGACCCGCTCGGAACTGATGGAGGGCATCGACACCCTGCTGCGCTACATCAGCTGGGGGCTCGTCATCATCGGACCGATACTCCTCGTCAGCCAGCTCACGCGCGGCAACGAGAGCACCTCGGACGCGATCGTGGGCACGGTCGCCGCGCTGGTGGGGATGGTGCCGGAAGGCCTGGTGCTCCTCACGAGCATCGCCTTCTTCGTCGGCGCGCTGAGCCTGGCCCGGCGCAAGGTGCTCGTGCAGGAGCTGCCCGCGGTCGAAGGGCTGGCTCGCGTCGACGTCGTCTGCCTCGACAAGACCGGGACCCTGACCGACGGCTCGATCACCTTCGCGGCGATGGAGTGCCTCGACGGGGTGGACGAGGGCCGGGCCGCCGTCGCCATGTCCGCCCTCGCCGACGACCCACACCCGAACGCGACCCTCGCCGCGCTGGCCGTGGCGTTCGCGCCCTCCGAGGCATGGGTGCGCACCGCGTCGGTGCCGTTCTCGTCGACCCGCAAGTGGAGCGGTGCCACCTTCGACGGCCACGGCAGCTGGGTGATGGGGGCGCCGGAGATCGTCCTCGCGGCCTGCCCGCGAGACACCGCCGTCCGCACCCGGGTCGACGCGCTCTCGGATGCGGGTCAGCGGGTGCTGCTGGTGGCGCAGGCCGATGCCCCCCTGGAAGACGAGGCACTGCCCGCGGGCTTGGCCCCGGTCGCCCTCCTCTCCTTCGAGGAGCAGGTCCGCCCGGACGCCGCGGAGACGATGCGGTACTTCCAGTCACAGGGCGTCGGGCTGAAGGTGATCTCGGGCGACAACCCGCGGACCGTCGGGGCGGTGGCCGAACGAGTCGGCGTCCCCGACGTCGGCACTCCGGTCGACGCCCGCACCCTGCCGGACGACCCCGGCGAGCTGGCCGCCGCGGTCGACGTCACGACGGTCTTCGGCCGCGTCACCCCGAACCAGAAGCGGGCCTTCGTCCATGCGTTGCAGCAGAGCGCCCACGTGGTCGCCATGACCGGCGACGGCGTCAACGACGCGCTCGCGCTCAAGGACGCCGACATCGGCGTCGCCATGGGCAACGGCGCGCCCGCCACCCGCGCCGTGGCCCAGATCGTGCTCCTCGACGGGCGCTTCTCGGTGATGCCCCGGGTCGTGGCCGAAGGCCGGCGGGTCATCGCGAACATCGAGCGGGTGGCCAGCCTGTTCCTCATCAAGAACGTGTACTCGGCCGTGCTCGCCGTCGTCGTGGCGGTCGTCGCCGTCCCGTACCCGTTCCTGCCCCGCCACCTGACCCTCGTCAGCACCCTCACCATCGGCCTGCCGGCCTTCGTGCTCTCCCTGGCACCGAGCAACGAGCGCTACCGCCCCGGCTTCCTCCGCCGGGTCCTCGCGGTGTCGGTCCCGGCCGGCGTCATCACGGCGACGGCGGTCTTCGGCGCGTACGCCCTCGCCCGGGCGCAGAACGTCGAGCCGGACGAGGCCCGCACCGCGGGCACGATCGTGGCCATGATCGTCGGGCTGTTCGTGCTGGTGCTCGTGGCCCAGCCGTTGGTGGCCTGGAAGATCGGCTTGATCGCGGCGATGGGCGGGCTGTTCCTGCTGGCCATGGTCCTCCCCGGGCTCCGCCGGTTCTTCGCGCTCTACGTCCCCGCGACCATCCTCGCCGAGGCGATCGCCATCGGCGTGGTGGCGGGGCTCGCCGTCACCGTCGTCTGGCGAGAGGCCCGGCGGCGCCTCGACCGCCCGCCCGCGACGGCGGCGGCCGGTGCCGTTGCCGCTACGAGACCCTGACCGGGCCGTAGAGACCGGACAGCTCGGCCCCGAGACGGGCCAGCTGCTCGCGGACGGCGGGCGGCTGGTCCACCTCGACCATGGCGCCGAACGGGCACAGCTCCCGGGCCAGCGCGTAGGTGCTGGTGCCCCGCAGCTCGACCTCGACCCGGCCGTCGGCGTGCGCCGGCCCTATGCGGACCCGCGTGCCGAAGACCATCCGCAGGTAGCCGACCACCTCACGGCTGGCGCGGCCGTGCGCCCAGACCGGCGCGCGCCGCTGGCCGACCTCGTTCGTGATCAGCCGCCACGCCTCCTCCAGGTCGAAGCCGTCCGGTCGGACGACCGCGTCACCCGTCCGCTCGGCCCCGGTCACGCGATCGACCCGGAAGGTGCGCAGCCCGACCTCCGTGTCCGCCACCAGGTACCAGACGGTGCCCTTGGTGGCCAGGCCGAGCGGGTGCACGACCCGGGTGGTGGCCGACCGGTCACGGGCGACGTAGCCGAGGACCAGCTGCTCCCCGTCGATCACAGCCTGCTGCAGGGCGTCGAGCAGCGGGGGCGAGGCCCGGGTGACCGCCCGCTGGTCCCAGTCGAGGGGGTCGACGACCACTGCAGAGGACGCGGCCTCGGCCTGGCTGCGGAACGACTCGGGCAGGGCGCGGACGAGCTTGCGCAGCGCGGCCTTGACCTCGGGGGTCGCCGACGAGGACGGGCCGGCCACGAGGAACAGGGCTCGGGCCTCGGGCTCGGTCAGCCCGCTGAGATCGGTCCGGCCTCCGCCGGCCAGGCGCCACCCACCGTTGCGTCCCTGGACGGAGTAGATCGGCACTCCCGCCATGCCGAGCGCCTCCAGGTCCCGGCGCGCCGTGCGCTCGGACACCTCGAGCTCGTCCGCCACCTCGGCCGCCGTCACCTGCCCGCGGGCCTGCAGCAGCAGGAGGATGGCCACCAGCCGGTCGGCGCGCACGGAGCGAGCATGACACGCAAACCGGTCGTCCCCTGTCCTGTTTGGGATCACCCCGTAGCCTTTGGGGATGCGCTCGGCCGAACCGACCGTCCGCGCCCAGGTGGTGCTCCCCGCTCCCGACCTCGACGACACCGTGGCCTTCTTCGCCGACCGGCTCGGCTTCCGGCTCCTCTCCATCTGGCCCGCCGACGACCCGCGGCGGGCGGTGATGGACGGCCACGGGCTGTGCATCGAG
>JBKPRL010000216.1:0-4928 GCA_046734535.1 bacterium | reverse complement strand
TGGACCTGGATGGCGCGGTCGATGATGCGCCACAGGCTGTTGGCCACGAAGTGCTTGGCCATCGACACCTCGGCCGTGAAGTCGAGCTGGTGCTCGATGCGGTACGCCGCGTGCAGCACCATCAGCTTGCACTGGTACATCTCCATGGCCGAGTCGGCGATCAGCCACTGGATGCCCTGCTTCTCGGCCAGGAACGAGCCGTGGCTGTAGCGCTCCAGAGCCCGCTTGACCATCATGTCCAGCGCGATCTCGGCCTGGCCGATCCAGCGCATGCAGTGGGCCAGCCGGGCCGGCCCGAGGCGGTACTGGCCGAGCAGGTGGCCCTGGCCCTGGCCGCCGAGCAGGTTGGCGTGGGGGACCCGCAGGTCCTCGATCACGATCTCGCAGTGGTTGTGCGAGCCGCTCATCGTCTCGATGTCCCGGACGGCGGTCCACCCGGGGCTGGGCAGGTCGACGAGGAAGGCGCTGTTGGCGGCCTGCGGGACCTCGGGATCCTCCTCGGTGCGGGCGATGAGGATGGCGAACTTGGCGCCGCGGGCGCCGGAGATGAACCACTTGTGGCCGTTGATCACCCACTCGTCACCGTCGCGGTAGGCGAAGGTCTTGATGAGGGTGGGGTCCGAGCCGGCCACCTCGGGCTCGGTCATCGCGAAGCAGGAGCGGGCCGTGCCCTCGCAGAGCGGACGGAGATAGGTCTCCTTCTGCTCGGGCGTGCCCCAGTGCTCGAGGGTGTGCTGATTGCCCTCGTCCGGCGCCTGCGCGTTGATGACGAACGGGCCGATGCCGACCTTGGCCGCCTCGGCCGACACTGCGGCCATGGCCGTCGGGCCGAGGCCCATGCCACCCCACTCCGACGGCATGTGCGGCAGCCAGATGCCCCAGTCCTCCCGGGCGATGCGGCGCAGCTTGACGATGGCCTTGATCACCTCGCCCCGCTGCCCTTGGTCGATGGCCTCCCACTCGGGTCGGACGACGTCGTCCATGAGGGCTCGGACCTTGAGGCGGATCTCTTCCACCTCGGGCGGGAACGAGAAGTCGATCATGGGCCGCAGTCTGGCACCCGACCCGCGAGCCGGGCAGACTCCCGCCGGTGACGACCGAGACCGGCTCCACGCCGGCGGCGTGGGACCGCGACAGCCTCCCCCAAGGCGAGGAGAAGGTCGAGGCGGTGCGACAGATGTTCGACGCCATCGCGCCCCGCTACGACCTGGTGAACCGGCTCATGACCTTCCGGCTCGACGTCCGGTGGCGACGGCTGGCGGTCCGGTCGCTCGAGCTGTCACCGGGTGCAGTGGTGGCCGATCTCGCCTCCGGCACCGGCGACCTCTGCGTCGAGCTGGCCCGCCAGCACCTACGGCCGCTGTCGGTCGACCTGTCCTTCGGCATGTTGCACGCGGATCGCAGCGGCGCTCCCCGAGCGCAGGCGGACATCCTGCGCCTGCCGTTCCCGGACGCCGCGCTCGACGGCGTGACGTGCGGCTTCGCCCTCCGCAACCTCGTCGACCTCGGCGTGTTCTTCGACGAGCTGGGCCGGGCCGTGCGACCGGGTGGGCGGATCGCCCTGCTCGACGTCGCCACGCCGCCCAACCCCATCATGCGCTGGGGGCACCGCATCTACTTCGGCCGCGTCGTGCCCCTGATCGGCGGGCTCCTGTCCGACCCGGCTGCCTACCGGTACCTGCCCCGCAGCGTCGCCTACCTCCCGCCGGCGGCCGACATGCTGACCCGGCTGCGGTCGGCCGGCTTCACCACGGTGCAGCGCCGTCTGCTCTCGGCGGGCATCACGCAGCTCGTCACGGCGACGCGGGCGTGAGGGTGGTGGCGCACATGAGGGCTGTCACCCGGCCGCTCGGCCGGGACGTCGACCTCAACGGCTTCGCCGGCGGCGACGGCCTCCTGTTCGTGCGGGACGGCGTGGGCCTGGCCGGTCGCGGGGTGGCGGCGCGCGTGCCCCTCGACGCGGTCCCTGACGCGCTGGCCGGCATGGAGCACGACGACGACGTCGGCCACCCGGGCTGCGGGCCGGTGGCGCTCGGCGTCCTGCCGTTCCGTCCCTACGCCCCGACCGAGCTCGTCATCCCGACTGTCACCATCGGCAAGGGCGCCGACGGCACGCGATGGATCACGACCGTCGAGGGTGGCGACGGCCCCGCCATGACCGAGATCGACCTCGAGCCGTGCCCACCGCCCGCCGCCGGCGCAGGTGGGTTCTCCGTCGAACCCGGCGTGCCGGTCGAGACCTACCTGGCCGCGGTCACCGCGGGGCGGGACGAGGTCCGGGCCGGCCACCTGACCAAGGTGGTGATCGCCCGGGACGTCGTCGTCACCGCCGACCGGCCACTCGACGTGCACGCCATCCTGCTCCGGCTGCGCGCCGCGTTCGGGTCCAGCTACCGGTACTCGATGGAAGGCTTCGTCGGCGCCTCCCCCGAGCTCCTGGTGGCCCGGCATGGCGACGTCGTCCGGTCCCACCCGCTGGCGGGCACCGCGCCCCGCACGGGCGACCCGAGCAACGACGCCCGGCTGGCCGCGGCGCTCATCACCTCGACGAAGGACCAGGTCGAACACCGTGTCGTCATCGACGTCGTCCACGAGACACTGTTGCCCTGGTGCAGCTACCTGGACTGGGAGGAAGAGCCGTCCATCGTCGCCGTCGCCAACGTCCAGCACCTCGGGACCCTGATCGAGGGCCGGCTCTCGTCACCGGCGCCGAACGTCCTCGAGATGGCACAGGCGCTGTCGCCCACGCCCGCGCTCGGCGGCCACCCGCGCGACGCCGCGGTCGAGCTCATCGAAGCGGTCGAAGGCTTCGAGCGCGGACGCTACGGCGGCGCGGTCGGCTGGGTCGACCGGGCCGGTAACGGGACGTGGGCCGTGGCCATCCGCTGCGCCGAGATCGACGGCGCCACGGCCCGCCTGTTCGCGGGCGGCGGGATCGTGGCCGACAGCGAGCCGCTGGCCGAGCTGGCCGAGACGCAGGCCAAGCTGCAGGCGATGCTCTCGGCGATCATCCGCCCGTAGTGCCGCGGCGCGCGCCGCGGGAGCTACTGGGCAGCGACGCCCATGACGAGCAGCGGCGTCGTCATCTCCTTCTCCAGCGCCGTCATCGGCCGCGGCCCCTTGGGGAAGTTCTTGGGCCTCGCCGCGGGCACCCGGCCGGTGGTGTCGACGACGTTGACCAGCGTGCCTTCCTGCGCCCAGGAGAACAGGAACTCGGCGTTGTCCTTGGACTGCCGCACGCATCCGTGCGACGCCGGGGAGCCCAGGCTGGACACGGACTCGATGGCCTTGCCGTGCTTGGTCGGGATGCTGTGGAAACCGATCGACGTTCCGGTGTTGCCCCACGCGAAGCGGACCATGAACTCCATGCGGGTCGGGCTGTTGGCGACCCCCGTGTAACGGGACTTCGAGTACACCCAGAACACCCCGGTGCCCGGGAGCTTGCGGTACTTGTGGCCCGAGACCGGGTAGTCCCGCGTGACGATGCCGTCGTTCTCGACCAGCCACACGTGCATCGTGCCCATGTCGTAGACGACCCGACGGCCGGATCCCGACTCGGGCGGGAGCGGCGTGGGTGCGGGTGCGGGCGGGAGCGGCGCGCCCGAGGGTGCGGGTGGAGGCGGTGCGGGCGGTGGCGCCTGAGCCTGCGCGACGGCGGGCGCCCAGACGAGGGCCGACCCTGACACGGCGACGGCCAGCAGCAGGCCTCCGCGGAACGCAGCACGCATGGTGGATCGCACTCCCTGACCGCCCCGCCAGGTCACCCGCCCGTCCCGCACTCGGAGCGGGATGGTACCGCGATGCCATCGCCGATTCCAGCACCGGAGACACGCTCGGCGGGCGCCGGCCGCCCTGCGGTCAGTCGAGGGCGGCGACGACGGCGTCGTGGATGGCGTGGTGGACGGCGACGTTGGCGGCACGGTCGGTCCGCACTCGGATGAGGGCGGGGCCGTCGCCGAGCAGCCCAGGCAGGTCGCCCAGGTCCTCGAGGTCGGTGGTGGCCAAGCCGTGCGCGGCAGCCAGAGCGGCCAGGTCGACGCCGTGGGGCGTGCCGAACAGCTGCTCGAAGCGGTCGGCCGGCACCTCCGCGGCCTGGGGCAGGAACGAGAAGATGCCGCCGCCATCGTTGTCGACGACCACGATCGTGAGGTCCACCGCCCGATCCCGCAGGGCGAGCAGGCCGTTGGTGTCGTGCAGGAGAGCGATGTCACCGACGAGCAGGGCGGTCGGTGCGGCCGAGCCCAACGCCACCCCGACCGCCGTCGACACCACGCCGTCGATGCCGTTGGCCCCGCGGTTGGCCAGGTGCCGGACGCCGTCGCGGGGCGGCGCGTACCACTCGACGTCGCGCACGGGCATGGACGATGAGCTGATCAGGGTCGCTCCGTCAGGAAGCGACTCCACCACGGCCCGGGCCACGCCGGGCTCCGTCGGGCCGTAGCCGGAGAGCACCTTGCCGATGGCCTCCTGCGCCAGGTCCTCGGCCCGCCGCCAGCGGGCCGACCACGGCGTGCGCGCACCGGCCGCGAGGCGGCCGGCCAGGTCGCAGCAGAGCAGGGTCGGGTCGGCGACCACGCGGCGCGACGCAGTGCCCTCGGGATCGACCCACGCCGCCGAGGCCGTCACCTGGACCTGCTCGGCGCCGGAGGCGGCCAACCACTGGGCCAGCACCTTGGAAGCTGGCGGGCGACCGAGCCGGAGGACGACGGTCGGCGTGTGCGCCGCGGCGAACCCGGCGTGGCGCAGCAGGTCGTCGAACGCGGCCACCGTCGACGGGCGCGAGAGGCGGCAACCGGACCGCGGGTCGGCCAGCACCGGCCACCCGGCCGCGGTCGCCAGCGCGTGCACGGCGTCGGGATCGCCGGCACCGGCTCCGGCCACGATCACCCCGCGCTGCTGGTCGAGGCCGGCCACCAGCACGTCGAGCT
>JBKPRL010000215.1:0-7932 GCA_046734535.1 bacterium | reverse complement strand
GCGCGACCGGCCACCAGATCCTGGTCACGGCCGAAGCGAGCTGCTCGCCGGCCCGCCGCAGGCCGAGCGCGGCCAGGCGCACCGCCAGCGCTTCCCGCCCCTCGACGGCGGGCAGGGCTCGCCGCACGGTCACCGCCGGCGACAGGCCCACGAGCGCCCCGGCGATCGGGTGGCCCGCGACGGCCAGCGTCCACCCTCCGGCGGCGGCTGGCCCAGTGACGACCGGCGCGACGGCGCCGGAATGGCGACGCTCGAGCGGCCCGGCCGAGCAGCCATAGTCGAAGCGCTGCCGGACCAGTCCGCGGACGGTCGCACGCGGGCGGTGTGCGACGACCGAGCGGGGCTCGTACCGCGCCCGCCAGCCCGCGTCGACGAGGCGCCAGACGAGATCGACGTCCTCACCGACCCGCAGCGACGAGTCGAACCCGCCGACCTCGTCCAGCGCTTGGCGGCGCACGAGGACCGCGGCGGCCGGCGCGTACGCGATTCGGGTGGCCGGCGCGATGCGTCCCTCCACCGGGCCGAGGTCGAGGGGGCTGCGGCTCGCTTCGTAGCGGGCGACCGGACGGCTGGCCGTGGTCGCGCCGGCGGCCGAGCTGATGACGCGCGGCGCGACCAACGCCATCCGCTCGTCGTCGAGGTGGGCCAGCAGCGGATCGAGCCAGCCCGGGGTCGGGATGCAGTCGGCGTCGACGAACGCGAGCAGCGGTGTCGTCACGCCGGCCGCACCGGTCGTGCGAGCGGCTGCGGGGCCGCGGGGGTGGTCGTGACGGAGCAGCCTCGCTCCGGGCGCCACGACGGGCCCGACGCTGCCGTCGTCGACCACGACGACCGCGGCCGCCGGACCGAGGCTGGCCAGCGTGGCCGCGGGATCGTGGTCCCGCACCGGGATCACCACGGTCACGTCCGCCGGACCGAGCCGCCCGCCGGCCGGACGTGGGTGCGCGGCGCCGGTGTCGAGCAGCCGGTCGACGAGCGGTAGCGCGGCTGGACCGAGGTCCTCGCCGGCGGTGATGGCGTCGACCACGCGGGCCCCGGCCGCCCCCAGTCGGAAGACGGTCAGGGGCGACCCCGCCACCAGCAGCCGGCCGCCATCGAGGCGCCGGGCCGTGTGGTCGAGCGCGAGGCGCACGGCTCACACCAGCCAGTCGGCGACGGCCTCGCCGAGTGCGGTCGCCAGGTCGTCGAGCAGCTGCTTCCCCTCGGCGGCGGAGGCGCCCGTGGGGTCGCCGAGCACCCCGCTGGGCGACACCGCAGCGACACCGCCGGCCTGCAGCGCCGGGAGGATCGCGGCCAGGGGCGCGGTGCAGCCGGGCGCGGCGAGGTCCATGCGCACGGTCTCGGGGGCGATGGCGAGGAGCAACGAGGTCTCGACCCGGCCGGCGTGCGCGTCGCCCTCCGCCACGGACGGCCACCACGCCAGCACCCGCCGGCCTTCGCCTCGCAGCGTGGTCACGGCCCGCTCGACGGCGCGAGCGTTGCCGCCGTGCCCGTTGACCAGCACGACGCCGGCGAAGTGGTCGGCTGATCGCACCAGCTCGACGACGAGGAGCTCGAGCGCGGCGAGGCCGATCGAGAGCGTGCCGGCGAAGCCCGCGTGCTCGCCGCTGGCCCCGAAGGCCAGGGGTGGCGCCACGACGACGTCGTCGCGGCGGCAGGCGAGCGCGGAGGCCACGGCCAGGGCGATGGTCGTGTCGGTGTCCAGAGGGAGGTGCGGCCCGTGCTGCTCGCAGCTGCCGAGGGGGACGGCGAGCAGCGGGTGCCCCGGCGCGACGTCGGGCCACGCCCGGGGGCCGAGCGACGTCACCGCTCCCGGTAGCCCCATGCGGCCAGCGCGTCGAGGATCCGGCCGGCCGCCTCCGGCGGGTCGAGCACGACGACCTCGTGGCTGTGGCTGCTGGTGGCGCTGCTCTCGGTCAGGGCGCGGACCCGGTCGAGCGCGGTGGCCCCGGCCGGGGCGGGGAGCACGCGGGCACGAGGACGGAACGGACGCAGCAGATGGGTGCTGGCTGCACCGTTCCCCCCACCGACGGCCGAGGTGGGGGCGACCACCTCGACGGAGGTCCGGCCGGACCTCATCAGCGCGCCCAGCGCGGCGCGGCGCGGGCGGGCCGTCGCGCCCTCGACCGAGAGCACGCCGGGGCCGTCCAACCGCACGTGCTCGCGCCGTCCTCGGTCCAGGCGGCGCCAGGCGGTGACGTGGCCGGCCTCCGCTCCGAGCTCGACGTCGATCAGCCCCAGCGCCTGGGCCGCGCCGAGCTCGGCGGCGAGGAACGCGGGTACGGAGCCGGAGCCGCGGTCGAGCGAGTGGTCACCGCACCAGGCCGACGTGATCCCGGACGGGCCGAGCACGCCGGCGACGGCGGCGGCCACGACCGCGGAAGGGGCCGAGGTCGGGAGGTCGATCCGCACGGCGTGGCTCGCGCCGGCCGCCACCGCGTCGCGCAGGACGCGTTCGGCCTCCGGCGGCCCGGCGGTCACCACCAGCACGGGCTGATCCCACCGGTCTCCGGCCCGGAGCCCCCACTCCAGCGCGGCGGCGTCGGCGGGCGAGAGCCCGGCGGTGCGGGGGTCCGTCCGGACGTGCGCATCGAGCGGGTCGATCTCGGGTCGGAGGTCGACCCATTTGAGGCAGGCTGCGATCACGTGCGCCGGAAGACGACGCCGTACCCGCCGTCGGGATAGGTCCAGCGGATGGCGCCCTCGGTGTTGCAGGCCAGGTAGCACGTCCCGCACTCGAAGCACTGCTCGTAGTTGAAGAGGATGCCCCCATCGGCCGTGGGGACGAACAGGTTGGCGGGACAGGCGACGACGCAGGCCTTGGTGGTGCAGCCCCGGCAGGCGTCGCCATCGACGGTGATGTGCGGCCGTTCACTCACCACGAAATCGGTGAGGGCCATCCGCTCCTCGAAGCCGATCTCCGGCCAGGCCGGGCCGGCAGTCGGAACCGCGGTCATCCGAAGGCCCTCCACGCGTCGTAGGCGTCACGGGCGAGGTCGCGCAGGCGGACGCCGGACCGGCGCCGCTCCTCGCGGATGATGCGGCGGAGACCGGGCTTCGGATCGGGGTTGTCGACGCGGAACATGCGCTCAGCGGCGTCGGCGGTCAGGCGGGGGTAGAGCCGCTGCACGCGGTCGGACAGCACGAGGTGCGGGGCGCGGCGAAGCTTCCGGTGGTCCTGGAGCACGAACGTCCGACCGAGGGCATCGCGGTAGCGGGCGGCGAGGTCGGCCCCGGCCACCGTGCCGCGGGCCATCGCCCGGTCGATGACCTGGCCCGCCACCATGCCCGACGCCATCGCGAAGTTCACTCCCTCCAGCCAGATGCCCGCGGCCAGGCAGAGCGCGGCGGCGTCGCCCGTGACCAGCATCCCCGGGCAGCCCAGCTCGGGCATCATGTCCCAGCCGCCTTCGGGGATGAGGTGGGCCGAGTACTCCTTCAGCTCGCCCCCGTCGACCAACGGCGCCACCGCCGGGTGGGCCTTGAGCGCGGCGATCAGCTCCTCTGGCCGGCGGTCCTGCGCAGCCAGGGCCGTCACCTTCAGCACGACTCCGACGGCCAGCGTGTCGAGGTTGGTGTAGAGGAAGGCGCCGCCGGGCACCCCGCTCGTCCCACCGATCATCTCGATGTCGACGCCGTGACGACCTCGGACCCCGAAGCGCTCGTCGATGACCTCCTTGGGCAGGGCGAGCGTCTCCTTGACCCCGACGGTGTAGCTGGCCGGGTCGACCGCGGGATGGAGCCCGGCCTCCTTGGCGAGGAAGCTGTTGACGCCGTCGGCGGCGATGACGACGAAGGCCGTCAGCTCACCGCTGGGCCGGTCGGTGCGGACGCCGAGCACCCGTGGTCCGTCCCGCAGGAGCCCGGTCACCGTGGTCGAGCAGACAAGGCGGGCGCCCTCCGCCTCGGCCCGGCCGGCCAGCCAGGCGTCCCAATCCGGTCGGTAGGCCGTGGCGCCGTTGTAGGGGGCCTCGCCCCATGCCTCCGTGCGGTAGTCGAGGGTGAGGGCCTGCCGGTCCGTCAGCACCATCGTCGAGCGCCGAGTGACCCACCGCTGGATCGGCGCCTCGTCCCACCACCGGGGGATGAGCGCGTCGAGGACCCGGGGGTAGACGACCCCGCCGTACATGTTCTTGGAGCCGGGGAACGGTCCGCGCTCGAGGAGGGCCACGCTGCGCCCGGCCCGCGCCAGGGTCAACGCCGCCGTCGCGCCGGCGGGGCCGGCCCCCACGACGATCACGTCGACGTCAGGCACTCGCGGCCTCCCCATCGGCCGGGGCCAGCCGGGTGACCAGCTCGTCGAGCACGGCGTTGGCGTCGCTCACGACGGCGAGGTCGGCCAGCTGCATCATCGGGCAGGACGGGTCGGTGTTGACGCTGACGACGTGGTCGGGCTGGCCCAGCCCGCTGGTGTGCTGCACCGCGCCACTGATGCCGAGCGCGAGGTACACCTTGGGCTCGACGACCACGCCAGTGGTGCCGATCTGCCGTTCGTGACCGATCCACCCCCGATCGGTGACGACGCGGGTCGCGCCGACCGAAGCGCCGAGCGCCTCCGCCACGACGGCGAGCTGCTCGAACCGCGCCGGCGAGTCGAGGCCCGCGCCCCCGGCCACGATGCGAGGGGCTTCGGCCAGGTCCATCGTCGCCGGGTCGGGTGGCAGGACCTCGAGCACGGTGGCGTCGGCCGCGGACGGCCGGTCCCGATCGTCGCCGGGCAACGTCGTGACGTCGAGGTGGACCACCGCAGGCTCGACCGCGCCGGCACGCGCGAAGCCCCGCACCCCTGGCTGCAGGGTGGCGACCAGCGTCGCTGGCGGGACGACGTCCTCGACCGCCAGGCCGCCCCACCGGGTGAGGACGATCCGATCGGCAGTGACCTCGATGGCGCCGGCGAGCAGCGGCCGGCCGAGGCGGTGGGCCACCCGGGGCGCCAGGTCACGACCGTCGGCCGAGGCCGGCAGGACGATGACCGGCTCCCGGGCCAGCACCGGGGCGAGCGCGGCAGACCACGCCGCGGGCCGGTAGCCCTCCGTCTCCCACACCTCCACCTTCGTGCACAGTCCCGCGAGGCCCTCGGCGGCGAGAGCCGCCTCCGCGCCGACGAGCAGTGCCCGCCCACCGCACTCGGCCACCACCTCCTCCGCGCCGGCCGGCAGGACGCCGTCCCGGACGGGCACGAGCGCGATCACAGGGCGGTCACAGGGCCGCCCCCACCCGCTCACCCTCGATCACCGCGGCGTGGGCCCGGCGGGGGGCCACGCAGTCACCGACCCGCTCGACTCGGACGCCCGCGGCCTTGAGGTCCTGGTACAGCCACTCCACGGGTGCCGGAGGGACGGCCAGGACCACCCAGTCCGTCGAGACGTCCCGCATCACGCCGGTCGGGTGGTGGAGCAGGTGCAGGGTCCGGCCGTCGATGCCCATGGGCACGAGGTCGGTCGACTGGACGATGCCCTTGGCCGTCGCCCGCATCCACCATCCCTCCATGTCGAGGGTGATGCCCAGATCCTGGCCCACGACCATCCCGTTGGTCACGACCTCCACGTGGCAGCCACGGTCGGCGAGCAGCTCGGCCACCGACGTCGCCTGGTGGAAGCCGAGCTCGTCGATGACGACGACCGTGTCGCCCTCGGCCGGACCACCGCCGGCCAGTGAGCCGTCGAGGACGTCCCGGACGTCGACCACGTGCTCCGCCGCTGGCGGCGCCCACCACGGGCGGTCCGGCTCGGCCCCGGTGGCCACGACCACGGTGTCGGGACGCTGCTCGGCGACCAGCCCGGGCCAGACGCCCACGCCGTACTCGATGGTGACCCCCAGGCGCCGGCACTCGCCGAGCTGGTTGCGGACCAGGTCGCCGAGCTCGGCTCGGTTGGGCACGCTGGCGGCGAGGCGCACCTGGCCGCCGGCCTGCGCCTCCTTCTCGTAGACGGTCACCTGGTGACCGTTGCGGGCCGCGGCGATGGCCGCCTGCAGGCCGGCGGGGCCGGCGCCGACGACCATCACCTTCCGCCGGGGCGCGAGGGGCTCCATGGTGCGGGGCAGCCCGACGCCCTCGTGCTCCCTGCCCGTCCGCGGGTTCTCGATGCAGCCGAGCCAGCGGTTCAGCCCCATCCGGCCGACGCACTCCTGGTTGCAGGACAGGCAGGAGCGGATGGCGTCCGTGGCTCCCGCCCGGGCCTTGGCCACGAAGTCGGGGTCGGCGATCTGCCCTCGCACCACGCCCACCAGGTCGCAGTGACCCTCGGCCAGTGCTCGTTCCGCCTGCAACGGGTCCTTGAAGCGACCCACGCCGATGACGGGCAGCTCCACCGCCTTGCGGAGCGCGCTCGGGATGAACAGCGCGTACCCCGGCGGGATGTGCATGGACGCCTCGATCATGAACAGGCTGGCCGTGGCCACGCCGATCGAGGTGTTGACGTAGTCGACCTGGCCGCTGGCCTCGACCAGCTCCGCCACCCGCACGGCGTCGTCGATGGTCGTCCCGCCCTCGATCAGCTCGTCACCGCAGAGGCGGACCCCGAGAGCCAGGCGGTTGCCGATGACTCGGCGGACGGCGTCCACGATCTCGAGCAGCAGCCGGGCCCGCTGGTCGAGCGGCCCGCCGTAGCTGTCCGTCCTGCGGTTGGTGGCCGGGGAGAGGAAGCCGCGAACGATGGAGGAGTGCGAGCACTGGAGCTCGATCCCGTCGAAGCCGCCCTCGGCACAGTGCTCCGCAACCAGCGCGTACCCGGACACGATCTCGTCGATCTCGGCCTGGTCGACCGCTTTGGGGACCTCCCGGAAGAGGGGGTCGGCGACGGCGGACGGCGCCCACACCGCTCGGCGCGAGTACATGGACGAGGCCTGGCCGCCGTTGTGGTTGATCTGGGCGAAGATCGGCGTGCGGTGACGGTGCACGGCCTCAGTGATGCGGAGGTAGCCGGGGATCACCTCGCGGTGGAAGCCGTGGATCAGCTTCTCGTAGGGCCAGTCCGTCGGATGCGTCGAGTGCTCCTCGGTGATGATGAGGCCGGCGCCGCCCTCGGCGCGGGCGCCGTAGTACGCCGCGTGCTGCTCGGTGGGCCGGCCGTCCCGCGCGTAGTTCGTGAGGTGCGCGCTGAACACGATCCGGTTGCGCACCGTGACCGGGCCGAGCGCCAGCGGCGACCACAGGTAGCGGTAGGCCATCGACGGTCAGGGTAGGCGGCGGCGCGTGACCTCGTAGCAGGCCAGCGCCGCCGCCGCGCTGACGTTGAGCGACGACAGCCGGCCTCGCATCGGGATGCTGACGAGCACGTCGCAGCGCTCCCGCACCAGGCGGGACAGCCCGGAGCCCTCCGCGCCGAGGACGAGCGCGATCGGCTCGGTCGCGGTGTCGCCGAGCTCGAACAGGCTCTGCGTGGCGCCGTCGTCGAGGCCGACCACCCAGACGCCGGCCCGGCGCAGCCGCTCGATGGCCGTCGGCAGGCCCGACACGACCGCGATGGGCACGTGCTCGATGGCGCCCGCGGCCGCCTTCGCCGCGGTGGGCGTGATGTGGACGGCGCGGTGGCGGGGCAGTACGAGGCCGGTCCCGCCCGCGCCGTCGACCGAGCGGAGGATCGCGCCCAGGTTCCCCGGATCGGTCACGCCGTCGACGAGGACGAGGAACGGCGGCCGCGCGGCCGACCCGCGGGCGAGGTCGTCGAGGTCGGCCTCCTGGAGGGGCGCGGCCTTGGCCAGCACACCCTGGGGCGCCTCGCTGCGGGCTTCGGCGTCGAGGCGCTTGCGGCTGACCTGCTGCACGGGCACCCGGAGGTCCGCGGCCAGGGCCAGGAGGTCGGACGGCCCGCGGTCCCCGTCCTCGCTGGCGATCCACAGCTCCCGGACCTTCCGCCGCCCGGCCAGGAGGAGCTCGCGGACGGCCTGGCGTCCCTCGACCTGGTCGCCGCCCAGACCTCGTGCCGGCGC
>JBKPRL010000214.1:0-8574 GCA_046734535.1 bacterium | reverse complement strand
CCGATATGGTCACCTCTACCCGGGCGACGGCACCTGTACGTCGACCGGCTCGGGGAGGTCGCGCTCGCCGCTCGAGCGCACTATGTGCGGACTGGAGGCGATCAGGCCCTCCCGACTGAGTCCGACGAGGAGGCCGGAGAGGGCCTCTGAACTGCGGAAACAGTGAACATGGGGCGGTAGCTCGTACCTCGCCGACCATCATGGGCAGCCCCGCCCGTCGTCTGAACAACCCGATTACTCGCTGAAGGGCCACCAAGCCCCATAGCTATGCAGGGGACAGACGACGAGCAGGGCACCGACCAGAACGCTTGACGCAAACGCCTTCCGCTCATGGTCGGGCGGTGGCCCGACAGCGGCTATGGTCGGGCACCATCGCCGCGAGATGCGGCGGCTGGGCGAGGTGAATTGCCTCGACAGACCAAGGGTCCCGGTTCATGGTGAAGCAGTGGGTCACAAGGACTTCGCAGGCTTTTCGGCTCGGGTCGCCTCCCTCATGTACGCGAATGCAGGTCCGGCCCTGACAACGAGGTGAGCCCGTCCTGGGAAGTGGTAACCGTCCTGTGTGATGGTGGAAGACCCCCACACCGACCGAGGACAGGCGATGGACGCTCTACGTCGACTCGACCAGGCCGTGTTCGCCAACACCGCCACGATCGCGGTGGTGATCTTCGGCTCGGCCGCCGTCATCGTGACGGTCTGTTGCCTCGCCGTCATCGTGCTCGGCGGGGACTGACCGTCGGTGTCCCCCGCTTGCACCGCGTGAAGCGGTCCGCAGAGGCGCACACCCGAGGACCTACTGTCGGGAGCAGACATCAATGGGGCTCCTCAGGGACTGGAAGTAGGAGTCGTCGCAGATAACCACTCCCGGCCTATGCCGGAACGTAGGGGTTGTCGTCCCGATCACTGCCATCTGCATGACTAGGCCCGCAGGCATGATCGGGCACGTACGTCGGCCCGGACGGTCTAAACCGACGCGAGTGGCAATTCCGCTGGCCGAAGTTCCGCGGTCGAGGTCGGCGCTGCGGGGTATCCCACGCTTCTGGTCATAAATCGGGACTCGCCCAGGCGGGCAGGACGACGACGGTCAGATAGCGAAGCGACATGGGTATTGGAGCCAACGAGGTGGTCTCGACGGGGCGCCCCCGATCGCCGTCGTTGTCGCCATCGCGGTCGCCGTCGTGCTGACCATCGCGAAGGATTGACGCAGCAGGTCGCCGACATGCGCAGCTCGTCCGCCGACCAAGTACGAGATATGCGGATGAGCCGACTGCAGTGCGAGCGGAGTCTGCGGTCAGGCGGCTTCGCGGGTGGTGGGGTGACCTAACGCCCTGCGCCGGTCTGCTCGGGCATCGCTGTCGGGGCGCCAGGTGGCGGTGAGTTGCAGCGTCCCGGCCCGTATCCGAAGACAGCGGCGGCGCCGACCCCGGCGAACGCGGCGGCGGCAACCAGGACGTCGTTGAGTCCACTTGTGGTGGCGGCGCGGGCGGCGTGGGCGACCGCGTCGCGCGGGGGGCGGGACCATGGCGGTCACCGGGGTGTCCGCGCCGGAGGCGACGGCGGACGCCAGGCGATGGAGGGTTCCGGGCGTGAGCGGTGAGCCGGGCAGCCCCGCCAGCTCGTGCTGGGCTGCGGTCTTGACCCGGGACGAATACAGAGCGCCGAACGCGGCCACGCCGGTGGCTGTGCCACCTGTCGGAGCGTGTTAGTCAGGCCGGCGGCCACCCCAGCCTATGGGGGCATGTTCGCCCTGGCCGTTCAGATGGCAGCTACGGCCTCGCGAACTGCCCTCTACGCGGCCCGCGGGGTGTCGTACGACGTGACGAAGAACCTGCGGTTCACCTACCCGGGAGCCATCCGGGTCAACTACAACAACAGCGAGAACGCTGCAGACGGCTACACGTACATCACTCGCACCTTCGACTGGGACGAGCCGCTGACGATCCACGTCAGGCCAGGGTATGACGACGTCACCGGCGTCGGCTCGCCCAATGGAGCGGCCTGGCTGAGCGCGGTCAGGAGCTACGCAGGCTGACCGACCCAGCCGACCCACTCGTCTCGGCGAGGCCGCCGCCCGCGGTGGCCTCGCCAGACGTGGTGACAACTCCCGACCGCCCTGCGGTCGGGAGCTGTTGAGCACTGCCCGAGGTCGCGCCCCTCGAGGTTGATTCTTCAGGTCGTCGAGGTGGCCGGTGTCGGCTTGCTCGCCTGGACGGTCTCAGGGGGACTCGACTGGGCATGACTATCCGGTCGCGGAACGCGTCGATGACCTCGAGTTGGCTGACCAACGTCGCGATCGAGGAGCATTCGAATTAGGATGCGTCTCGTCAAGGGAGACCTGTGAACCCCGCCCTCCGGCTGGCCATCGTCGATGACTACGCCGTGGTGATCGCCGGAGTCGCGTCGTTCCTGGCCGCCGAGCGCATCGACGTGGTTGAGACCGGCGCGTCGCAACCGGTCATCAGCGACGTCGACGTCGTCCTCTACGACACATTCGCCCAAGTGCGGGGCAACGGCATCGACCTCGAGGACCTCCTCCGCGAAAGCGGCGGCGCGAAGGTGGTGATCTACAGCTGGAATCTTGATCCGAGGCTGATCGAGCAAGCCATCGCTGGGGGTGCCAGCGGATACCTCTCCAAGGTGCTCACCGGACCCGAGATCGTCGCGGCCCTCGAGCGGGTCATGAATGGCGAGATCGTCATCCTCCCCGGCGACAACGAGACCAGCGAAGGAGGAGCAGGCGACTGGCCCGGCCGGTCGGCCGGGCTGACCCCCCGCGAGGCCGAAGTCATCGCGCTGATCACCCAGGGCCTCAGCAACCAGGAGATCGCCGATCGTGCGTTTCTCAGCATCAATTCGGTGAAGACCTACATCCGCACCGCCTACCGCAAGATCAACGTCAAGAGTCGCTCCCAAGCAGTGCTGTGGGGCGTCGAGAACGGCTTCAAGCCCGACACGCTACGCACCATCGACCCGGCGCTTCTACTACGGCCGTCCACCTCGACACCCCGCCCTCCCGGCTCGTAGGACCGCCGCCTGCGCGGCGACAGCGGGCGTCCTACGCTTTCCAGTTGTCTGAGGAGGGTGCGTTCTTGGGGGATCTTCGCACCTTTTCCAAGACAGCCGAACGCCCTCCACCTTCCCGTGTGGAGGCGTTCCCCGCGATGGCACGCGAGCCCCGAGAAGCCGCCCGCCCGGACGTCGGCCCCTTCGGTCAGAATCGCTGCGTACTCAGTGGACCCGGATTTTCACCTTCTTGTCCGCGCGGTCGACGGTGTCGGTCTTCTTGAACACCACCGTGTAGGTGTGGGTGCCTGGATGGAGCTTGCCCAGGTTCACCTGGCGCCAGCAGCCGTCGCAGGCCTTGCGCTTGTCGATGTCCTGGTCGTTCTTGCGCACCACGATCTTGCCGCCGTTGACCGAGGCGCCCTTGGCGACTGCCTTGATCTTCAGGACCCGGGCGCCGTTGCTCCGGGTGACGACCTTGGTCTTGAGCTTCGCGGGCACCCTGGCCACCGGCGGGGGAGAGGTGCATGTGGCGGTCGTGCACCAGTTGCGGTAGTCCACTGCACCCACGGCCGACACGCCACTGCCGGCGTTGGTGGCCGGCACGCTGCCATCGCCGGCGACGGGATCGGCCGGGCCGGACGGCGCGGCCCACCAGTTGCCTCGGGCGTCGACCAGGACCGTGCCCTGGTTGCGGACCCCGATGGCGGTGGTCAGGAACTGGTTGCCCGAGGCGACCAGGGAGTCGCTGACACCGCCGTTGCCGACGTTGAGACCGCGAGCGAAGCCGCGCAGTACGTTGCCGGAGACCTTGAGCGCGCTGCTGGGCCCGGTGATTGCGCTGACCGAGACACCGGCGGTGTCGGCGGCGCGCGCGGCCAGGTCGTTGCCGCTGATGGTCACGTTGCTGGACTGGTTGACGAAGATGCCGGCGGCTCGCATCAGCGTGCCGGTGTTGCCCGAGATGGTGACGTTGCTGTCCTGCCAGATCACCGCGAAGTTGGCGTTGTCCTCGAACCGGCTCTTGGAGATGGTGATCTGGCTGGAGCCGGCGAGGTTGATGGCGGTGTTGGTGTGTCCGGTGAACGTGGAGCCGTCGATGGTGATCCCGGTGACGTTGTCGCCCCAGAGTGCCGCATTGTTGTTGGGACCGTTCCCGTTGTTGTCGGAGAACCGGGAGTTGGAGACCGTCACATTCGAGGCACCGTTCAGGCTCACCCCGCGCTCGTTGTTGACGATCAGGTCGTCGCCGAGCACCGCACCCGACCGGTTCGCGACGTCGATGCCGACGGTCGCAGTGATCGCGTTGCGGTTTCCGATGGTGAAACCCTCGATGCGCACGCCGTCGGCCTGGAGCCGGAAGCCGGCGTCACCGAACGTCGGACCCGGGATGACAGTGGTGCCTGGGATCGTCGCCTTGATCGTCAACGACTTGGTGACGGCCACCGACTCGGCGTAGGTACCGCCCCGCACCTCGATCGTGTCACCAGCCACGGCGGCCGCGACGGCTGCGCTGATGGTGGTGAAGTCACACCCCGAGGCGCAGACGGTACGAGTGGTGGCAGCGGAGGCGGGCGCAACGAGCAGGCAACCGGCGATCAGTGCGCCGGGTACCAGGACGACGAGGCCGGCGATACCGACGGCCAGGGCAGCGCGGAGAGATCGCTGTTTCATGGGCTCAGACCCTTCAACGAGGTTGGAAGCGGCAGGGTCCGGGCCGGGGGAATGGAGGCCAATCACACTACGCCCGATCGGCCTCCTTACTACCAGCGAGCTGCCGGAGCAGACCTGTGTCCAACCCAACGTGGACGGCGACCGGACCCTGGGAGCCCGTCCAGGAGCGGTGTCCTCTCATCGGCAATCCGGGCCAGCGCCTCATCGCGGCATGGTGGGGCGGGCCCGATAGCGGCATGAGCGGACGGCCGCGCAGCGGCATGAGCGCGCGGCGGCCGGGCAGCGGCATGGTCGTCCGGGCACTCAGGTCAGCGCGGCATCATGGCGCATGTCCACGGTGTTTCCGGCGATCGACTTCCCGTCGTTTGGTCTCGACGACGGCTGGACCGGTCCGCGATGGATGTCCTTCTTCGAGGGCCAGGGTCGCCGGCCGATCTGGGGCGTGCACTTGGCGCACGGCCACCACGAAACCTCTGGGCCGACGCCGGGCCCTGGGCGGTAGTCGTGACGCGTCCTCGCCGCAGGTTCGAGGAGGTCATGGAGGCTCCGCCCAAGAGCCTGGAGGAGGGCTCGCCTTCGACACCGCCCAGCCTGGTCGCCCACGCCAGCGCGGATGTCGCGGCTCTCGGGCGCGTGGCGATGATTCACGACGAGTGGGCCCACACTTCGGCAACGGCTGTGTACTCCGATCCCGGTGCGGCTACTCGTTCACCCTTGCCTCGTCGCTGTCGAGTCCGCGGTGGTGGACGTGCGCCGGCTGGCCGCCGCTGGAGCCCCGAAGGTGCGCAGTAGGTGCTCGAGCGTGGAGACCAACACCTCCTGGGTCGTCTCCCTGGTGGCGTCGCCGCGTAGCCAGTGTCGGGTCGCGGCGCGGTTCAGGCCGGTCCAGCACTCCAGCGCGTAGCGCAACCGCGGCGAGTCGGCGGCGATGTCGGAGTGAAACCTCGCGAGCAGCGCCACGGCACGGTGCCGCAGGTCGCCGACGAGGCGCCTCACATCGGGGTCGACGATGTCCTCGCCGGGCGCCACGGTGCCCAGATAGATCAGCCTGTTCGCCTCGGTCCAGTCGAGCCAGCGCGACACCGTGTCCGCGACGCGCGCCCGCGCGCTCCGACCCACTGGTGCTCGCAGCTGCTCCTCGTGGACGGCACCGATCCGGCCCAGCAGGCCGAGGTACACGTCCTTGCGGCCGCCGAAGTAGTGGTGCACCAGCCCTCGCGTGACGCCGGCGGCGCTCGCGATGTCCTCGATGGAGACCTCCTCGTAGCCGCGCTCGGCGAACAGGTCGTTGGCGGCGTCGAGGATCTGCTCCCGGCGCTGCTCGGCCGACAGGCGGTGGTACTTCGGGGTCATGGTGGTCAGCCCACCAGAGGAATTGGCGCTCCGTCAACTATCGGTTAGCCTTTTCGCCAAGAGCGGGCGAGGCGCGCGAGCCCACCATCAGACAACGTCGACCATCTTCAGGCGAGGCCGCGGTCAGCGTGAGGGGACGGGCTGTGAGGTCCACCACGTGAACAGGCTGCAGCCAGGATTCGTTCTCGGCGGCCGATACCGGCTCGACCGACGAATCGCGTCGGGGGGCATGGGCGACGTCTGGGCGGCGCAGGACGACGTTCTGAAGCGCATGGTCGCGCTCAAGGTGATGCGCCCCGATCCCGATCACGAGGAGATGTTCGCCCTTCGCTTCCGTGACGAGGCCCTGCACTCCGCGAGACTGATCCACACCAACATCGCCACCCTCTTCGACTACGGCGAAGACGACGGCCTGGCGTACCTCGTCATGGAGCTCGTCGACGGCAAGCCGCTCTCGCAGCTGATCCGCGAGCGAGGCCCCCTGCCTGCCGACCAGGTGCGGTCTGTGATCGGCCAGTGCGCCCTGGCGCTCGGCGTCGCGCATGCGGCCAAGCTGGTCCACCGCGACGTCAAGCCGGGCAACATCCTGGTCCGTGAGGACGGCCTCGTGAAGCTCACCGACTTCGGCATCGCCAGGGCCGCCGATGCTTCCGGACACACCCGCGCCGGGGAGCTGCTCGGGACGCCGTCATACCTCAGCCCGGAGCAGGCCCTCGGCCGGCCCGCGACCGGCGCCTCGGACCTGTACGCCCTGGGCGTCGTCGGGCACGAGATGCTCTGCGGGGCCAAGCCCTTCGACAAGCCGACGCCGATCGCCACCGCGCTGAGCCACATCCACGAGGCGCCGCCCCCACTGCCAGACGACGCACCCGAGGCCCTGGCTGGCGTGATCGAGGACCTGCTTGCCAAGCACCCCGCCGACCGGCCGCCGAACGCCCGGGCCGTCGCGATCCGACTCGGGCTCGCCGACCACGAGATCATGGGGCTGGCCCTCGGCTTGGCGCAGGCGGTGTACGGCGAGTCAACCCTCCATGAGGACCCCGCACCCGAGGCGACCCGCAAGCCAGAGGAGCCAACCGCCACTGTCGCCGTCGACCAGGCGGCCCTCCTGGAGGACTGAGGACCCGTGACGTCGCCTAGCCCCCTGCGGAGGTCGGGGACGCGGTGGGGACGGCTTAGGTGGCTTGCGTAAGGGAACGTCACGCTAGTGCCCAGAAATCGGACCCGAATCCCTGAGCCGACGGATGTGTGCCTCGGTGCTCCTTCAATGATCCCTGTGGCCCTGCGCGGCCTCGCGTGACGCCGGCGGCGTCCGCGCCGTCTTCGATCGAGAGCTCGTCGTAGCCGCGGTCCGGGACAGGTCGTTCGCGGCGGCGAGGATCTGCTCACGCCGTCGGTCGGCATCCAGGCGGCGGTAGTTCCGGGTCACGGTGTGCAACACCAACGAAAGAATTGGCGATCCGTCAATACGCCGTTAACATTTCGCCAACAAGACTCCAGGTCTCACGACCCATGACGCAAGGGCATCACTCCCATGACCTCCATCGCCACCACCGCTTTTATCCGTCGGAACCTGCAGGTCCGCACTACGGTCGGCATCCTCAACACGGTCCGGCTCGTCGGCACCGGCGCGTACGGACTCGCAGCGCTGCTCGGCCTGGTCTTCCTGCTGGTATCTGTCGCCCAGCCGAACACCTCGTGGACCGCACTGATCTCCGGCATCCTCGGCGTCGCCGCCTCGGTGGTCTTCGGAGCGCTGTTCTACGCCGTGGTGGGCTGGTTCGTAGACACGCTGAACCTGCTCAAGCAGATTGCCACCAACACCGCCACCGGGTCCCTGGCAGCGCGGGCCACCCCAGCCTCGGATCGCATCAACGTTCCGCTTCGCTGACCCTGAAACGGCCGTCGCCGGTGGGTTGACCTCGGCCGCCGACAGAGCGACGAAAAGAGAGAGACACCCTTGCGCAAGCTCATCCTCGGCCTGCTCGCATGCGCCATCGTCACCATTCCGATGGCACTGAGCGCTCCGGCCCAGGCCGATCTCAACGGCAACCGTCGCTGCATGTCCAAGTTCGAGTGGAAGCAGATCACCGAGTACCACGACGAAGAGGCGGACACCATGTACTACTTCGGTACCTCCCAGGAGAGGGTCCACGCGATCGTAGGCAACTAAGGGAAGGTCCAGGACCGCACCGAGTACTCCGACGGCCAAGTGGATCTCGACATCACGTTCCGGCAGTGCCTGCCCAGCGGCGAGGTGGCCACGAGGTACAGCCGCGTGTTCATGGTCTTCTCCAACTGGTCCCACGCCAACGACCGCCCGGTGGACTTCTTCTACGTGGACTTCAAGGGCTCCTGGAGCCGGCCCTCGAAGAACTACTGACCAATCGGCGCCCGGTCGTTGGCGCACCACCAACCTCGCCGCGAGTACCTCGTTGCCCGCGGCGACCCATCTTGACGACGACGCGATGGCGGCGGCAGGCACACGGGGGCCTGCCGCCGCCATCGAGTGAGCGCCCAAGGAAACTCATGAGAAGCACCATC
>JBKPRL010000213.1:0-15526 GCA_046734535.1 bacterium | reverse complement strand
CGAAGAGGGCATGGCCCGCCACGGCATGCCGGTGCCCGACGTCGAGGAGCTGTCCCGCCTCGTCACCGCCACCGAGGACTGACTCTTCGTCGCCGCTCTCCGTTGCACTTCGATCGGCTCCTACTCGCTTCGCTCGGCAATGCCTCGGGCCGCGTTGCGGTGCGCCGGCCGAGCCGGACGCACCGGGTGCCCGAGGACTGAGCTCTTCGTCGCCATCCTCCGCGGCGTGAGGGTTGGCTCCTACTCGCTTCGCTCGGCTAGGCCGGCTCGCTCTTGTCCTCGATCTCCCACGCGTGGTCGAGCGCGTGCCAGGCGATGCGCCGCGCCGCGTAGCGCGGCGGCCAGCCCCTCTCGACGAGCGGGGTGCCGTCAGACGGCTGGCGGAGGACGGTGAGGATCGCGTCCCGCCGCTCGGCGATCGCCGCGTCGTCGCCCCGGCTGGCGGGCTGCCAGCGGAGGCCCAGCTTTCGGGCGTAGGCCGCCTCGGCCTCGAGCACGTGGGTCACGATGGCGTCGCGATCGCGCCCGCCGCCCCGAGGACCCTTCCGGAGGGTGGCCGGCGCGCCGGCGACGACGTCGTCGAGGACCTGCCAGGACGCGGCGACGAGCGAGGCGACACGAACGGCACCGGCCCGGCTGAGGTGTGTGCCGTCGGCCGCGGCGGGCGCGCTCGGGACGCCGAAGTCCGTCGCCGACGAGCCCTCCACGTGCTCGACCACGTCCGCCCGCTCCTGCGCCCGGGCTGGAAGGCGCAGCCCCGCGGCGGCGACGACGACCGCGTAGCGGGGTGCGTAGGCGAGCAGCGCCTCCAGCGCGTCGGCTTCGGTCTTGCCGGACCGGCACCACCCCGGCCACTCCAGGGAACAGGCGAAGCTACGGCGGCTCCCGGTCTCGATGTAGACGTCAGATGTCGACATCGGCGGCGGCGGGCGTGGGCCGCGAGCCCCGCTCGGGCAGCGCGTCGAAGCACGCGGGCGGCTCGCGCCACGGCGTGCCGCCGCGGCCCGCCGCAGCCTCGGTGACGGCCTGCCAGACCCGCTCGGGCGTGCAGGGCATCTCGATGTGGCGGACGCCGAGGTGGCTGAGCGCATCGACGACGGCGTTCTGGACCGCGGGCATCGAGCCGATGGTCCCCGACTCGCCGATGCCCTTCGCCCCGAGCGGGTTGAGCGGCGTCGGCGTCTCGGTGTTCTCCGTCTCGAACGGCGGGAGCTCCGCCGCGCTCGGCATCGCGTACTCGGCCAGCGTCGAGGTGATCGGGTTCCCGGCCTCGTCGTAGACGAACTGCTCCCACAGCGCCTGCGCCGCGCCCTGTGCGATGCCGCCGTGCTGCTGGCCCCGCACGAGCAGCGGGTTGACGATGCGTCCACAGTCGTCCACCGCGACATGGCGGACGTGGCGTACTGCGCCGGTCTCGAGGTCCACCTCCACCACCGCAAGGTGTGCGCCGAAGGGGAAGGAGGCACCGTCCTGTGTGGTGTCGAGCGCGGCCGCCAACGGTCCTTCGCCGTCCTCGTCGCGGGCCGCGGCCTGCGCGAGCTCGGCCCAGCTCAGCCCCCGAGCCGGGACTCCTGCCACGCCGATCCGGCCGTCCTCGCTGATGACGATGTCGTCTTCGTCGGCCTCCAGCAGCCGGGCGGCGAGGCGACGGGCGCGCTCGATGACGGCGCCGGCTGCGTTGTGCACCGCGGTCCCGCCGATCTGCAGCGACCGCGAGCCGCCGGTGCCGCCGCCGCGAGGCACGAGGTCGGTGTCCGACTGGACGTAGCGGATCGACTGGAGCGGGACGTGCAGGCGGTCGGCCACGAGCATGGCGAACGACGTGGCGTGGCCCTGGCCGTGGGCTGACGTCCCGGCGCTGACGGTCACCGTGCCGTCCTCTCCGACGGCCACCGAGCCGTACTCGGACGACGCGCCGCCGGCAGTGATCTCGACGTAGGTGCTGACGCCGATGCCGAGCTGCCACCGGTCGCCGCGGGCCCGCCGCTCGGCCTGCTCGGCCAGCAGCCGCTCGTAGCCGGCGCGCTCGACCGCTCGCTCGAGCGGCGCGGCGTAGTCGCCGCTGTCGTACGTCGTGCCCATGAGGGTGGTATAGGGGAAGACCTCCGGACCGAGCAGGTTGCGCCGGCGGATCTCGACGGGATCGATGCCGAGCTCGTCGGCCGCGAGGTCCATGATCCGCTCGAGGAAGGCCGCGGCCTCGGGACGGCCGGCGCCCCGGAAGGCCCCGACCGGCGTCGTGTTGGTGACGGCCACGGCCACGTCGTACGCGATCTTGGGGATGCGGTACACGCCCTGGGCCATGGCGCGGGTCGGGCCCATGGCGAGGCCACCACCGAACCCGCCGTACGCGCCGGCGTCACCGACGATGTGCGCGTGCATGCCGGTGATGTGGCCGTCCTGGTCGAAGCCCATCTCGATGTACTGGATCTGCGAACGGCCGTGGGGCAGCGCCACCATGTTCTCCGACCGGGTCTCCACCCAGCGCACCGGGCGGCCGAGCCGCCGGGCGATGCCCAGGACGGCCAGGTGCTCGGCGCCGACGCCCGCCTTGCCGCCGAAGCCGCCACCAACGTGGGGGGTGATGACCCGCATCGCGTCCTCGGGCAGGCCGAGCAGCGCGGTGGCCAGCCGCCTGAAGAGGTGGGGCATCTGCGTGGAGACGTAGACGGTCAGCTCGGGTCGGACCGCCCCGTCGCCGTTCCCGGTCTCGTCACCGGTCCGGCTCCCGTCACCGGTCCGGCTCCCGTCACCGGTCCGGCTCCCGTCGCCGTTGCCCGTCATCGCGCCCGCGCCGGACACATCGGCGGGGGCCATGTCGTGGCTGGCCGCCGGGATGACCGCGATGGCGTTGCCCTCCATCGGCACGACAGCGATGCGCTGGTTGACGAACCGGCCGCGCACGACGACGGCGGCGTCCGACAGGGGATCGATGCCGGCGCGGTCGCGCTGACCGGCGACCAGGTTGGAACCGAGCTCGTCGAACTGGATCGGTGCCCCCTCGGCGAGCGCGGCCTCGGGGTCGACGACGGCCGGCAGCGGCTCGTAGTCGACGACCACGGTGTCCGCGGCGTCCTCGGCCTGGGCCGCCGTCTCGGCGACGACGGCGACGACCGGCTCGCCCACGAAGCGGACCTTGCCGTCGGCCAGCGCCGGGCGCGCGCAGGCCGGGTTGAGCGCCATGCCGAAGGAGTGGAAGGCGGGGAGGTCGAGGTCGGCGTGGGTGAAGGTGGCGACGACGCCAGGGAGGTGCTCGGCCTCGCTGACGTCGATCCCGGTGATGAAGGCGTGGGCGTGGTGCGAGCGCACGAAGCTCACGTGGAGCAGTCCGGGCACGGCGAGGTTGCCGATGAACGTGCCGTGGCCCTCGAGGAGCTCGGGGTCTTCGACCCTCACGACTTCGGTTCCGAGGAGCGATCCGGGCATGCCGGCCACACTACGGCTGGACGTCGGCCGGCCAACCTGGCCGCTCGGCGTGAGCTCAGTACTCGACGCGGGAGCCTCGATAGGCGGGCGCGGTCTTGCGGGGGATCAGACGCCGCGCGCGGGCAGGGGGCTGCGCTCGTGGATCAGGTTGACGGCGAGGAGGAGCTCGCGGTCGGTCAGCAGCTCATCGGGTGGTCCCTCGGCAACCACGCGGTGGTCCTCGGAGAGCACCACGCACCGATCGGCGAGCAGCTCCAGCGCGGGCAGGTCGTGGGTGGCGAGGACGATGGTCTTGCCCGCTTCGTTCAGCTCGACGATCAGCTCGATGAGCCACTGCTGCGTCCGAGGGTCGAGCGCCGCGGTCGGTTCGTCGAAGAGGAGGACCTCGGGGTTCATCACCAGCACCGAGGCGATCGCCACCCGCTTCTTCTGGCCGCCGGACAGCTGGAATGGGGCGCGGTCGGCCAGGTCCGTGATCTCCAGCAGGCCGAGGATGTCGGTGACACGCCGCCGCGCCTCCTCCTGCGCCAACCCCATGTTCAGGGGGCCGAAGGCCAGCTCCTCGCGGACCGTGGGCGAGAAGACCTGGGCGTCCGAGCTCTGGAAGATGAAGCCGACCCGGGAGCGGAACCCTCGGGAGAGCTGCTGGTCCTCGAGGCCGTCCTCGGTGATCACCTGGCCGAACGCCTCGAAGGTCCCCGCGTCAGGGAACACGAGCCCGTCGAGCACCTTGAGGAGCGTTGACTTGCCACAGCCATTGGCCCCGATCACGGCCACCTTCTCGCCCCGCTCGACGGCCAGCGAGACCCCGTCGAGCGCCGGGAAGCGGCCGAGGTACGAGTAGTGCAGGTCGTGGCAGGCGAGGAGCCGACTGTCGCCGGCCGGCCCGGCCCCGCCGTCGGTGTCGTCTGCGCCGTTCGCGCGGTCTGCCGGACCCATCAGCCCGCGTAGCGGTCGAGTCCGAGGATGGCGGCGCCGGCCAGGACGCAGCCCGCGACCCACACGACGTCGAGGGTCCGCAGGCGGAAGGCCGTCAGCGTCCTCGCGTTGCCGTCGTAGCCGCGGGCGACCATGGCCAGGTACACCTCGTCCGACAGCGCGTGGGCCTTGCCGAACAGCGCGCCCGCCGAGGCGGCGACGAACCGCCGGCCGGAGGCCACGCCGACGTCGGGGTCGATCGTGCGGGACGTTCGAGCCGAGTACATGTCCGTGACCGAGCCGAGGAGGTGGAACAGGTAGCGGTAGGCCATGCCCAGCACGAGGATGAAGATCTTCGGAACGAAGAGCGCCCGCAGCGCGGAGAGCAGGCGCGTCCAGGGCGTCGTGAGCGTCAGCAGCACGACCAGGGAGATCGAGACCGCCACCCGGACGACGATGATCGCCGCGCCGTGCACCCCCTCCGAGGTGACCCCGACCTCGTGGCCGAACCAGGTGCCGAGGGGCACCACGATCGTCCCCGGCGTGACGAGGTTGAGCGTGGCCGGCAGGACCACGATGCCCGTGAAGAGCGGGATGAAGAGCCACACCCGCTTGACGAAGAACACGAGCGACAGCCCGCTGACCACACCGAGCGCCAGCACCGCGGCATAGATACCGAGGAGGACCGTCACACTTCGGGCCAGCGCGGCGACCACGAGGAGCCCGAGGAGGGTGACCAGCTTGATGCGAGGGTCGAGCTGCTGCAGCAGGCCGGTCTTTGCGGCCACGTCCTCGCTGAAGATGGCCTGGCGCATGAGCGAGGTGCCGCCCTTCAGGGTCTTCTCCACGAAGCTCCCCTTCTTGCGCTTGCCGATGCAACCACACGGGCACATCGCGATCTCCGGCTGCACCAGCCAGTCCGGCGTCGCCGGCCTGGTCTGCCGCGTGGCGATCATGGCGTCGACGGGGCCGCCGCCGCGGCGTCGAGCTGGTCGGCCTCGGCCGACCGGCGCCGGACGAGCCGGACGACGGCGACGAGGCCGATGACGGCGAGGCCGATGAGGATCGTGCCGATGGCCGCGGATGCGTAGTAGGCGAGCGTCGGGTGCCCGCTGCGCTCGAAGTCGTAGCCCGGGAAGAGCGAGTGGCTCCAGAAGTCGCTGTACCTCGCCAGCCCGGTCGGCACGGCGCCCAGCCCGTACCGCTCGAGTACGAGGTCGTCGGGTGCGCTCTCGCCGTACGCCGTGCCGGTGGCCAGCAGGCCGAGGGGGACCAGCGCAGCCATGCCGGCCAGACCGGCGAACGCCCACCGGAAGCCGATCGCGCGCGGCGCCGGGATGTCGGCGTCCGTCTCCGGCACCGCGTCGTGGTTGATGCGCAGCAGCGGCAGGTTCGCCCGCTGCAGGTAGACGACGACGCCGATGGTGAGCGCACCGTCGACCACGCCGGCCACGACCAGGTGGGCGAAGAGCATCGTCGGGATCGACTGCGAGAGGTGGAACGGCGCGTAGAGCGGGATCTTGGCTCCGGTGGAGCTCAGCTTGTAGAAGAGGTCGGGCTGGATGCCGAACTCGATGGCCGCCGCCAGCGCGGCGGCGTTGATGCCCAGGTACGCGCCGACCCCAGCGGCGACTGCCCGCTTCGGCGAGGTCAGGGACGTGCGCCGAGCCAGCGTCCGGTACACCCCGTAGCCGACGAAGGGCATGATGACGGCCATGTTGACCACGTTGGCCCCGTACGCGAGGACGCCGCCGTCGCCGAAGAACAGCGCCTGGATGAGCAGGGCGATGCTCACGGCGATCACCGCGGCCCACGGTCCGAGGAGCACGGCGATGAGCACCGCGCCCACGGCATGGGCGGTGGTCCCGTCGGGGATCGGGATGTTGAACATCATCACCAGGAAGCAGTACGCCGCCCCGATGGCGAGGAGCGGCACGTAGCGGTTCTTCACGACCTTCTGGACCCGCCGAGCGGCCACCGCCCAGAAGGGCACGGCGGCGCCGTACATCACTGCACAGGTCTGCGGGCTGAGGTAGCCGTCAGGGATGTGCACAGCACGCGCTCCTTCCCGGTCCGGGTGCGCTGCTTGTTGCGAGCTGGTTGCAGAAGGGCACCGTAGTCCTTCGTCACCGGCGGCCGGGCAGATTGGTCTGGGCAACGGCAGGGTCCCGACGCGAACATGGCGGGAGCGTCCCTCGACGACCCCGGAGGTCCTGCTCGTGAAGTACGTGAAGCTCGGCCGGACCGGCCTGACCGTCTCCCGGATCTGCCTCGGCTGCATGAGCTACGGCGACCCCGCCCGCGGCACCCACCCGTGGTCGCTCGACGAGGAGGCCAGCCGGCCCTTCTTCGTCCGCGCGCTGGAGCTCGGGATCAACTTCTTCGACACCGCGAACGTGTACTCGCTCGGGTCGAGCGAGGAGATCCTGGGCCGCGCCCTCGCCGAGCTGACGACTCGGGACGAGGTGGTCATCGCCACCAAGGTCCATGGACGCATGCGCGACGGCGCCAACGGTGCCGGCCTCTCCCGCAAGGCGATCATGAGCGAGATCGACGCCAGCCTCCGCCGCCTGGGGACCGACTACGTCGACCTTTACCAGATCCACCGCTGGGACCAGCGCACGCCGATCGAGGAGACGGTCGAGGCGCTGCACGACGTCGTCAAGGCCGGCAAGGCGCGCTACGTCGGCGCATCGTCGATGTTCGCGTGGCAGTTCGCCAAGGCGCTGTTCACCGCCGACCTCCACGGGTGGACCCGGTTCGTCAGCATGCAGGACCACTACAACCTCATCCAGCGGGAGGAGGAGCGGGAGATGTTGCCGCTCTGCGACGACCAGGGCATCGCCGTCCTGCCGTGGAGCCCGCTCGCGCGGGGCAAGCTCACGCGCGACTGGGACGAGGCCACGACCCGTTCGGAGACGGACGCGTTCGGCCGCAGCCTCTACGACACGTCGGCGTCAGACCGGGTGATCGCCAAGCGGGTGGCCGAGATCGCGGCCGAGCGGGGCGTGCCCCGAGCGCAGGTCGCGCTGGCGTGGCTGTGCGCCAAGCCGGTCGTCACTGCCCCCATCGTCGGCGCGACGAAGCTCGAGCACCTCGAGGATGCTGTGGCCGCCGTCGAGCTCACGCTGACCGCCGAGGAGCTCGTCCGCCTCGAGGAGCCCTACGAGCCCCACGACGTGGTGGGGTTCGCCTGAGCGCCGTCGGGCCGGGCGAGACGATGGCCGAGCTCACGCGGGCTGCGCCGTGGCCCGAGCGGCCGCGGCCGCGGGCGGGTGGCGGCGACATAGGGTCGTCCATGCGGTTGCGGTCGCAACCTCGAGGTGGTGATCGTCGGTGACGGTGAGCGACGTCGACGCGGCTCCGGTGGCCCCGCCGCACGCCCGTCGCCGTCCGCCGTGGGTGGTCGTCGTCGCGCTCGTCGCCGTCCTCGCCCTCGTCGCGATCCTGGTCAGCCGCTGTTCCTCCGGCGGGAGCGACGGAGCGACGCCGGTGCCGTCGACCCTCGACGCGCCGACGGAGACCGCGATCGGTGACGCGGTGACCAAGGCGGTCGAGGCGAGGAGCCAGGTCGTGGCCGAGGTCTACCGCAAGATCCAGCCATCGGTCGTGGAGATCGATGTCGAGCAAGGCGCCAACACCCCCACCACGGACACCGAGCGCGGCGGGCTCGGCACGGGTGTCATCGTCAACGAGGACGGGTCCATCCTGACCGCCCTCCACGTGGTGGCCGGCGCGACGTCGATCAACGTCGTCTACCCCGACGGCACACGAACCACCGCGGAGGTCGTCTCGTCCGACGAGGAGCACGACATCGCGCTGCTCCAGCCGGCCCAGCTGCCGGAGCTCGTCGTGCCCGCGGTCCTCGGCGGCGCCGGGGTCGGCGTCGGGCTGCCAGTGGTCGCGGTGGGCAACCCGCTCGGGCTCGACGACACCACCACGGCGGGGGTGATCTCGGCGCTGGACCGCACGATTCGAGCCAACGACGGCTCCGAGCGCCGCGGCCTCATCCAGTTCGACGCCGCTGTCAACCCGGGCAGCTCGGGTGGACCGCTGCTCAACCAGCAAGGCGAGGTGATCGGCATCGTCGTCGCCATCGCCGACCCGACGAGGGACGGGTTCTTCATCGGGATCAGCTTCGCGGTGCCGATCGGCACGGCGATCGGAGCCGGTGGGGGCCCGCAGCCGCCCAAGTGAGCACAGGAGGGAACGAGCCGATGGACCGATCCAGCGACGACCGGATGTGGCGACCGGACGCGTTCGACCCGCCGTCGCCCGGCGAGTCGAGCGCGTCGCTGGGGAACCCGATGGAGCAGGTGCTCTACGAGGTCAAGCGCACGATCGTCGGCCAGGACGTGCTCCTCGAGCGTCTCGTCGTCGCCCTCCTGGCTCGCGGCCACATCCTCGTCGAGGGCGTACCGGGCCTGGCCAAGACCCTGGCCGTGAAGTCGGTCGCCGCCGCGATCGGGGGGCAGTTCCACCGGGTCCAGTTCACCCCGGACCTCGTGCCGGCCGACCTGGTGGGAACCCGGATCTACCACCAGCAGAGCGGCGAGTTCCAGGTCTCGCTCGGTCCGGTGTTCACCAACCTGCTGCTGGCCGACGAGATCAACCGGGCGCCGGCCAAGGTGCAGAGCGCGCTCCTCGAGGTGATGCAGGAGCAGCAGGTGACGATCGGTCGGGAGACCCACCGCGTGCCCCAGCCGTTCCTCGTGATGGCCACCCAGAACCCCATCGAGTCGGAGGGCACGTACCCCCTGCCGGAGGCGCAGGTCGACCGGTTCATGATGAAGGTGCTCGTCGGCTACCCGAGCGCTACCGAGGAGTTCGTGATCGTCGATCGGGCCATCACGCCGCCACCCGCCACGCAGCGCATCATCGGCACCGAGCTGCTCATGGAGATGCAGCGGCGCGTCGACGAGGTCTACGTGGACCCCGCCCTCGTCGAGTACGCGGTACGGCTCACCGCGGCCACGCGGGAGCCCGACGCGGTCGGCCTCGGCGACCTCGCGCGCTACATCAGCTTCGGCGCCAGCCCACGCGCGTCCATCAGCATGATCCTCGCCGCGCGCGCCCTGGCCTTCGTCCGCGGCCGTGACTACGCGCTGCCGCCCGACGTCGGCGACCTCGCGCTCGACGTGCTCCGCCACCGGCTCGTCCTCTCGTACGAGGCGATGTCGGATGAGATCACCGCCGACCAGGTGCTCCGCCGGGTGATGGCCGCGCTCCCCGTTCCCGACGTCGCGCTGCGGATGCGCTGATGGCGCGCGCGTCGGAACAGCTCCTGCGCCGTCTGGAATGGCAGGTCCTGCGCCGCCTCGACGGCCAGCTGCAGGGCTCGTACCGCACGCACTTCTACGGGTCGGGGATCGACTTCGCCGACCTTCGCACCTACACGCCCGAGGACGACGTCCGCCACATCGACTGGAACGTCACCGCCCGGCTCGACGAGCCCCACGTGCGTCAGTACACGGAGGACCGCGAGCTCACCGCGTGGCTGCTGCTCGATCGCTCGCGATCGATGGAGTTCGGCCCGCGGGATCGGGGCAAGGACGTCGTCCTGACCGAGCTCGCCGTCACGCTCGCCCGGCTGCTCGCCCGCGGCGGCAACCGGGTCGGCGCCCTGCTCTACGACGAGCGCCTGGAGCGTGTGGTTCCACCTCGCACCGGTCGCACCCACGTGCTCCGGCTCGGCCACGAGCTCGCCAAGCATCGCCCGGCGACCACCGCGCCGGGGACGACGACCGACCTCGCCGCGCTGCTGCGTGTCGCGCTGTCGACCATCCGCCGCCGGTCCCTCGTGTTCCTGATCTCGGACTTCATCACCGGCACGAGCTGGGAGCGCCCGTTGTCGCGTCTCGTGCAACGCCACGAGGTCGTGGTGGTACGACTGGTCGATCCGCTCGAGCGCGAGCTGCCGGAGGTCGGACTGATCGTCGTGGAGGACGCGGAGACGGGCGAGCAGGTCGTCGCCGACACGAGCGACCCCGAGTTCCGGCGTCGCTTCCACCTCGAGGTCGATGCCCGAGAGCAGGCGTTGCAGGGCTCGATCCGCCGCGCCGGAGCACGGCTCAACGACATCTCGACCGACGACGACCTGGCCGCCGCGCTGGTCGAGATGGTCCGCCGCGCGAAGCAGCCCAGACGATGACGTTCGCCTGGCCGTCCCTCCTCGCGGCGCTGGTCGTCGTCCCGCTGCTCGTGGCGGCCTACGTGGCGCTGCAGCGCCGGCGGGCTCGCGGCGTCGACGCCCTGGCGGCGTCGGGACTGATGGTCACCATGGGATCGCAGCGGGTGGGTCGCCGCCGCCACGTGCCCTTCGGCCTGCTGCTCGCCGCGCTGGCCGTGATGATCTTCGCCCTGTCCCGCCCGCAGGCGACGCTGGCCAGCTCGCGGGCGAGCGGCACGGTGCTGCTCGTGCTGGACGTGTCCAACAGCATGGGTGCGGACGACGTCGAGCCGACGCGCCTCGGCGTCGCGCAGGGAGTGGCGCGCCGGTTCGTGGAGGCCCAGCCGTCGTCGATCGACGTCGGCGTCGTCGCGTTCGGCGACGGCGCGCTCGTCACGCAGCAGCCGACCAACGACCACGCCGAGATCCTCGCGGCGATCGGCCGGCTCAAGCCCGGTGGCAGCACGTCGCTCGGGCAGGGCATGCTCGTGGCGCTCAGCGCCATTGCCGGGACGCCGGTCGCGCTGCCGGACCCGGATCAGCCCTCACCGCCGCCCGTCGGGTACTTCCCGTCGGCGACCATCCTGCTGGTGTCCGACGGGGAGAACACCGGCGGACCCGATCCGGCCGCCGTGGCCCAGCTGGCCAACGACGTCGGCGTGCACGTGTCGGCCGTCGGGGTGGGCAGCGCCGACGGCGCGGTGATCACCGTCGACGGCTTCCAGGTGGCGACAGCGCTCGACGAGCAGGCCTTGGGTGACCTGGCCGACGCCACCGGCGGGACCTACGAGCCCGCGGCCGAGGCTGCGGACACCGACACGATCACCCATTCGATCGAGCGGCGGGTCACCTCGGTGGACAAGAAGACCGAGGTCACCGCCATCTTCGCCTTCGCGGCGATCGCGCTGCTGCTGGCGGGTGGCCTGTTGATGCTGCGCTGGTTCGGGAGGATCGTCTGATGACGCTCACCTGGCCCTGGGCGCTGATCGCGCTGGCCGCCGTACCACTGCTGCTCGGCGCGCTGTGGCTCGTGCGGCGCCGCCGCCGCAAGCTCGCGGTACGGGTCTCGAACGTCGCGGCGATCCGCGCCGCGATCCCGGCTCGCGCCCATTGGAAGCGCCGCATCCCTCTGGCGCTGCTCATCGCCAGCCTGCTTGTGCTCGGCGTCGGCGTGGCCCGGCCGACGGCCGAGGTGACGTACGCCCGCAGCTCGACCTCGGTCCTGCTGGCCATCGACGTCTCCCGATCGATGTGCTCGACCGACGTCCAGCCGAACCGCCTCGTCGTCGCCCAGGATGCCGCGCGGCGGTTCATCCGCAGCCAGAACGACGGCACGCAGATCGGGCTCGTCGCCTTCGCTGGCTTCGCGGCGCTCGTCGTGCCCTCGACCACCGATCAGCACAAGCTGATCGACGCCATCGACAAGCTGACGACCTCGAGGGGCACGGCGATCGGCATGGCCATCCTCGCGTCGATCGACGCCATCGCCGAGCACAACAGCGCGGTCGCGCCGACCGGCGTTCAGCTCGGAGGCGACCAGCCCGGGACCACCGCGCCGGGAGCCGGATCGGCGGATACGCCCGCGCCCGCGGCGCCTCCGGTGGGCGACTTCCAGCCCGACACGATCGTCGTCCTCACCGACGGGGCGAACACCCGCGGGGTCGAGCCGCTCGTCGCCGCGGGGGAGGCCGCCGCGAGGCACATCCGCGTGTACACCATCGGCTTCGGGACGACATCGCCGTCACAGCCGGTGTGCAACATCGACCAGCTCCGCGGCGACGCGCCGACGAACGGGCCCTTCGACATCGGACCGCCCCCCGGAACCGGGTTCGGCCCGGGCGGGCGGTTCGCCGAGATCGACGAGAAGACGCTCCAGGCCGTCGCCGACACGACGGGCGGCCAGTACTTCCGGGCCGAGGACGCAGACCAGCTGGACGATGTCTTCCGCACGCTGCCTCGCGAGGTCGTGGAGCAGCACCGCCAGGAGGAGCTCACGGTCTGGTTCGTGCTCGTCGCGTCGGTGCTGGCGGCGGCGGCCATCGCCCTGTCGCTGCGGTGGAACCGCTACCCGTGAGTCGCCGATCGCCGCGAGTCGCTGTCCTCCGGCCGCCCGCGTCGAGCCGCCGTCCCCCAACCCCGGGACGGGTCGAAACGTGACACGTTCCGAGGCAGGCACGGATCAGCCCGGAAGTCGGGCCGATCCGTGACAGCTTCGCTGGCCGCGGCCGCGGCCGGTGGGCCGCCGGCCGCGCTCGACGGGCCCTGGCCGGCCCTGGCTGGCACGAGCCCTTCGCTGACCGAGGACGTTCACCTCCACCCCAGCCAGTCGATCACCTCGTCGGCGACCTCCCAGATCGGACGATCGTTGGCGATGACGAGGTCGCTGAGGCCGACGTCGCCCCGCTCGCTCTGTTGCTTCGCCTCGGTGAGGTCGTTGGCCCGGGCGGTCGACACCGACGACGCGAGCCGTCGCTCGATCTCCTCGTAGGGGATCGTCAGCTGCATGACACGCAGGGGGAACGGCAGCGCGTCGCGGATCGCTGCCAGCTCCGGCTCGGACCAGACTGCGCCCGCGAGCACGAAGTGCTCCACGCCGGCCGAGACGTAGTTGCCGCTCACGGCCGACAGGTTCGCCAGCGCGACGGGATCACGCCGGTCATGTCCCGGCCGGCGGCCCGGTGCGTCGTACCAGCCGAGCCAGTCGAGGTCGATCGCGGCGTACGCCACACCTGCCGACTCCATGACCTCGGCGAGCTCCTCGCACAGCGAGGACTTGCCGGTTCCGTAGGCCCCGATGATCAGCACCCCGTCCGGCACGTCGACGAACCTCCTTGGCTGCTGGCACGCGGATCTGGCGGTATGCGATCCGCCCAGGGGCCAGGCTAAACCCGCCCGCCCCGAGGTCCGGCAGCGGAGGCCGACGAACGGCGTGGCGCGATCCAGCAGACTGGGGGCGGCAGCCCGCCGAACGGCGACAGACGACTGGAGGCAGCATGCCGGAAGAGTTCGAAGGGGATCTCGCGGGAGCCGTGTTCTGGGGCGCCGATCTCAGCGGCGCCCGGTTTCGCGACGTCAACCTCACGGACGCGAAGATCAGCCACGCCTGGCTCGTCAACGTCGACATCGACGCCCTGGTCGACCGGGTCGTCATCAACGGCGTCGATGTCACGGCCTACGTGAACGAGCGCGATCCGTGGTACCCCCTGCGGGCGATGCTCCGCCCCTCCGATCCCGGCGACATGCGGGCGACATGGGAGGCGCTGGAGGACGAGTGGGCGAAGACGGTCAGCCGGGCGCTGGCCCTCCCCGAAGCCAGGCTGCACGAGTCGGTCGACGACGAGTGGTCCTTCGTCCAGACCCTGCGACACCTCGTCTTCGCGATGGACAAGTGGTTCACCGCCCCCATCCTCGGAGAGGGCTTCCACCCGATCGGTTTGCCGAACTCGGGCTCCGTCGACTTCCCCTGGCCGGGTCTCGACTACGACCTGCGGCCCTCTGTCGCGGAGGCCCTCACCGTGCGCGCCGATCGCGCCACAGGGTTCCGCGACTACCTCGCGACACTGGCGGCGGCTGATCTCATCCGACAAGTCGACGTCCTCGAGAACGGCACGAACCCGATCCAGGAGTGCATCTACACCGTCTTCGAAGAGGAGTTCTGGCACAACCGCTATGCGCAGCGCGACCTCGCGCTGCTGGAGGCGGCGAGGTAGGGCCGGACACACACGCCACGCTGCTACTCGCGCGCGCTTCGGGGACCTGGTTGAATCGGCCGGTGGCCCACTCGTACGAGGCGGCTCGGCCGAGTCACTCGCCGAGTCGCGATGCATCCGTGGTGGTCTCGGACGGGCGCCGAGTTCAGATCGCTGAATGGGGCCCGAGCGACGGCTTCCCGCTGCTGTTTCTTCACGGCACGCCGGGCTCTCGGTTGTTGTGCCCGGACGTCGCGGCGACGGAAGCGGCAGGGATGCGGCATCTGTCGATCGACCGGCCCGGGTACGGCCGCTCCGATCCCTTTCCGGGGCTTCTGACGAACACCACAGCGACCGTCGACATCGTCCAAGCGCTCGATCAGTTGAACCTGGAGCGCGTGGCCGTTGTCGGCTGGTCAGGTGGCGGCCGTTACGCCCTTGCCCTCGGTGCGCTCGCCCCGGACCGGGTCACCGCCATCGCTGTCGTCTGCGGGGCAGCTGAACCGGCTACCGAACTGGATGATCCACCTGAGGTGATCGCTCTCGCCCGCCAGGTGGCCGGCGATCCCGTCGGCCATCGCGACGCTGTCAGGGACAGATGTCGATGGCTCGCAGACGACCCTCACCGCCTCCTGCGTCTGACCGAGCGCTTCGCGCCTGAGGTGCTGGCCGCTCCAGGCATGCGAGAGGCATTCGTGGCCTGGATGGACGAGGCTGCCATCAGGACCATCGACGGCTACGTCGACGATTGGATCTCTGACGCCGTCGGCTGGGGGTTCACGCTCGACCAGGTCGTCGTGCCGGTCCACAGCTGGTACGGAGAGCTCGACCGCATCGTCGGCCGGCATCATGCCCAGCTCCACGCCGAGCTGATTCCCGACTGCGAGCTTCATGGCTGCCCACAGTGTGGACACTTCGTCCCGATCGCCCACTGGCCTGAGATCCTCGACCAGCTCGGTTGACGCGCTCGCCGTCATCCGGGCGGGACCGGCGCGCACCGTCCGAACGTCGTAGAGCCCACCCCACTTCCGGAGTGCTGGCACGGCAGCTGCCGGCGCATCGCGCTCGGCCCAAGCAGTGTCTTCTCACGCTTCAGAAGCGCTGCGTGGGCGCGTCACAGGGTGGCGAGTTCCCGAGCAAGAATCGTGCGCGTCGAACGAAGGCCTCGAGAACATGGGAGCCCTCATGCTGGACAACCCCCAATCCTCGGCCGGATCAGCACCAAGCACAGCAACAAGTCCGTCGCACAGACCGTCGACCGTCTGACGGGCGTGATTGCGGATCGAGGCTTCACGGTGTTCAGGGTCATCGATCACAGCGGCAC
>JBKPRL010000212.1:0-11544 GCA_046734535.1 bacterium | reverse complement strand
GAGGGCTCGGCCGCGCTGGCCTGAGCGCGCCCGCCCCCGCCTGAGCGCCCCCCCGGCCTGGGCCTCCTGCGCGCCGCCCCCGGCCTCCCGTCCCCTCGAACGACCATTTCCGCGACGAGTTCGCGGCAGCGCGCCCTCAGTCGCCAATCTCGCGACGGGTTCACGTTTTGGGTGGCTCAGCGACCATTTCCGCGACGAGGTCGCGGCGGCACCCTCAGTCGCCAACCTCGCGACGAGTTCACGGTTTTGGGTGGCCCAGCGACCATTTCCGCGACGAGGTCGCGGCAGCGGCATCCCGTCGCCATCCTCTCGACGAATTCACGGTTTGGGTGGCCCAGCGACCATTTCCGCGACGTGTTCGCGGCGGCGGCGCCCTCAGTCGCCAATCTCGCGACGAGTTCACGGTTTTGGGGTGGCGCGGCGAACCAGCCGATCGCCGGGCTCTCCGTTGGCGCCCGCCTAGGGTTCGGGCGATGGTCCGCCACTGCGTGCTGTTCCGCTTCGCCGACGCCACGACCGCAGCCGACGTCGAGCGCATCTCGGCTGCGGCGGCCGAGCTCCCGAAGCAGATCTCGGCCATTCGTGCCTACACCTTCGGTCAGGACCTCCGGCTGGGCGCCGGCTCGTGGGACTACGCCATCGTCGCCGACTTCGACGACGCCGATGGCTGGGCCGAGTACGACGGGCACCCCGACCACGAGCACTTCCGCGCTGCCGTGATCGGCCCCCACGTGGCCGACCGCTGCGCCGTCCGCTTCACGCTCTAGTCGCGGCGCAGCCCCGTCGCCCACGCTGCGCGCGTGGTGTGCTGCGCCCAGAGGCCGTGCGCGGCCGTTCGCGCTCCCGGCGGTACAAACGGGCCGAACGTGACGCCACCGGCTCGTGTCGACCGGCGATCATCGGCACGTTCCTCCTGGGAACGGGCGGAGGGAGCGACGATGAGGCGGACGACCAGAGGCGGACTGGTGGTGGCGACCGCGGGCGTACTCGCGCTCGGCGTGTGGTCCCCGGCGGTGGCGCAGACGCCACCGGACGACGGGACCGTCGAGATGACGACGCAGACGGAGCAGACGGCGGCGCCGGAGACCACCGCGGTGTCCGAGCCGACCACGACCCGCCGCCAGCGCGAAGACGACATCCCGGGCACGGACGAGACGGTCCCGCCCGAGACCGTCCCGCCCGAGACCGTGCCGCTGGACACCGCGCCGCCGGAGACTGCGCCGCCCGTGGTCGAGGCGCTCCCGCCCGCCGCGCCGATGCCGCCGCCGGCTGAAGCTCCCGCCGCGCCGACGCCCGTTGCCGCGCCGGCGCCGGTCGCGGCCGCTCCCGCGGCGGAGCCGACCCACCTTCCGGTCACGGGACCGGGCGGGGTGGCCGTGCTCGCCGGCCTGTCGGTGGTCCTCGCCACCGCCGGGCTGATCCTCCGCCGGGCCCGCCGGCGGGCCGACGAGATCCTCGTCTCCCGCCCGCTCTGACCCTCAGCGGCGGCCGCGCGGCCGCCCGTCCACCCGGCCCGCCCAGACGTCGGTCTCGCGGGATCCCGTGGCCCTTTGACGCACGGATCGCCGCGAGAACCGGACGGGTAGCGCGCGGCGCCTCAGGTGCGACACTGTCGGCGGGTCGACGAGAGGAGCCGCCCGTGCCGGCAACGGTGGTCGTGGGGACCCAGTGGGGCGACGAGGGCAAGGGGAAGGTCACCGACCTCTTGGCCAAGGAGACGGCGATGGTCGTCCGCTACCAGGGCGGTCACAACGCCGGGCACACGATCGTCGTCGACGGCGAGCGGTTCGCCCTGCAGCTGCTGCCGTCCGGGATCCTCTACGACCACGTCGTGCCCGTCATCGGCAACGGTGTCGTGGTCGACCCGGCCGTGCTGCTGGCCGAGATCGACGCGCTGACGGCCAAGGGCATCGACTGCACCCGGGTGCGGGTGAGCGGCAACGCCCACCTGATCCTGCCGTACCACCAGGAGATGGACTTCCTCACCGAGCGGCGGCTGGGGCGCAACAAGCTCGGCACGACCCGCCGCGGGATCGGCCCCAGCTACGCCGACAAGGCGCTCCGGGTCGGCCTCCGGGTCCAGGATCTGCTCGACCCCAAGATCTTCCGCCAGAAGATCGACCAGGTGCTCAAGGACAAGAACGCCGTCCTGACCCGCGTGTTCAACCGCCTGCCCCTCGACGGTGACGAGATCGCGGCGCGGTACCTCGACGAGCTGGCGCCGCGGGTGGCGCCCTACATCGCCGACACGGTGGCGCTCGTGCACGAGGCCCTCGAGGCCGGCCAGCACGTCCTCCTGGAAGGCGCGCAGGCGACCTTCCTCGACCTCGACCACGGGACCTACCCCTACGTCACGTCGTCCAGCCCGACGGCGGGCGGTGCCTGCACGGGCTCGGGCATCGGGCCCCGCCACATCACGCGGGTGATCGGGATCGCCAAGGCCTACTGCACCAGGGTCGGAGCCGGACCGTTCCCGACCGAGCTGTTCGACGGCGTCGGCGACCTGCTCGTCGAGCGGGGCCACGAGTTCGGCACGAACACCGGCCGTCGCCGGCGCACGGGCTGGTTCGACGCGGTCATGCTGCGCCAGGCCGTCCGCCTGAACTCGCTGTCCGAGGTGGCCATCACCAAGCTCGACGTGCTGGACACCCTCGACGCGGTGAAGATCTGCATCGGGTACGAACACGACGGCGCGGTCCTGTCCTCGATGCCGTACCACCAGAGCGTGCTCCACGACGTGCGGCCCGTCTTCGAGGAGCTGCCGGGTTGGCAGACCGACATCTCCGAGCTCCGGGAGGGGCCCGATCTGCCGCCCAAGGCTCGGGACTACCTGGCCGTCCTCGAGCGCCACGTCGGCGTGCCCGTGCGCTACGTCGGCACCGGTCCCGGTCGCGACCAGTTCGTGCAGCTGCACTGATCGTGCGCGTCTGCGTCGTCGGATCAGGAGGGCGGGAGCACGCGCTCGCCTCCGTGCTCGGCCGCACCGCGACCGTGGTGGTGACGCCCGGCAACCCGGGCATCCCCGGCTCGGCGGCCGCACCCCCCGAGGAGATCGACGCCGAGCTCTACGTGATCGGTCCGGAGGTCCCTCTCGTCGAGGGCCTGGCCGACCGGCTGCGGGCTGGGGGTGCCCTGGTCGTCGGCCCCGGGGCCGACGGGGCCCGGCTGGAGGGCTCGAAGGCGTGGATGAAGGAGGTGCTGGCCGCAGCGGGCGTGCCGACCGCGGCGCACCGGACCTTCGGTCCCGCGGAGGCGGAGGCGGCGGTCGCCTTCCTCGACGACCTGCCCGGGCTCTACGTCGTCAAGACGGACGGCCTGGCCGCGGGCAAGGGCGTGCTCGTCACCGAGTCGCGGTCCGAGGCCGAGGAGGACGTCCGCGCCAAGCTCTCCGGGCAGGCCTTCGGCGAGGCCGGCCGTCGCGTCGTGATCGAGGAGGGGATGAGCGGGCCCGAGGTCTCCCTCTTGTGCCTCTGCGACGGCGCCGCCGTGTCCCCGATGGCCTCGGCCCAGGACTTCAAGCGGCTGGCCGACGGGGACCGCGGTCCGAACACGGGCGGCATGGGCGCCTACTCACCGGTGCCGGCCGTCGACGCCGCGGAGGGGGAGCGGCTGGCGGAGGCGCTCGTGGCCCCGACCGTGCACGAGCTGCGCCGCCGCGGCATCGACTACCGCGGTGTCCTCTACGCCGGCCTGATGCTGACGCCCGAGGGTCCGAAGGTGCTCGAGTACAACGTGCGCTTCGGCGATCCCGAGGCCCAGGTCGTCCTGCCCCGCGTCACCGGCGACCTGGCCGATGTGCTGGCCAGCGTGGCGGCGGGCGCGATGGACGCCGGCCCGACCTTCGGCGACGACGCCGCGGTCACCGTCGTCTGCGCGTCCCCCGGCTACCCCGCCGCGGCCCGGACGGGCGACGCGGTGGAAGGGCTGGAGGCCGCGGCTGCGGTGCCGGGCGTCCAGGTCTTCTGCGCGGGCGTCGCGGCCGACGGTGCGGGTGGGCTGGTCACCGCGGGCGGGAGGGTCCTGAACGTGACCGCGGTCGGCCCGACGGTCGGGGTCGCCCGGGAGCGGGCCTACGAGGCCGTCGCCGCCCTCCACTGGCCCGGCCTCCTGGTCCGGTCCGACATCGCCGCGGACGTCTGACCCGACCGCCGGGCGTCTACGAGTGGTCCGCAGTGGCCTCGAGGACCCGCTCGACGAGGTCGGCGGCGCCACCCTCGATGTCGTCGCGGCGGATGGCCATGCCCCCGATGACGTCGGCGCCGGTGGCGCGGACGATGTCGGTGAGCTTGTCGAGGGCGCGGCGGGGTTCGAGGGCGAACGTGACGTAGGTGACGGCCTGCTTGCCGGCCATGGCCGGGAGCCGGTCCTTGATCCGTCCACCGCGCCCCGGCCGCTGGCCGAAGAAGAACATCCCGTCGGTCCAGGTCCCGACCACGACGAGGTCGGCCGCGCTCAGCGCCTGAAGGTCGATCGCGGTGATGGCGCAGACCGTCGTCGGGATGCCCCGCCGGGTCAGCTCCCGGGCGATGATGTCGGCGGCGCGGCGGGTGTTCCCGGTCAGGCTCTCGTAGATGACGACCGCGGGCACGGACCGATTGTCTACTACCTGGTCGGCGCGCCGACGAGCGCTCGGGCGGCGGTCTCGATCTCGTCCTCGGACAGCAACACGAGGTTGGCGGCGTCGCCGAGCGGCACGATCGAGTCCTTGCTGGTGACCCGCGCGAGGCGGCCGCTGAAGCCGGCATCGACGAGAGCAGACAGCACGCCTTCGCTGATCCCGCCGGAGCGCCGCGTCTCGTCGACGGCCAGCACGCGGCCGGTGGCCTCCGCCTCCCGCAGGACGTCGCCGACCGGCAGTGGGGACAGCCAGCGCAGGTCGAGGACGCGGGCCTCGATCCCCGACGTGGCGAGGCGGCGGGCCACCCGCAGGCTCAGGTAGAGCCCGTTGCCGCTGGTGACGATGGTGAGGTCGCGGCCGTCGCCGTGGGTCCGTCCGGACCCGATGGGAACGTGTGTATCAGGCCACTGCTCCGGCGGTTCGTACGGCGCGAGCCAACCGGCGTCGCCCGGCTCGTGCAGATCGGTCGTGTGGTAGAGCGCGATCGGCTCCAGGAACACGCAGACGCTGCCGTCGATGGCGGCGGCGGCGACACACGTCCGCAGCATCGCCGCGGCGTCGTCGGGTCGGGCCGGCGACGCGACCACCAGGCCGGGGATGTCACGGAGCACGGCGACGGCGTCGTCGTTGTGGAAGTGCCCACCGAACCCCTTCTGGTACCCGTAGCCGGCGATCCGCACGACGAGCGGGTTGCGGTACTGGCCCTGGGAGAAGAACTGCAGCGTCGCCGCCTCGCCCCGGAGCTGGTCCTCGGCGTTGTGCAGGTAGGCGAGGTACTGGATCTCGGGAACGGGCAGGAGGCCCGTCACCCCCGCGCCGAGTGCCATGCCGAGGATCGACTGCTCGTCGAGGACCGTGTCGAAGACCCGGGCCGCGCCCGCTCGCTTCAGCAGGCCCCGGGTGACGCCGTAGACACCGCCCTTGGCCGCCACGTCCTCGCCGAAGACCAGCAGCTCGGGGTAGCGGGCCAGCAGGTCGGCCAGCGTGCGGTTGATGGACTGGGCCAGCGTCAGGGGACCCTCGGCCTCCGGCAGCGCGCCGTCGAAGAAGGCGGTCCGTCGCTCGGCGACGGCAGGACTGGTTGCTTCTGCGACGACCTTGTCGGGATGGCGAGGCGCCAACGGGGCCATGACGGCCGCGGCCGAGGTCAGCTGATCGTGGGTGGCGCACTCCTGGGCCAGCTCCAGCACCTCCGAGCGGATGCGTTCGTAGTGGTGGACGAGGGCGGTCGGCGTGGCCACGCCCGCCTCGGCCAGGAGGCGGGCCGTACCGAGGATGGGATCGCGCGCGTAGTCGTCCCTGATCTCGGCCGGGGTCCGGTACGCGGCCTCGACGTCCGTGCCGGCGTGGGCCAGGAAGCGGACCGTGCGCAGGTGGAGGAAGGCCGGTCCGCGCTCGGTGCGCACCCACTCGGCGGCGGCCAGCGCGGCCTCGTAGGTGCCCGCAGGGTCGTTGCCGTCGGCCTCGAACCAGCGCAGGTGGGGGCGGGCGGAGTAGGCGGTCCGGATCCAGTCCGGTGGTGTGCGGACGCTGATGCCGAGGCCGTTGTCCTCGCAGACCAGCAGGAGCGGGAGGGGCAGGTGCTGGTGGGCGATGCGGGTGGCGGTGTTGATGGCCCCGGTCGCGGTCGAGTGGTTGGCCGACGCGTCGCCGAAGCTGCAGACGGCCAGCGCGTCGGCCGGCCATGCCGACGGCACGCCGAGCCGGTGGGCGCGGTCGATGCTGAAGGCGACGCCGAGGGCCCGCGGCAGGTGGGAGGCGATGGTCGACGTCTGGGGGATGATCGCCAGGGCGTGGTGTCCGAAGACCTTGTGGCGCCCGCCGGCCATCGGCTCGTCGGTGGCCGCCACGAGGCCGAGCAGGATGTCGCGACGGGCGTCGTGGCCCGGCACCTGCATGGCCCGGCGCACGTAGAAGCCGCCGGAGCGGTAGTGGAGGAGGGCCGGGTCCGTCGGCCGCAGCGCCGCGGCGACCGCGGCGTTGGCCTCGTGGCCGGCCGAGCCGATGGTGTAGTAACCGAGGCCGCGGCTCCGCAGCGAGCGGGCGGCCAGGTCCAGGTGGCGGCTGGTGGTCTGGGCCTCGAACAGCGTCATCGCCTCGCGGCCAGTCAGCGGGCTGCCGGCGCGGACCGGGAGCGTCGGGTCTGACGCCGGCGCGGTCGGCAGTGCGGCCAGGGCGTCGAGGAGGTGGCGGTCGACGGGCAGCCGGTCGTCGGTGGTACCGGCCGCCGTGAGCACCGCGCCTCCCTCGCTCATCGACGTCCGCTCCCGGCCGCTCGGGCCGCTCGCTCGCTCCACTCGCTCATCGACGTCCGCTCCCGGCCGCTCGGGCCGTTCGCTCGCTCCGCTCGCTCACTGGACGTCGAAGTGCACGCCTTGGGCCAGGGGCAGGTCGCGCGAGTAGTTGACGGTCACCGTGGTTCGGCGCATGTAGGCCTTCCAGGAGTCGGAGCCGGCCTCCCTCCCGCCGCCGGTCGCCTTCTCGCCGCCGAACGCACCGCCGATCTCGGCGCCGCTCGGGCCGACGTTGACGTTGGCGATGCCGCAGTCACTGCCGCGGGCGGACACGAACGCCTCCGCTTCCCGGACGTCCGTGGTGAAGATGCTCGACGAGAGGCCCTGCGGGACGTCGTTCTGGATGGCGATCGCCTCCTCGAGCTCGTCGTAGGGCATCACGTAGAGGATCGGCGCGAACGTCTCCTCCCGCACGATCTCGGTCTGGGCCGGCATCTCGGCCAGGGCCGGGTTGACGTAGTAGGCGTCAGGCCACCGCTCGGCGAGTGCCCGGCCGCCCCCGTGGACCGTGCCCCCTTGTTCCTGCGCGGCGATCAGCGCGGTCTCCATGCGGGCGTGCGCCGCGCCGTCGATCAGCGGTCCCATCAGCGTGCCCTCCTCCAGTGGATCGCCGATGGGCACGCTGGCGTAGGCCTTGGTCAGGGACTCGACCAGCTGGTCGTGCACCGACCGGTGGGCGATCAGCCGTCGGAGGGTGGTGCAGCGCTGTCCGGCCGTCCCGACGGCCGAGAAGACGATGGCCCGCCGGGCCAGCTCCAGGTCGGCCGACGGGGTGACGATCATGGCGTTGTTGCCGCCCAGCTCGAGCAGCGTGCGGCCGAAGCGGGCGGCGACGCGAGGGCCGAGCTCGCGTCCCATGCGCGTGCTCCCGGTGGCGCTGACCAGCGGGATGCGGTTGTCGTCGGCCAGTGCCTGGCCGACGTGGTGGTCCCCCACCACCACCTGGGCCAGACCGTGCAGCACGGGATCGTCGTCGACCAGCTGGCGGAGCAGGGCCGTGCAGGCGACCGCGGTGAGTGGCGTCTTCTCGGACGGCTTCCAGATGACGGGGTTGCCGCAGACGAGGCTGATCGCCGCGTTCCACGACCAGACCGCGACCGGGAAGTTGAAGGCGGTGATGACGGCGATGGGACCGATGGGGTGCCACACCTCCATCAGGCGGTGGCCCGGTCGCTCGGACGCGATGGTCCGGCCGAAGAGCTGGCGGGAGAGCCCGACCGCGAGGTCGCAGATGTCGATCATCTCCTGGACCTCGCCCAGGCCCTCGCTCAGGATCTTGCCCGCCTCCAGGCTGACCAGTCGCCCGAGTGCGTCCTTGTGGTAGCGCAGCACCTCGCCGTAACGCCGGACGAGGTCGCCCCGCTGGGGCGCAGGGACGTCCCGCCACCGGTCGTACGCCTGCTCGGCCAGGCCGATCGACTCCTCCCACTGGATCGGGTCGGCGTCCATCACGGAGCCGATGACGCTGCCGTCGATGGGGGTGTGGACATCCATCCCGCCCCCGTCGGTCAGGTCGGTGTCCAGTCCCATGTGGTCGAAGAGCTCGGCTGCTCGGATCATGGGTTCCATTCTCCCAGGAACGGGTGCGGACGACGTCCCGGGTCCCGCGCTGGGGTCGTGCGAAGATCGAGTCGTGATCGGCCGCTACTCCCGCCCCGAGATGGCGGCCATCTTCAGCGACACCGCTCGCCTCGGCCGCTGGCTGGAGGTCGAGCTCCTCGCGACCGAGGCGTGGTCCGCGCTCGGCGTCGTGCCCTCGCCGGACGCGGCAGCGGCCCGGTCACTCGCTCCCGTCGTCGACGCCGCCTTCGTCGCCGCGTGTGCGGAGCGGGAGCGCGTGACGGACCACGATGTGGCCGCCTTCGTCGACGTCGTCCAAGCGGCGATCGCCGACGCGGGCGCGCCCGAGGCCGCCAAGTGGATCCACTACGGCCTCACGTCCTCGGACGTCGTGGACACCGCGTGGTGCTGGATGCTCCGCGACGCGGCCGATCTGCTGCTCGCCGCGTCCGATGCGCTCGTCGCCACGCTGAAGGCGACGGCGCTGCACCACCGTGACACCGCGATGATCGGGCGCACCCACGGCATCCACGCCGAGCCGACGACGTTCGGCACGAAGGTGGCGCTCTGGTGCCTCCAGGCCGACCGCGACCGGGCCCGCCTGCGGGCGGCGCGGGCGGCCGTCGCGGTCGGCAAGCTCTCCGGCGCGGTCGGGACCTACGCCAACGTCGAGCCGTTCGTCGAACGCCACGTCTGCGATGCCCTCGGCCTGACGCCGGTGCCCGCCACGCAGGTCATCGCCCGCGACCGGCACGCCGAGTACCTGTGGGCCTGCGCGTCGGTCGGCACGACGATCGAGCTGATCGCTGTCGAGCTGCGCCACCTGCAGCGGACCGAGGTACGGGAGGTCGAGGAGGGGTTCGCGGCCGGCCAGAAGGGTTCGTCGGCCATGCCCCACAAGCGCAACCCGATCACTGCGGAGCGGCTGGCCGGCCTGGCGCGGATACTGCGGGGGAACCTCGTCGCCGGCTTGGAGGACGTCGCGCTCTGGCACGAGCGGGACATCTCCCACTCCTCCGTCGAGCGGGTGATCCTGCCCGACTCCTCACTGCTCGCGTACTACGTCCTCGGCGCGGCCGACCGCCTGGTCGCCGGGCTGCGGGTGGCCCCGGAACGGATGCTGGCCAACCTCTGGTCGAGCCACGGCCTGGTCTTCTCCCAGCCCGTCCTGCTGGCGCTCGTCGCCGGCGGACTGAGCCGAGACGCCGCGTACCGCATCGTGCAGGACGACGCCATGCGGGCGTGGGACGAGGGCGTCTCGTTCCGGTCGCTCCTGGAGAAGGACGAGAGGGTCACCATCGGGCCGGACGCGCTGGACGAGGCGTTCTCGCTGCAGCGCTCCCTGCGCCACATCGGCGCGGTCTTCGAGGTGCTCGAGGACGTCCCAGGCTGATGGGCGGCCTCGGGCTCCCGCTCGTGTACCGGGGGAAGGTGCGCGACCTCTACGACGCCGGCGACGGTCTCCTCCTGATGGTGGCGTCGGACCGGCTGAGCGCCTTCGACGTCGTCATGGCCGAGCCCGTGCCCGACAAGGGGCGGGTGCTCACCGCCATGAGCGCGTTCTGGTTCGAGCTCCTGCGCGACATCGCCCCGAACCACCTGGTCTCGACCGAGCTCGACGCCCTTCCGACCGGCGCCCGCGATGCCGCCCTGGCCGGGCGGATGATGCTCGTGCGCCGCTGCGAGATGCTGCCGGTCGAGTGCATCGTGCGGGGCTACCTCGCCGGTACCGGCTGGCAGGAGTATCGGGAGGTGGGGACGGTCTGCGGTCTGCCCTTGCCGGGGGGCCTGCGGGAGGCCGACCAGCTGCCGGCGCCGGTCTTCACCCCCTCGACCAAGGCCGCGGCCGGCGTCCACGACGAGAACATCTCCTTCGACGACGTGGTGGCGCGGATCGGCGGTCCGCTGGCCGAGGCCGCCCGCGACCTCGCCCTGGCGGTCTACTCGCGTGCCGCGGCGCATGCGCAGGCGCGGGGGATCATCCTGGCCGACACCAAGCTGGAGCTCGGGCTGTTGGACGGGCAGCTGGTCCTGGCCGACGAGGTCCTCACGCCCGACTCGTCCCGCTTCTGGCCCCGCGACGGCTGGCGGCCGGGGCGAACGCCGCCGAGCTACGACAAGCAACCGGTGCGCGACGAGCTGGCGGCGACCGGGTGGGACAAGCGGCCCCCGCCGCCCGCGCTCTCGGCGGCGACGGTGGCCGCGACCCGGGCCCGCTACGTCGAGGGCTACGAGCGCCTCTCCGGCCAGTCCTTCGCCGACTGGCCGGGCGGCGCGGCCGGATGACCACAGCCACCGCGGCGGCGCGTGCCACGATGGCCGTCGTGCAGCTCTCCGTGCTCGTCGAGGTCCGCCTGCGGCCCGGCATCGCCGACCCGCAGGGCGCGACCATCGAGCGCTCGCTGCCGGCGCTGGGCTTCGGCACGGTGCGCGACGTCACCGTCGGCAAGGCCATCCGGTGCACGGTCGAAGCGGAGGATGCCGCGGCGGCCCGCCGCCAGGTCGAGGAGCTCTGCCATCGCTTCCTGACCAACCCCGTGATCGAAGAAGCGACGATCAGCATCGAGCCGGCACCGGCAACGGTCGGATGACGGCCGCATGAGGGCGCGGCCGGGGGCGGTGGGCCGGTGAAGGTCGGCGTCGTCGTCTTCCCCGGCACCAACTGCGAGGCCGATGTCGTCGAGGCGATCACCGGCCTCGGGGGGCAGGCCGAGCTGGTGTGGCACGCGGAGCAGCGGTTGCCCGGAGACGTCGGTGCCGTCGTACTGCCCGGCGGGTTCGCCCACGGCGACTACCTGCGGACCGGCGCCATCGCCCGCTTCTCGCCCGTCATGGGAGCCGTGTCGACGTTCGCGGCCGAGGGCGGCCCGGTCCTCGGCATCTGCAACGGCTTCCAGATCCTCTGTGAGGCCGGGCTCCTGCCGGGTGCCCTCCAAAAGAATGCTGGTCTAAAGTTTCTCTGCGCAACGGTCGAAGTGGTTGTTGAAACCACAACGACTTCGGTGACATCAGGCACGAAGGCGGGCGACCTACTTCGGCTACCGATCAACCACTTCGAAGGCAACTTCACCT
>JBKPRL010000211.1:0-9733 GCA_046734535.1 bacterium | reverse complement strand
CGTCGGCAGCGTCAGATGTGTATAAGAGACAGCTCCTCGACAGCCACCGCCACGCCGCCGCCGGACTCGGCGGCGTCGGCCTTCGCGGTGGCCGCGGCCGCCTTCTTCGTCGTCCGTTTGGCGGGTGCCGGCTCGGCGGGCTGCTCGGCCCGGATCAGGCCGTCACGCTCGGCGCGACGGCGCACGCGGTCACCTTGGGCGTCCTCGATGCTCGACGAGTGCGACTTCGCGTCGATGCCCAGGGCGATGCAGAGGTCGAGAGCCTCCTTGTTGGTGAGGCCGAGCTCCTTGGCGAGCTCGTGGACCCTGACTTTCTTCGCCACGGACGCGATCAACCTTTCGTCGTGCTCATGCTCGGGCGCCGGGCGAGTCCCCGGCGGCCGACGATTCTTCCATGTTCTGCGGTGGACCCACGAATGAGTCCCGTAGTGCGGCGACCCCGCTCGGTGCCACCGGACCACGGAGAGCCCTGCGCAGCGCGTCACGCTTCACCGCTCGGTCCAGGCACGAGACGGACCCGGCGCAGAGCCAGGCGCCCCGACCGGGAGCCGTACGACTGACCAGGATGCCGTCGTCAGGCGCCCGTGCCAACCGCACCAGCTCCGATTGGGGTGCCCGCCGGCCGCAGCCGACGCACGTCCGGACCGGTGCGGCGCCCCGATCAGCCGTCGCCGGCCGCCCCTTCGTCGCTCGCGGCGGCCTCGCCGGCACCCTCGCCGGCCACCCGATCCGCGGCCTCCGCGTCGGCCGCGTCCTGGATCGGGTCCAGATCGGCCTCGATGGCCACCTCCTCGGCCAAGGCCTCTTCCGCCGCTTCCTCGCTGGCACCGGCGGCCTCCTCGGCGGTGGCGTCGGTGGGTGCGGCCTCGACCTCGCCCTCGCCCGCCTCGGCGTCACCCGCCGCCCACTCCTGGGCGCTGACCACGGTGCCGTCGGCGGCGTGCCACTCGAGCTCGCCCGAGTCGGGGTTGGGCACCCACTCGCCCTCGGCGTACTCGACGCCCTCCTCCCGCTCGTAGCGCTCGTCCGAGCGGAAGATGCCGGCGTCCTCCTCGGCCTTCTGCGTCTCGCTCTTGATGTCCACCCGCCATCCGGTCAGGCGAGCGGCCAGGCGGGCGTTCTGGCCCTCCCGGCCGATGGCCAGGGAGAGCTGGAAGTCGGGCACGATGACCTCGGCCACGCCGGTGTCCTCGTGGATGCGGACCTCCTTGACCTTGGCCGGCGACAGTGCCTTGGCCACGAAGTCGGGCTGGTCCTCGCTGAAGGGGACGATGTCGATCTTCTCGCCCCGCAGCTCGGTGACCACCATCCGGACCCGCGCGCCCCGGGCGCCGACGCAGGCGCCGACCGGATCGACGTTGTGGTCGTTGGACCACACGGCCATCTTGGTGCGATGCCCGGGTTCGCGGGCACAGGCCTTGATCTCGACGACGCCGTCGCCGATCTCGGGCACCTCCAGCTCGAACAGGCGCTTGATGAGGCCCGGGTGCGTGCGGGACACGACGATCTGGGGGCCCTTGGGCGTCCGGCGGACCTCGACGATGTACGCCTTCAGGCGGGCGCCGGGCTCCGGGCGCTCGAAGGGCACCTGCTCGGCCTGGGGGAGCAGGGCCTCGACCTTGCCCAGGTCGAGGAGGGTGTAGCGGTTGTCGAGCTGCTGGACGATGCCGGTGACGATGTCGCCCTCGCGGTTGGCGTACTCCTCGAACTTGCGGTCCCGCTCGACCTCGCGGATGCGCTGGGAGAGCACCTGGCGGAAGGTCTGGGCGGCGATGCGGCCCATGTCGTCGGGCGTGTCGTCCCGACCGTTGACCAGCTCGCCGTACTCGTCGATGTCGTAGGCGAAGATGCGGATGTCCATCGTCTCGGCGTCGATCTGGACCTCGGCCTCGTCGGCGGCGTCCGGGCGGCGCTTGTAGGCCGTGACCAGGGCATCGGCCAGGACCTGGAGCAGGGTGTCGACCGGGATGCCCCGGTCGGCGGCGAGCATCCGGACCGCTTCCACCATGTCGATGTTGGTCACGCTGTCTCCTCGGCTTCGACGCTGGCAGGGGTGCGCACGGCGCGGGGTGCCTTGCCCGGCTTGGGCTGGCCTCCCCAGGCGAAGGTGGTGCGGGCTCGTTCGATGTCGGCGTAGGCGAGGCGTAGCGGCGACGCGCCGCCGCCCTCGGGCTGGACCGTGACCGAAGCGTCGTCGGCCTCGACGACCACCCCGGAGATGCGCCGCTCCTCGCCGTGACCGGGGAGGAGGCGGATGCTGACCGCCTGGCCGATGGCGCGCTGGTAGTGGGCGGCGGTACGCAATGGGCGCTCGAGACCGGGGCTCGAGACCTCCAGCTGGTACCGACCCGGCACCGGGTCGCGCTCGTCGAGCTCGCGGGAGATGAGGCGGGTCGCCACGGACAGCGCCTCGAGGTCCACGCCGCCGGGTTTGTCGACGGTCACCCGCACCTTCCCGGCCGCGTGCTCCACGTCGTAGAGCTCCAGCCCGAGATCGGTGCAGATCGGCGCGACGAGGTCCCGGACCCTGTCCGACACGCTCATCTGCCTGCACCTCCTCGGGACGACGCCTGCTACGGGTCCGAAAGAAAAGGCGTGGACGGAACCCGCCCACGCCTTGGCCACGGACGACTAAGGACCGCAGAAGTCTAGCGGAAGCTTCCTCCAGTCCGGCCGAACCCGCCCGCCGCCGGCGGCACCCGCTACCCGGTTTCGCGACGTTCACGGCCGATCTGGCCGCACTCTTTGCGGCTGGGTCGGCCCAGAACGGGTGAGGTGCGGCGGCGGGCGGCTGGAGGCCTCAATAGGCGCGGCCGACGTAGGCGAGGGCGTCGGGGTCGTCCTCGCCGGAGGGCAAGCCACCGTCGCCACCGACCAGGCAGCGCACCGTGATCCCGTGCTCGCGCAGCCGGGACTCCCCGTCGGCCGCCTGGAGGACGGCCCACGGCATCACGCCCCAGCCGTCGCTCGACGCCTCGACCGCCTCCTCGACGGTCGCCACCTCCTGGATGCGGGCGTCGCGCTCGGCCGTGGCCGCGGCCAGCATGTCGGCCTGGATGACCTCCAGCAGGGCCGACGCCTCCCCGGCGGCCGCGCCCAGCGGCGTGGCCTGCTTCGTGCCGACGTCTCGGCGGACCACGGTGACGACGCCCTCGGCCACGTCGCGCGGGCCGACCTCGAGGCGGACGGGCACGCCCTTCAGCTCCCAGTCGACCGAGCGGCGGCCGAAGCTCAGGTCGACCCGATCGTCGAGCTCCACCCGCACGCCGAGGCCCTTGAGCTCGGTGGCGAGCCGCTCGGCCACGGTGCCGGCGTCGCCGTCGGCCTTGACCAGGACCACGACCACCTGGGTCGGCGCGAGGCGGGGCGGCACCCGCAGCCCCGCGTCGTCACCGTGGCACATGATCAGGCCGCCGACCATCCGGGTGGACACGCCCCACGACGTCGTCCAGCACAGCTGCTGCTGCCCGGCGGCGTCCAGGAACTGGATCTCGAAGGCCCGCGCGAAGTTCTGGCCCAGCTCGTGGCTGGTGCCCATCTGAAGGGCCTTGCCGTCGCGCATCATGGCCTCGCAGGCGAGGGTGTTGATGGCGCCGGGGAAGCGCTCGCGACTCGTCTTGCGGCCCTTGAAGACCGGGACCGCGAGCACCTCGATCATGAAGTCGCCGTAGACCTCGTGCAGGATCCTCTCCGCGTAGGCCGCGGCGTCCTCGTACGAGGCGTGGGCGGTGTGCCCCTCCTGCCAGAGGAACTCGCTGGTCCGCAGGAACAGGCGGGGGCGCAGCTCCCAGCGGACGACGTTGTTCCACGCGTTCCAGAGCAGCGGAAGGTCCCGGTAGGACTGGATCCACTTGGCCATGTACTCGCCGATGACCGTCTCGCTGGTCGGCCGCACGACGATGGGCTCCTCCAACTCCTTGCCCCCGGCGTGCGTGACGACGGCCAGCTCGGGGCTGAAGCCCTCGACGTGCTCGGCCTCCCGCTGGAGGTAGCTCTCGGGGATGAACAGCGGGAAGTAGCAGTTGTGCGCCCCGGCCTCCTTGATGCGGGCGTCGACCTCGGCCTGCATCCGCTCCCACAGGGCGTAGCCGTAGGGAAGGATCACCATGGTGCCCCGCACGGGACCGTTGTCAGCCAGCTCGGCCTTGGCCACCACGTCCTGGTACCAGCGGGGGAAGTCCTCCCCCTGGGGAGTGAGCACGCTCTGCTTGGCCATAGGTCTGGTGAGGGTAGTCGGGGGACGCCGGACCGTCAGAGGCGTTGCACGGCGTCCAGGGCCAGGTCGAACAGGCGCTCGCGCACGCTCCGGTCCTCGTCCCAGCCCCGGTGGTCCCACTCGTCGCCGGACAGGTCGTCGCCGGCGTACAGCAGCTGCCCGATCGTGATCCCGCGGTACTGCGCCACCGCGAACAGTGCGGCAGCCTCCATCTCGACCGTGAGGCAGCCCTCGGCGCGGCGGGCCGCCACCTTGGCCGGCGTCTCCCGGAACAGCCCGTCGGTCGTCCACGTCAACCCGGTGGCGTACGGCACCCCGGCGGACTCGCAGGCGGCGAGAACGGCCGCCACGCCCGCCGGCGAGGCGTCGACGGTCCGTGACGGCGGGAGGTAGTGGAAGGACGCGCCCTCGTCCCGCACGGCCGCGGTCGGCACCACGACGTGGCCGAGCGCGCGACCTCCCTCCAGGTTGCCGGCGCCCCCACACACGATCACCCGGTCCACACCACTCGCCACCAGGAGCTCGAGTCCGGCGGCGGACATCGCCGCGCCGACGGGCGGGTGGAAGATCCAGACGGGGCCGGTCGCCGTGGCCAGCTCGAAGATCGGGAACGGACCGTTCTCGGAGGGCACCTTGACGACGACCGGGAGACCCTCACCTCGTGCCGTCGTGACCTCGCGGAAGAAGCAGATGACCGCCCGCAGGCCGTCTCCGTGCCGGCGATAGCGCTCCGACGGCTCGATCATCGCCACCCGGGCGGGATCGAGCTCGAGCAGCGGGACGTCCCGCGGGTCGATCGCCAAGGTCAGCCCGACGAGACGGTCTTGCGGATCTCGACGATGCGTTCGGTGGAGTGGTTGGCGTCCGCGCCCTGGGCGGCGAGGAGCGCCGTGCGGTCCCGCTGGGCCTCCCGCTCGGCGATGCTGGTGTCGGCGCGGGCGATGGCCGCCTCGACCCCGTGCTCGTTGATGAACTCGGCCCAGTCGACGAGGGCGTCGACCATCTGGTCCTCCGGCACGACAGCCACATTGCGGCCCTTGACGAAGAGGTGACCCCGCTTGTTGCCGGCCGCGATGCCGAGATCAGCCTCCCGAGCCTCGCCGGGACCGTTGACGACGCAACCCATGACGGCGACCTGGAGCGGCAGCTTCTTGTCGCCGAACGCTTGGAGGGCCCGGTTGGCGACGTCGATGACATCCACCTCGGCGCGTCCGCAGCTTGGGCAGGCGATCAGATCGACGTTCTTGCGCTCCCGTAGCCCGAGCGCCTCCAGGAGCTGGCGGCCGGCTCGCGCTTCCTCGACCGGGTCGGCGGTGAGGGAGTACCGGATGGTGTCGCCGATGCCCTCCATCAGCAGGGTGGCGATCCCCGCCGTGGCCTTGACGAGGCCGCCCGGCGGCGGTCCGGCCTCCGTGACGCCGAGGTGCAGGGGGTGGTCGGTGGCTTGCGAGAGCTGGCGGTAGGCCTCGACCATGAGCGGGACGCTGGAGGCCTTCACCGAGATCTTGACGAGGTCGAAGTCGACCTCCTGGAAGTAGGCCAGCTCGATCAGCGCCGACTCGACCATCGCCTCCGGTGTGATGCCACCGTGCTTCTGGTACAGCCGGTCGTCGAGCGAGCCGCCGTTGACGCCGATGCGGATGGACACGCCGCGGTCGCGAGCCTCGGTCGCCACCGCCTTGATGTGCTCTGCCCGGCGGATGTTGCCGGGGTTCAGGCGGAGGCCGTGCACGCCGGCCTCGAGGGCGGCCAGGGCCATCCGGTACTGGTGGTGGATGTCCGCGACGATCGGCACCGGCGAGCGGGGGACGATCTGGGCCAGCCCCTCGGCGGCCTCCGGCTCGTTGCAGGTGCAACGGACGATGTCGCAGCCCGCCGCGGCGAGGGCGTAGATCTGTTGCAGCGTGCCCTCGACATCGGCTGTCTTGGTGATCGTCATCGACTGCACCGTCACGGGCGCGCCGCCCCCGACGGGGATCTTGCCCACCATGATCTGCCGCGTCGGCCGGCGACTCGGGGTCATGCTGCTAGCGCCCGGTGATGTCGAGCCAGAACGAGCCCATGACCACCGTGAACAGGATGATCAGCGGCACCACGAAGATCGGCATCACCTTGGCCATGTCGACGCGGTACACGCGGCCCTTCCGCGACCGCAGCCGCTCGTACGTCGCGATCACGATGTGGCCGCCGTCCAGAGGGAGCAGCGGCAGCAGGTTGAACAGGCCGAGGGCGAGGTTGACCGCGCCGAGCAAGCCGACGAAGTAGATCCACCCGCTGTCGGCGGCCCGACCGCCCTCTCGCACGATGCCCACGATCGAGCTGGCCCGCTGCGTCGGGTCGTCCGGCCGCTGGCCGGCCACGGTCTGCCACAGCTTGGTCAGCCCGGCAGGGCTGAAGATCCGGCCGATGCCCACGACCGTGCCGCCGACCTGGGTGCCGAACTCCGTGAAGGAGCGCTGCACCGCCTCGGGCAGGTTGCGCTTGACGTTCGTGACGTCGACGGCCGGAGAGACGCCGAGGAAGCCGATGCCCCGCTCACCCGTGCCAGGGTTGCGGTCGGCCAGCGTGACCTGCAGCTCCAGCGGCTCGCCGCTGCGCTCGATCTCGAGGGGCACCGTCTTGCCGGGCAGGTCCCGCACCGTCGTCCGGAACGTGTCGAAGTTGGAGACGTCGACGCCGTTCATCCGCAGGATCCGGTCGCCGGCCTTGAGCCCGGCGATGGCGGCCGGCGACCCCTCGCCCGGGGCGTCGATGGCCGGCCAACGGGGATCGCTGACGATCCGCTCGTCGTGGAAGGCGAAGAAGCCGATGAAGAGCACCAGCGCGACCAGAAGGTTCATGCCCGGCCCGGCGAAGACCATCCGCACCCGCCGGCCGAAGGACTGGGCCCGGTAGGTGCGGGCCTCCTCCTCGGGCGGGACCTCCTCCAGGTTGCTCATGCCCGGGACCTTCACGTAGGCACCGAGGGGAAGGGCCTTGAGGCCGTATTCCGTCTCGCCTCGCCGGGTGCTCCAGATGCGGGGACCGAAGCCGATGAAGTACTCGGTCACCTTCATGCCACCCCAGCGAGCGCCGAAGTAGTGGCCGAGCTCGTGCAGGACGATCGACACGAGCAATGCGACCACGAAGGCGACCACACCCCACGACGCCGCGACGCCGAGGAGCAGGAGCAGTGCGAGGACCATGCCCAGGCGGGCGATCGACTGGCCGCGGCTGAGGCCCGGCTGGTCCGTCGGGTCCGGGCGGACCAGGGTTCCGATCGTCATGTCCGCCGCTCCTCGATGATGGCGCCCGCCTCGGCCCTGGCCTGCCGGTCGGCGTCGATGACGGCGTCCACGGAGTCAGCCATCGCCCCATCATGCCGGGCCAGGACGGCTTCCAAAACGTCGGGGATGGCGGTCCAACCGATCCTCCCGTCGAGGAAGGCGTCGACGGCGACCTCGTTGGCCGCGTTCAGCCACGCCGGACCCGTCCCTCCCAGCCGGCCGGCCACGTACGCCAGCCCGAGGCCACGGAAGGTGTCCAGATCGGGCGGCTCGAAGTCCAGCCTCCGCAGCTCTCCCCAGTCGATCCGGCCGAACGGCGTTCCGATCCGCTCCGGGTAGGCCAGCGCGTACCCGATGGGCAGGCGCATGTCGGGCAGGGAGAGCTGGGCGATGGTCGCGCCGTCCGAGAGCTCGACCATGGAGTGCACGATCGACTGCGGGTGCACGATGACCTCGATCTGGTCGTACGACGCGCCGAACAGCTCGTGGGCCTCGATGACCTCGAGGCCCTTGTTGATCAACGTCGAGGAGTCGATCGTGATCTTCGGTCCCATCGACCAGGTCGGATGGGTCAGGGCCTCGTCCCTGGTCACGCCGGCCAGCTCCTCTCGCCGCCGGCCGCGGAACGGGCCGCCGCTGGCGGTGAGGACGATCCGGGTCAGCTCCCGACCGGGAGCCACCGACGACCGCAGGCACTGGTGCACGGCGCAGTGCTCGGAGTCGACCGGGATCAGCTCGGCGCCCGGCGTCGCCCGCAACGGCTGCACGACCGGGCCCGCCGCGATCAGGCTCTCCTTGTTGGCCAGGGCGAGCCGCTTGCCCGCAGCCAACGTGGCGACGGTGACCGGCAATCCCGCGAAGCCGACGACGCCGTTGACCACCACGTCCGCGTCGTCGACCAGGCCGGCGAGGTCGTCGATGACCTGGGCGAAGGGCAGCGCTTCGGCCACCTCGGCCCGCGCTGCCGGATCGGCCACGGCCACCACCTTGGGCCGGTGCTCGAGCGCTTGGGCGATCAGGGTCGCCGTCGACGCGCCCACACCCAATCCGACCACCTCGTAGCGGTCACGCTCGGCCCGGATGACGTCGAGGGTCTGGGTGCCGATCGAACCCGACGAGCCGGCGATGGCGACCCTCACCGTCATGGCTGCAGTCTCCCAGGCCCGGCCGGCCGTTGCCGACCGGTGGCTGCGCTGTTGGAGCGGCCGGGAGGGTCGCTACTTGACCCAGGGTTCGATCACGAGGGCGGCGTAGTAGGCCGCGGGCAAGGCGAACACCAGCCCGTCGAAGCGGTCCAGCACGCCCCCGTGCCCGGGCAGCAGCGTCCCGAAGTCCTTCACGTCGAGGTTCCGCTTGAACATCGACTCGGTGAAGTCGCCGATCGGCGTGATGATCACGATCACCAAGGCGAAGGCCAGCAGCTTGAGCCAGCTGCCCTGCTCCCACGGGTCCACCTTCAGGATCTTGACGACGGCGAGGGCGATGATGGTGAGGAACGCGCCGCCGACCAGGCCCTCGACCGTCTTGTTGGGGCTGATCCACGCCGCCACGGGGGTCCGGCCGGCGCTGGACCCGACGAACAGCGCCCCGATGTCGTTGGCCACCACGCCGACGACCGCGGCCAACAGGACGCCCTTGCCCCAGTTGTTGGGGAAGCGCAGGATGAGCGCCGCGTACGAGCCGAGCACGCCGATGTAGACGACGCCGAGCATCGTGATGGCGGCGTTGGGCAGCGGTCCGCTGTCGACGCTGCCGGAGGCCATGCCCCAGACCGCGGTGGCCATGAACGCCAGCACGACCAGGAGGGGGAGGGCGTCGACTCCGACCCAGTACGCGGCCAGCGGCAGCCCGATGATGGCGGCCAGGCCGATGAACTGGGCCGGCTGGTAGCCCTTGCTGCGGACCGTGTCGAAGAACTCGACCCCGGCCACCGCCAGCGCGACGGCGACCAGGCCCACGACGTAGCGCTCGCCGAAGTTCAAGAGGAGCAGGAAGATCGCGGCGAGACCGAACCCGACCGCGATGGCCATGGGCAGGTCCCGGCCGGCCGCGCTCCCCCGCGACCCCGTGGGCTCGGGGCGGGCCCGCGGGGGGTTGGGCGCCTCCCGCCGGGTGCGGATCGGCGTGACCCGCGCCTGCTCGCCGGTCGCCGTCGTCGACGAACGCTCGACCGGGCGCGACACCTCACCGGTGCCGAAGAGATCGCCCCTGGCGTCGGGATCGACCGGTGGCAGATCCTCGGTCAGGGGCG
>JBKPRL010000210.1:0-9881 GCA_046734535.1 bacterium | reverse complement strand
CCACCGCGCCCACCACCGCCACTCCCACGCCCGCCACCGCCACTTTCGCGACGAGTTCGCGCCGGTGACGCTCTGGACCGCCAATTCCGCGACATGTTCGCGATTTTGCGCGGCCGGGTCCGCGACTTGGCGCGACCGGGTTCGCGACTTGGCGCGACATGGTCCGCGACCTTGCGCGACCTGGTTCGCGACTTGCGCGACCTTCGCGTGGTGGGCGGGGTGTGGGGGAGGGTGGGGGTTGGTGACGGTCGGTAGCGTGGCCGGTCGCTATGCCTGACCGAACCCTCGTCATCTGCAAGCCCGACGCCGTCGAGCGCGGCCTCGTCGGCACCATCCTCAGCCGCTTCGAGCGCCGCGGGCTGACCATCGCTGCCCTCGAGCTGCGCACGCTCGACGAGGAGCTCCTCGCGCGCCACTACGAGGAGCACGTCGGCAAAGGCTTCTACGCCGAGCTCGTGACGTTCATGTCGCGCGGTCCGGTCGTGACCGCAGCCATCGAGGGCCCGGAGGAGACGTGGAAGGTGGTGCGGGACATGATGGGCGCGACGAACCCCCGCACCGCCGCCCCCGGCACCATCCGGGGTGACCTGGGCATCGAGTTCACCGAGAACCTGATCCACGGCAGCGACGGCCCCGAGTCCGCGACGCGGGAGCTGGGCCTGTTCTTCCCCGGTCTGTAGGCCTGCTCCGCGCCGCCCGGCCGCTGTCCCGGGGGGGACCACGCCTTGTAACCTTGGTCCGCCGATCCGGAAGGGACGCCTGTGCCGTCGAACTCCATCGCTCTCGGCCGTGACATGGCGGTCGACCTCGGAACCGCGAACACCCTGATCTACGTGCGCGGCCACGGCATCGTGCTCAACGAGCCGTCCGTGGTGGCCATCAACGTGCGCGACGGGCGGCCGGTCGCGGTGGGTCTCGAGGCCAAGCGCATGATGGGCCGCACGCCCGGGCACATCCAGGCCGTCCGGCCGCTGAAGGACGGCGTGATCGCCGACTTCGAGATCTGCGAGAAGATGCTCCGCTTCTTCATCCAGAAGGTGCACCGCAGCCGGTGGGTCAAGCCCCGCATGGTGATCTGCGTGCCGTCGGGCATCACCGGGGTCGAGCAGCGGGCCGTCCAGGACGCGGCCGAGTACGCGGGTGCCCGGAAGCCGGCCTACATCATCGAGGAGCCGATGGCCGCGGCGATCGGCGCCGGCCTACCCGTGCAGGAGCCGACGGGCAACATGATCGTCGACATCGGGGGCGGCACCACCGAGGTGGCGGTCATCTCGCTCGGCGGCATCGTGGCCAGCCAGTCGGTCCGGGTCGCGGGCGACGAGCTGGACGAGGCAGTCGTCAACTACATCAAGAAGGAGTTCTCACTGGCCATCGGCGAGCAGACGGCGGAGGACATCAAGACCGCCATGGGCTCGGCCTGGCCGCTCACCGACGAGCTCAGCGCCGAGGTGCGGGGGCGCGACCTGGTGTCCGGGCTGCCGCAGACGGTCGAGGTGACGAGCGAGCAGATCCGGGAGGCGCTGGAGGAGCCGGTCGCGGCCATCGTGGACGCCGTCAAGACCACGCTGGACAAGACGCCGCCCGAGCTGGCCGCGGACATCATGGAGGCCGGCATCACGATCACGGGGGGCGGCGCGCTGCTCCTCGGGCTCGACGTGCGCATCGAGCAGGATACGGGGATGCCGATCAACTTGGCCCCCAACCCCCTGCACTCGGTCGTCATCGGTTCCGGCCAGGCGCTGGAGGAGTTCGACTCGCTGCGGGGCGTGCTGTTCCGTGGCCAGGAGTCGTGAGGTCGGCCTACTCCGAGTCACGTGGCCAGTGTTCCGGTCGGCCGACGCCGTCTTCTCATCCTCCTCGTCATCACCGCGCTGGTGCTGCTGACGTTCGATCAGCGGGGCAACCGGGTGATCGACGGCGCGCGCACCGGGTTCATCGGTGTCACCTCGCCGCTGCGCAGCCTGGCCCGCGTGGTCGCCAGCCCGGCCCGCAACGCGTGGTACGGCCTGACCCGCTACGACTCGTTGAAGCACGAGAACGACGATCTGCGCGATCGCATCGAGGCGCAGGACGGCGCGGCCATCGCGTCAGAGGCCGTCGTCTACGAGAACCAGGAGCTCAAATCCGAGTTCGGTCTCCCCACGCTGTCAGAGATCGCGCGGGTGAAGGCCGAGGTCATCTCCGGGCCGCCCTCCAACTTCGACCAGACGATCACCATCAACCAGGGCAGTCGCAAGGGCGTGACGGTCGGCATGCCGGTGATCACCTCGGGCGGCCTGGTCGGGCGCATCGAGCAGGTGACGGACCGCCAGTCCGTCGTGCGCCTCCTCTCCGACCCCGAGTCGACGGTCGGCGTCCGCTTCGCCAGTGCGCCCTGCACGGCGTCCGCGCCGGCCGACACGACGACCACGACCACCGCTCCGCCCGTCGACCCGAACGCGCCCCCCACCTCCCCAGCGCTGCCGGCCGACCCTGCCGCGACGGCGCCCCTGGTCGGGCCCGAGGTCTCCAGCGCAGTCGCCCGCGAGGACACCGAGCTCGGCCGGGTGCGGGGCCGGGGCCGGGGCAAGCCGCTCGAGGTCGAGCAGGTCAACGCGGAGGCGTGCATCGCGAAGGGTGACGGGGTCATCACCGCCGGCGTCACCGAGAGCCTCTTTCCTCGGGGCATCCCCATCGGGCGGGTGAGCGTGGTGGAGCGTCGCCCGGGTTCGCTGGACCTGCTGGTCCGGGTGGACCCCGTGGTCGACCTCCAACGGCTGAGCATCGTGCAGGTCCTCCTGTACGACGGTGACGCCGCCTACTCCAAGGGCTGACGACCCCGATGCTGGCGGTGCTCTCCACCCCATGGTTCCGCGTGCCCGTGCTCGCGGTGCTCGTGGTGACCGTGCAGACGGTGGTCATCTCCCAGATCCACCTCCTCGGCGTCAGCCCCGACCTCGTCGTGCTCTGCGCGGTCGGCGGCGGCCTGGTCGGCGGTCCCCAGCGGGGCACGGTGGCAGGTTTCGTGTTCGGCCTCGTGTACGACCTCTCGCTGACGACGCCGTTCGGGCTGTGGACCCTGGTGCTGTGCGTCACCGGGTTCGCGGTCGGACTGACCCGCAACGAGGCCATCCGTGACAACCGCTGGCTCCAGACGGCGATCGTGTTCCTGGCCAGCGGCGCCGCCGTCGTCGCGTACGCCGGCGTGGCCACGGTGTTCGGCTCGGAGGGGATCTTCACGCTGCACCTCGTTCCCACCGCGCTCGTCATCGCCGTGGTCAACGCCGCACTGACGCAGCCAGCCATGAAGGTGCTCCGCTTCACGGTGGTTCCGGGTGACAGGCGGCCCGTGTAGTCGAGGGTGGGAGCCGGGGGTGGCGGGGACGTTGACCTGTCACGAGATCGTCACGCGACGGCCGGACGAGCCCTCGGCCGCGCCAGAATGGGAGGGTTATGGCCAGGGACGGACGAGGGCTGCGGCTCGGGGTGCTCGGGATCGTGGCCGTCTCCCTCTTCGCCACCCTGTTCGCCCGTCTCTGGTACCTGCAGATGATGTCGCCGGAGCGCCTGGATCAGCAGGTGCAGACGTCTCGCATCCGCACGGTGCAGCTGGCCCCCATGCGAGGTCGCATCTTCGACCGCAACGGGATGGTCATGGCCGACAACCGGCGGGTCCTGTCCGTGACCATCGACCGGGGAGAGATCCGCAGCGCGGCGAAGCGCAAGGTGCTCTTCACCCGCCTCTCGGGACCGCTCCAGACCCCGGTCGAGGACCTGGAGGCCCGCTACACGGACGTCCAGTACGACCCCTACCTGCCGCTGCCGCTGGCCGACGACGTGCCGGAGACGACCGCCATCTACCTCGGCGAGCGGCGTGAGGACTACCCCGGCGTCGAGGTGAGCGAGGGCTGGCAGCGGGTCTACCGCTACGCCCCGCTGGCCAGCCACATCGTCGGCTACATGGGCGCCATCCCGGCCGAGAGCGCCAAGCTCTACCGGACCAAGGGCTACAAGCTGAACGAGCGCGTGGGCAAGGCCGGCATCGAGGAGGAGTACGAGGGCCAGCTGCGGGGCAAGCCGGGCGAGATCACCTACGAGGTCGACGCCCGCAACCGCATCATCCGGGAGATCAGCCGGCGGGACCCGGTGCCGGGCAACGACATCGTCCTCTCCATCGACCTCCAGCTCCAGCAGTACGCCGAGCAGACGCTGCAGCAGGGCCTGCGGGAGGCGCGGACGCGCTGCCCGTTCGACAGCTTGACCCAGTCGTGCGGCGGTCCGGCGTTCGCGGCGCCCGCCGGCTCGACCGTCGTCGAGGACCCCCGCAACGGCCAGGTCCTGGCCATGGCCACCTACCCGACCTTCGACAACCGCTGGTTCGTCGAGGGCATCTCCAACAAGAAGATCCAGGAGCTGTACCCGGACGCCGACAAGCAGGCCCCCTTCGTCAACCGGGCCGTGTCCAGCCCGTTCCAGATGGGCTCGACCTTCAAGCTGGTCTCCACCGTGGCCGGGCTGCAGAGCGGGATCATCACGCCGGGTTCGCCCTACAACGATCAGGGCCGCTACCAGATCCCCAACTGTGACGTCGCCAAGTTCAAGTGCATCTTCAAGAACGCCGGCCTGGCCCGCGGGTCGGGCACGATCTCCCTGGCCACGGCGCTGACCGTCTCGTCGGACACGTACTACTACCGCATCGGCTCCGAGCTGCAGCTGGCCCAGAACCCGACGCTGCAGAACGTGGCCCGGCAGTTCGGCTACGGCTCGGACACCGGCATCGACCTGCCGGCCGAGATCTCGGGCACGGTGCCCGACGCCGCGCTGAAGAAGCGCCTGGCCGAGCGCAACCCGCCGGTCATCAGCCCGGACGAGGGCCGGGGCTACTTCGTCGGCGACAACGTGCTCTTCGCCATCGGCCAGGGCCTGCTCAGCGCCACCCCGCTGCAGCTGACCAACGCGTACGCGACGTTCGCCAACGGCGGCAACCGGATGCGGCCCATGATGGCGCTCGGCGTCGTCGAGCCCGGCACCCCGGACCTCAACCCGGGCGACGGCGGCCGCGTCAACCCGTACCTGTTCGACTGGATCCAGAAGTTCCAGCCCGAGGTGAGAGCGCAGGTCACGATCAACCCGGACTGGTGGACGACGATGAACAAGGGGTTCACCGGCGTCGTCACGAGCCGCCGCCCGTTCGGGACCGCCGCCCGTACCTTCGAGGACTACAACTACGCGGCGATGCCGATCGCCGGCAAGACCGGCACGGCCCAGGACGCCAGCCAGGAGGGCAGCAAGGACGACTCGCTGTTCGCGGCGTACGGCCCGACCGGGGGTCCCGGTACGGCGCAGTGGGCCGTCGGCACGGTGATCGAGGACGCCGGCTTCGGCGCCTGGGCGGCCGCGCCCGTCGCCAAGTGCATCTTCGCCGCCCTCGGTGACCCCTCGCGCATGGCTCCGCTCGTCCAGAGCGACCCCTTGGACAAGACCGCGACCACGCCGACCTCGGTCGGCGACATGCCCAACTCCAGCTGCCTTGCCATCAACGACGCCAGGGCCCGAGCCGACTGATGGCCCTCCTCGCCACGGCTCCCTCGCTCTCGCTGAGCCGTCGCTCAGATGTCTCCATGAGGCGGCTCGACTGGAGCATCCTCTTCACCGTTGCCGGCCTCTGCGCCATCGGCCTGACGACGATCTACTCGGCCACCGGTCCGACGCGGCGGCTGAGCGGCCTCGACCCGTACTACTTCGTGCAGCGCCAGGGCCTGTTCATGGGCGGAGCGCTCGGCGTGATGGTGCTCGCCGCGGTCATCGACTACCGGCGCCTCCGGGAGTGGGCGCTGTTCTTCTTCGCGGTCACCACCGCCCTGCTGCTCGCCGTCACCATCCTGGCGCGGTCCCGCAACGGCGCCCGGGCGTGGTTCGTCATCGGACCGTTCCAGCTGCAACCGTCGGAGCTGGCCAAGGTCACGCTCATCCTCGTGCTGGCCTCGTACGTGGCCAGCGACCGCGGCGAGGACCTCCCCTTCCCCGGCTTCGTCCGCGCGCTCGGGCTCATGGCGATCCCGCTCCTCATCGTCATCGCGCAGCCCGACCTCGGCACGGCGTCCGTCTTCGTCGCCATCACGATGGCCGTGCTCCTCGTGGCCAAGGCCAACCCACGGCACATCGCGCTCGTGACGGGCCTCGCGCTGTTCTCGGCCGTCCTGGTCGTCGCCACGGGAACGCTGCAGAGCTACCAGTTCGCGCGCCTGACGACGTTCGTCGACTCCAACCCGGCCAACAACAGCCAGACGACCAAGGCGCTGATCTTGCAGTCGCAACAGTCGCAGCGGGCCATCGCGACCGGCGAGCTGACCGGCCACGGGTTCATGCAGGGCCCGCTGACCAAGGGTGGCTACGTCCCCGAGCAGCACACGGACTTCGTGTTCTCCGCGGTGGGGGAGCAGTTCGGCCTCCTCGGCTGCGGCGGTGTGCTCGCGCTGTACGCCCTGCTCATCGTGAGGGTGCTGAGGGTGGCCCAGATCTCCCGTGACCACCTCGGGTCCCTCTTGTGCTGCGGCGTCGCCGCGGCGCTCCTCTGGCACGTGTTCCAGAACGTGGGCATGACGATGGGGATCATGCCGATCACCGGGATCCCCCTGCCGTTCATCTCCTACGGCGGTTCGTCGACCCTCGCCTTCTTCGCCATGATCGGCCTGGTGCAGAACGTCTACCTCCGCCGCTTGTGATCGCGCTCACGAGGCCGCTCCGCGGCCCGGGGCTAGCATGGCCAGGTCATGACGCTCTGGCCCCGGCTCGAACCACTGCTGGCCAAGGTGCAGAAGCCGGCCCGCTACATCGGGTGTGAAGACGGCTCCATCGTCCCCTCCCACGGGCCCGGCCGGGTGGCCTGGCTCCTGGTCTACCCGGACACCTACGAGATCGGGCTGCCCAATCAGGGCCTGCAGATCCTGTACGAGATCCTCAACGAGCGTGACGACGCGGTGGCCGAGCGATCGTACGCGCCGTGGACCGACCTGGAGGGTGAGCTGCGCCGGGCCGGGCTGCCGCTCTTCTCGGTCGACACGCACCGCCCCGCGGCGGAGTTCGACCTCATCGCGTTCAACCTGTCGGCCGAGCTCGTGTACACCAACGTCCTGGCCTGCGTGGACCTGGCCGGCGTCCCGGTCCGCAACGAGGACCGCCGGCCCGAGCACCCGCTGATCGCCGCGGGCGGGCATGCCGCGTTCAACCCCGAGCCGCTCGCCGAGTACGTCGACCTCTTCGTGATCGGCGAAGGCGAGGAGGTGGTCGGCGAGATCACCGAGGTCGTGGGGGAGTGGACGGCCTCCGGTCGGACCGAGGGCAGCCGCGAGCAGGTGCTCCGCCGCCTTGCGGCGATCGACGGCGTGTACGTGCCGTCGATGTACGAGGCGACCTACGACGGCCCTCACCTCGTCGCCGTGACGCCACGACATCCGGACGTCCCGGCGCAGGTCGTCAAGCGGACCGTCGCCGACCTCGCCGATTGGCCGTACCCCAAGCGCCAGCTCGTGCCGCTGACGGAGGTCGTGCACGATCGCCTGTCGGTCGAGGTCTTCCGCGGCTGCACCCGCGGCTGCCGCTTCTGCCAGGCCGGGATGATCACCCGGCCCGTGCGCGAGCGGCCCGCCGACCAGGTGCGGACCATGGTGCGCGACGGTCTCCTCCGCACCGGCTACGACGAGGTGAGCCTGACGTCGCTCTCGACGGCCGACTTCTCGGGCATCGAGCGCGTGGTCGCCGAGACGGTGGCCGACACCAGCATGTGCGGCCCGACCAGCGTCAGCCTTCCGTCGCTGCGGGTCGACGCCTTCACGGTCGGCATCGCGGCGCAGGTCGCCAAGGGGCGCCGGTCCGGTCTGACCTTCGCGCCGGAGGCCGGCTCGTGGCGACTCCGTTGCGTCATCAACAAGCTCATCACCGAGGAGGACCTCTACCGCGCCGTGGAGGCGGCCTACAGCGAGGGCTGGTCCCGCATGAAGCTGTACTTCCTCACCGGGCTCCCCACCGAGACCGACGAGGACACGCTCGGCATCGCCGAGCTGGCTCGGCGCTGCGTCGCCCTCGGCAAGCGCCACACCAACCGGGCCTCGGTCACGGTCTCCATCGGCGGCTTCGTGCCCAAGCCCCACACGCCGTTCCAGTGGTTCGGTCAGAACACGGTGGCCGAGCTGCGGCGCAAGGTGCAGCTCCTCCGGGACGCCTCCGCGAAGGCCCGTGGGGTGCAGCTCAAGTGGCACGACCCCGCCGCCTCCCTCGCCGAGGGGCTGGCCAGCCGGGGTGACCGCCGCATCGGTCGGGTGATCGAGCGGGTCTGGCGCGCCGGCGGGACGTTCCAGGAGTGGAGCGAGCACTTCGATCTGCGCCGGTGGGAGGAGGCGATGGCGGCCGAGGGCCTGTCGATGGACTGGTACGTCGCCCGCCACCGCACCGAGGACGAGGTGCTGCCCTGGGACCACATCTCGGCCGGGCTGCACAAGGACTTCCTCTGGCAGGACTGGCGGGACGCGCTCGCCGAGCACGGCGTCGAGGACTGCCGCTGGACGCCCTGCTACGACTGCGGCGTGTGCACGGGTTACGGCCTCGAGCACGTCGTGGCCTCACCCGTGCCACCGGCGGGCGGCAGCCAGGGCACGGGGCAGGACCTCACCCGTGGCCACGAGGTGCCGGTGCAGCTCACGGCCCGGCCCGTCCCGGTGGGTGTCGGATGAGGGGGAGTCGGGTCCGCCTGCGCTACGCCAAGCGGGGCAAGGTGCGCTGGACCAGCCATCGTGACGCGGCGCGGATCTGGGAGCGGGCGCTGCGCCGAGCCGGCATCGCCGTCGCGTACACGGAGGGCTTCTCGCCCCGCCCGCGGCTCCACTTCGGCCTGGCGCTGCCGACGGGCTACGAGTCGGAGTGCGAGCTGCTCGACGTCGACCTGGCCGGTGACGGCCTGGCCGGTGACGGCCTGGCGACCGGGGTGCTCGACCCGGCGAGCCTCCCGCCCCGGCTCAGCTCGGCGCTCCCCGTCGGCTTCACGGTGACCGCAGTCGCCGTCCTGGCCGGCGACGAGCCCTCGTTGCAGCAGGACGTGACGTCCTGCTCCTGGTACCTCGAGCTGCGGGACGTGTCGCCTTCCGCCGCCGAGCATGCGGTGCGGACGGCGCTCGACGCCACCGCCCTTCCGCTGGCCCGGAGCCGGAAGGGAGAGGAGCGTGTCGACGACCTGCGGCCAGACATCCTCGCCCTCCGCGTCGGCGCCACCACGCAGGACGGTCTGGCCACGTTGGAGGCCGATCTGGCCACCCAGCCCCGCGCCCTCCGTCCGAGCGAGCTGTTGGCTGCGTGCTTCCCTGACGTCGCCGACACGATCGACATCACCCATCGGGTGCTGCGCACCCACCAATGGATCGAACGCGACGGCGCCCGCCGGGAGGCTCTCCCGGTGCCGGCGACGTCCCACCCGCATGCTCTGGGAGCGTGCGCATGAGAAGGAAGTCCCTCCATGACCGACCAGGACCACTCCGTCGACCTCACGTCGCCCGAACCGCCGCAGCGCGCGGTTGATGCCGGCGCTGCTCCCGATGCCGACCTCGCCCTGACGCCTGACGGACCGCCCGGCGACGACGGCCCGAGCCGAGCTGGCTCGTCGGCCGTCCGGCGCCGGAGGCGGGGATCTCGAGGGGGGCGGGGCCGCCGGCGGACCGGTGGTGCCGACGGGCTCGATGACGTCGACGGTGGAGCTGACGACGAGCTGGCGGACGACGCGGCGGACGCGCCGGCGGCGGCCACTGGGGCTGGGTCCGGGCGCGCCGCGCCGGCGGCGGCCACTGGGGCTGCGTCCGAGTCGATCGAGCCCGCCGGCGCTGCCGGGGCTCGGCCCGGTCGGACGAGCGCTGACC
>JBKPRL010000209.1:0-53587 GCA_046734535.1 bacterium | reverse complement strand
ACCCCGACCGGCGATCGTCGATGCCGAGGGCCAGCAGTTCAGCCCGGCGGGCGGCGCGCATCGGTCCCAGGTCGTGCAGCGGTACGCCCAGACGCCGCCGGAGCTCGAAGGCCAGGACACGGTTGGCGAGGCGGGCATGCGCCGGCCAGGCGCCGGACGTGGCCCGCCGCGCCGCCAACACGAGATCTGCGTCACCGGCGCCGACCGGATCCGCGACCTTCGGGAGCTCACGCGGGTCGAAGGAGCCGTCGGCATCGATGAAGCACACGACGTCCGACGTGGCGGCGACGAGACCACGGAAGCAGGCCGCGCCGAAGCCGCGGCGCGTCTCGCGCACCACGAGCGCACCGCCGTCGACGGCGACCGCCGCGGTCCGGTCGGTGGAGCCGTTGTCGACGACGATGGCCCGGTAGCCGGACGGGAGCGCGGCGAGCAGTGCGGGGAGGGCGCGCTCCTCGTCGAGTGCTGGCAGGATCACGTCGACGGTCACGGCTCGACCTCGGGCGCCGGCGGCGCCCGCCAGCGCCGGACGGCCAGCGCCACGCCGGCCAGGAGCCAGGTGAGCACCAGGTAGGCGACAAGGCCGTGCGCGTAGTTGCGCGGCAGCAGCGAGGGGTTGCCCCGGTTCCGGCCGTATCCCCTCACGAACGGCCACGCGATCAGCACCAGGACGGCCGAGGTGGCGACGGCCCAGCGGACCGGGCCGGGCACCCGACCACCACGGCCGACGCGAGCGAGCACCGCACCGACGACGGCGACGATCGGCAGCCACAGGAGGTCGTGGAGGAGCGCGCTGCCCACCAGCCAGCGCGCGAGCACCGCGGGCTGCGCGTCGCGGCGGTCGCCGAACGCGCCGACCACCGCACCGGCCATCACCGTCCACCCGATGGCGGTCGTGATCCAGAACACGCGACCGCCGTCACGATGCCCGGGCTGACGCGCAGGCCTCGTCGCAGGCTGCGAGCGTCGGGCGGCCACGCACAGGGGCTCGTTCACAGGACCACCAGCCGCTCGACCCACTTGGTCTGCAGCACGCCCGGCAGGTTGGGGGCGATGAGACGGACCGGAAAGCCATGGTCGAGGTGAAGGCGCTCACCGTTGAGCTCGAGGGCGAGCAGGGTGTCTTCGTCGAGGACGTGCGACGAGTTGAGGATCGAGCGTCGGTAGCGGCCGGTCCGTTGCAGGGACTCGACCTGGACGCCGCCGTCAGCGTCGCCGGCGCCCGCGAACACCAGCAGGTCGCGCACCCTCACGCCCCTCCACCGTGCGCCGCGACTCCAGCCCTCGACGCAGGCGATGGGCAGCTCCGCTTCGTGCTGTGGGAGGGCCGCGAGCTCGTGGAGGCTCAGGGACAGTGGGCGCCGGACGTCGCCCTCCACCTGCAACCGGTACGCGGCATCGCGGGCCGCCTGCACGACCCCGGCCCCGGCGGCCGTCTTGTTGACCGGCAGGCCCTGCGGGCCCTCGGCGGGACGGCGTTGCGCGAGCGCAGCGAACCGGCTCAGCGGGCGCACAGTGCCGCCGGCCACTGCGAGCGCGACGAGGCCCGCCGTCGCGGCCACGCCGCCGAGGAAGGCCCGGCGTTCGGGGCTTCGGGCCGACGCCAGCTCCGTGGGGGCGTTCCGACGGAGCGCATCACGGGTGAGCGACGCCTTTGCCCCGACGTGGGCGATCATCGCCCCGATCGTCAGCCACGCCGTCCAGTAGTGGGCGCTGGGGAAGAAGAACGGCCACGGGTACCAGCGGGCGACGTTGGCCACGCCGGAGAACAGGAGGAAGACCCCGCCGCCGACAAGGGGAACCAAGCTGATCCGCTCGACGGCGTGGGCCACGTTGCGGAACGGCGGCCACGTCCAGAAGCGGGGGAAGACGGTCCAGAGCTTGGCGAGAAGGATCGGGATCGACACGAAGCCGGTCGTGACGTGCACGCCTTGCGTGATGCGGTAGAGGCCGGCCGGCCGGCTCGGCCACTCGAACCAGGTCGGAGGGTGCTGGATCAGGTGCGACAGGAGACCCGTCAGGAAGCAGGTCCCGAACGACATACCGAGGGCGATGCCGAGCACGGCGGCGCTGCGCGTCTCGTGCAGCTCGCTGGTGAAGCGACGCTCGACCGCCTTCACGCCGTCAGCTGGACGAACCATCGGCCCTCCTCCGCGTGCGTCCACGTCGTTCGCAGTCCCACCGCGCCAGCGACCGCGTCGATGCCGTCCACGCCCACTCGCGCCCACGGGAACCACGGCCCGCAGCGCTGCCCGTGCTCGACCCGCGCTCGGGTGACGACGGTGGGGAGGCCGGGCGGCTCGACCTCGGCGAGCACCCGGCCGTCACCAGCCAGGACCTCGCGAAGGCGCCGCAGGAGCCGAGGAGCGTCGCCTCCGATCCCGATGTTCCCGTCGATGAGGAACGCTGAGCGCCAACGGCCTTCGCGCGGCAGCGGGTCGAAGACGGAGCGGTGGAGCACGGTGCAGCCGCGACGCCGCGCCGCGTCGATCGCGCTCGGCGAGGTATCGATGCCGAGCGCGATCGTGCCTCGCTCGGCCAGTGCGTGCGTATGGCGCCCGGGCCCGCAGCCGACGTCGAGAACCGGGCCGACGGCACGATCGAGCACTGCGGCCTCCTCGAGCGGTGGCAACGCCTGCCACCTGTCCAGCAGGAGCGGGATGACATCACCGTCATCCGTCCGCAGCACGGGCGCGACCGACGGGCTGATGGTGGGAACGGCGATCATGCGGCTGCCCTGACGACGCCGCTGACGGCGGCCGCGAACCGGGTGCCCGGCGCCAGGGCCGCCACCGCGTGGGCATCGGCGATCGTGTCGACGTCGCGCAGGCGGGGCAGCGTCGCGGTCCGCAAGCCGAGCTCGCCGAGGCGGGCCAGCTGCCGAGCACCCGTGTCGGACCGGCTCATCGAGATCCCACGGAACACCGCTCGGTCAGCGCGACGCAGACCGACGCACCACCAGCCGCCGTCCTCCGCCAGTCCGAGGACCGCGTCGGTGTCCGGCTGCTCGAGCACGGCGCTGGCCATGTCGAGGAGGGCCGGCGTCACCTGCGGGGTGTCCATTCCGATCTGGAGGGCCGGACCGCCCACGTCGCTCCACGCCGCGGTCAGGCGCTCATCGAACCCAGAGCCGCGCTGGCTGATGACGTCCACGCCCGCGGGCAGCCACGGGCCCGGCTCGCCATCGAGGGCCAGCACCACCCGAGCGGCCGAGCTGGCGAGCGCCGCGGCGAGCGTGTCGACCAGCGCCGCCTCGGCGACGAGCGCGGCCTCCTCCGTGGTCAACGGCGGGCACAGCCGCGTCTTCACCCGACCGGGCACCGGCGCCTTGGCCATGACGATGATCGGCATGCGACCAACGTAAGAACGGCTGGCCGTCCGCGCGCCCGGATCGTGCTTACGAGTCGCTGAACTCTGACCGCCCTCAGGCGGCGTCGCCCGTTCGGCCCTACGCTCGACGCGGTGCTGGAGGAGCCCACCCGTGTGCTCGTGGCCGACGACGATGCCACGGTGGCCGAGGTGGTCGCCCGCTACCTGACGCGCGAGGGCTTCAGCGTCGAGGTCGTGGGCGACGGCGAGGCCGCGCTCGAGCGGGCCGTCGCCGAGCCCCCGCACCTTCTCGTGCTCGACCTGATGCTCCCCGGGATCGACGGCCTGGAGGTCTGCCGGCAGCTGCGGGCCCTGGCGCCCGTCCCGATCGTCATGCTGACGGCGAAGGGGGACGAGGCCGATCGGGTCATCGGTCTCGAGCTCGGGGCTGACGACTACGTGGCCAAGCCCTTTTCACCCAAGGAGCTCACCCTGCGGGTCAAGGCGGTGCTGCGCCGAGCGAGCAGTCCCCTGACCACGGTGGGCGCGTCGCACCGGATCCTGACCGCAGGACGGGTCGAGGTGGACGTCGCCGCACGTGAGGTGCGGGTGGACGGTCGCGTGGTCGCGCTCACCGCCCGCGAGCTCGAGCTGCTGGCCTTCCTGATGCGCCACAGCGGCGAGGCGTTCCGCCGCGAGGCCCTGCTGCAGCACGTGTGGGGGTATTCGATCGGCGACACCTCGACGGTCACCGTGCACGTGCGCCGCCTGCGGGAGAAGATCGAGGTCGACCCCGCCCGACCCCGTCACCTCGTGACGGTCTGGGGCGTCGGATACCGCTTCGACGCGGTGCCGCTGGATGCGGCCGAGGAGAGCACGCCATGAGACGCGTCCAGCAGGGGCTGGTCGTCCTCGGCGGCCTCACGGTCGCCGGCGTCATCGCCGCGCTCCTCGGCGTCCCGGCCGCCGACACCGTCGTCCTGGTGAGCATCTCGTTCGCGGTCTCGCTCGTGGTCGGCGTGATCGGGCGGCTCGTGCTGGGGGGTCGGTCTCGACGCCTCGGCCAGCAAGCGGTCGTCGTCGTGCTGGTGGCGATCGCCGGCACGATGCTCGGAGCGGTGGTCGCGGCGAAGGCCATGTTCGTCTCGACCCACGATCTGAAGGCGCTGTTCGTGATCCTGGTCGGCGCTGCGATCGTCGCCGTCCTGGCCGCGCTGCACCTCGGCGAGGAGGTCGACCGCGCCGCCCGCACGCTCGGCGATGTCACCCGCGGCATCGGAGCCGACGAGGTCGCGCGGCCGACGGTCGCCTCGTCGGCCCCCGAGGAGCTGACGCGGCTCGCCCACGAACTCGACGTCATGGGCCAGCGACTCGACGACGCCCGCGCCCGCGAGCAGCGCGTCGAGCAGTCGCGGCGAGAGCTCATCGCCTGGGTCTCGCACGACCTGCGCACGCCGCTGGCCGGCATCAGGGCGATGGTCGAGGCATTGAACGACGGCGTCGTCGACGACCCGGAGACGGTCGAGCGGTACCTGGCCACGATCCAGCGCGAGGCCGACCGCCTGGCCGCGCTGGTCGATGACCTGTTCGAGCTGAGCCGCATCCAAGCCGATGCCTTGCGCCTCAGCTTCGAACCGATCGCCCTCGCCGAGCTCGTGTCGGACACGCTGGCCAGCGCCCAGGTGACCGCGGAGCGCAAGGGCGTCCGGCTGCAGGGACATGTGCTCGACGACGCCGGCGTCGCTGACCTGTCCATCCCCGAGATGGGTCGGGTGCTGCGCAATCTCCTCGAGAACGCCATCCGGCACACGCCTCGGGGCGGCACGATCACCGTGGAGGTCGTCGGGCGCACCGACGCCGTCGAGGTGTCGGTGGCGGACGGCTGCGGTGGGATCCCGAGCAGCGATCTCGATCGTGTGTTCGAGCTGGCCTATCGCGGCGATCCCGCTCGGTCACCCGGCGGTGGCGGGGGGCTCGGTCTGGCGATCGCCAAGGGCCTCGTGGAAGCCCACCAGGGGGTGCTCACGGTCCAGAACGGGGACGTCGGCTGCTGCTTCGTCGTTCGCCTGCCCCGCTCTGCGTGACGTCACGCCCGTCCACGTTCGACCCGATCTCCTTGAAGAACCGCGGCACTTCGCTCGGGCCCGGTACAGGCCGAACCATGGCACTGACCTGCTGGCCGCCTCGGCGCACAGTCCACATCGTCGAATCGGGAGAGCTCCCCATCTTGCGGTGGGCACGCGCGATGCGATGGCGCCCTACGTGGTGACGCTCACCGGATCGTCGACGCCGACGGACCCAGGTGCCTGCACCTTCGTCCAGACGCCCAGGGTGCCGCCATGGTGGCGGGCGAGCGTCGTGTACACCTCGAGATCGCGGACAAGGCCGTCCTGCGGACGGGTGACCATCGTGCAGCGGACGCAGGCCTGCAGCGCCACGACGGCCGTGGAGCCGACGTGGATGAGGTGCCCGCACCAGTCGTCCTCGACCCAGCCGTCAGCCTCGACCTCGACGAGCAGGTTCGGCCGGAACCGGCGAACCTCCCACGCGCCGTCCGGGTGCAGGGAGGCGCCCTCTCGGAGGCTCGCCGTCGTGAGCACCAGCAGCGGCGCCGCGTCCACGAAGCGGCCGGCTGGCATCGTCCACGCGATCGCTTCACTGGTGTCGTCCGTCGCGTCGGCGAAGAACTCGGCCTCCCCGCCCGGTGAGCCGACAGCTCCGACCAGCGTGACCGGCCGCTCGAGCCAGTCGCTCAGGGCGGCGTCTGTCTGAGGTCCGGTCCCGCAACAGCGGTCCCCGGACGGCAGCACGATCGTCGGCTCGTCGTGGTCGCCGAGCGTCGCGGCGGCGAGGAGCAGCTGTGGCTCCCGGCGCCCGGTGAGGATCCTGCCGGTGGCCTCGTCCCGTATGCCCCAGCACCGGTCACCCCGCATCCCGTTGTCCTCCAGGACCGCTTCACGCAGCTCCTCGCCCTGGAGCGACTTCACCGGGTAGCGCCAGATCGCGCTCAGCCGCATCGTCCCGATCGCCGTCCCGGTGTCCACGGCGCGCAGTCTCCCACGGCGCGGGCGGGAGCGGCCGGGCGGCGCGTGCGCTCGTAGACGCGGTCAGATCACCCGCACGATGGCGATGACGAGGAGCACCACGCCCGCCGCCGCGGACACCACGTAGACGGTCTCCGCGCTCCGTTCGCGCTCGCTGCGACGGCCGACGCGGATGCTGCGCCACACCCGCGACGAGAACCGCTCGGATCGCCGGAAGGTGACGAGCTCGACCACGGCCACCGCAGCGGACAGGGCCACCCAGCCCCACGAGCCCCAGAAGAGGACGGCGCCGATCACCGGCGCAGCGAGGAGGAGGACGGCGACGACCACGCGGTCGGGGAGCCTACGGCCGACCTCGCTGGCCGGGCCGCGACGATGGATCGCCACGAAGGCCCAGGTAGTGACCTGCGCGAACGAAAGTCCAGGTCACATGGGTGGTGTCCTAGTCTCTCGGCATGGAGATCGACGGTCGCCGATGAGTCGAGATCCCGTGGTGACACCGGCTGAGCCGCGGATGCCCCGCTTCACGGGGTGGCTCCGGCCAGTCGTCGACGCGGTGGCCCGAGTCAAGGCCGGCGTGCATCGCAAGCTGCTCTTCGGCTTCCTCGCCGGCGCGCTGCTCCTCGTGGCGATGGCGGTCCTCAGCCTCGTCGTCATCAGCCAGATGAACCAGCGGATGGAAGAGCTGAACCGAGCGCAGGTGAAGGCCAGCCGGGCGCAGGACATGCTCTACGCCGTGACGGCGCAGAGCCACTACCGGGCCATGGCCCTGCTCATCCCGGCGGACGGCGCCAAGTACAACGGGCAGGTCGAGGACGCCAAGGCGACCTTCGCCCAGCTGCTCGACGCCATGGAGAAGGCTGAGCCGGCCAACGCCGCCTTCTACGAAGGCGTCCGGCAGGTGAACGAGGAGTACCGGGAGTCCGGCCAGCGCGTCCTCGCGCTGTTCGACCAAGGGCAGCTCAAGCTCGCCGCAGATCTCCACCTCGCCGAGGAGCATCCGACCTCGCACAAGCTCGAGGCGTCGATGAGGACGCTGATCGCCAGCGCCAAGGCTGACATGGGGACGGCGCAGAGCGACTTCCGCGGCGCGCGCCGGTTCCTCACCGGCATGGTGATCGCCTTCTCCGCGACGAGCGTGATCGTCGCGCTGCTGCTGGGCTTCGTCCTGTCCTGGGCGTTCATCCTGCCCGTCCGCAAGATGCAGAGGGGCCTGGCGGACATCACCGCAGGAGACTTCGACGAGCGCGTCGAGGTCACGAACCGCGATGAGTTCGGCACCTTGGCGAGAGATCTGAACTGCACGAGCGAGCGGCTGGCGACGCTGTTCGACGAACAGCGCGCGCTGGCCGCGCGACTCGGCGAGACGAACGCGTCCCTCGAGCGCGCCAGCGAGGCGAAGTCGCGGTTCCTGGCCAACGTCAGCCACGAGCTGCGCACACCCATGACTGCCATCCTGGGGTTCACCGATGCCCTGCTGGCCGGCGTGGACGGCCCGCTGAACGCCGAGCAGGAGGCATCCCTCGGCTGGGTGCAGCGCGGCGGGCAGGACCTGCTCGGGCTGATCAACGAGATCCTCGACCTCTCGAAGATCGAGTCCGGGAAGCTCACCATCGATGCCCAGCCGTTCGACCCTCGAGAGCTCGTGGAGGCGGTGGTGGCGCAGCACCGCTCCCTCGCCGCGCAGAAGGGGATCCGCCTCGGGTGGTCCGATGACGGCGCGCCGGACGAGGTGGTCCTCGACCGCCAGCGCGTCCGCCAGATCCTCGTCAACCTGATCGGGAACGCACTCAAGTTCACCGAGGCCGGCCGGGTGGACATCGCGACCGGGCGGGCGGCCGACGGAGGGCTCCTCGTCACCGTCCGCGACACGGGCCCTGGCATCGCACCGGAGCAGCACGAGCTGATCTTCGAGGAGTTCCACCAGGCGGAGGACGCCGGAACGGGCTCCGGCCTCGGCCTGGCCATCAGCCGGCGCCTGGCCCGGGCGATGGGAGGCGACGTCACGCTCGAGAGCGAGCTGGGACGGGGAACCACGTTCTCGTTGGTCCTGCCCCTCGACTGCCGCCCGCTCTCTGCCGCCCCTGCCGGCTTCGAGCCGATCGCCGCGCGCGACGGCGAGCGCGTGCTCCTCTGCGTCGACGACGACCCGTCGGTCGCGCCGCTCTTGCAGAAGATGCTCCTCGGCCACGGCTACCGGGTCGTCGCCTCCAGGGTGGTCGCGGCGGCGGTGGCGGACGCCCGGCGCGTGCAGCCTGCGGCGATCCTGATCGACCTCCGCCTCCGGGAAGGCGACGGGACCGACCTGCTCCAGGAGCTGAAGTCCGATCCGGCGACTCGTGAGATCCCGGTGATCATCATGTCGGCGACGGACCCGGGCGAGGTGCCGGACGATGTCGAGGGGTACCTGAGCAAACCCGTTCAGCAGTCCACCCTGCTGCGGACTCTCGAGGAGCACGCCGAGGCGTCGAAGGTCGATCGGTAGTGCCGTCGCCGGTAACAGTTGCGCTGTCGACGCCGAGCCAGGTTCGTTGCTGGCAAGGCGCGGCGACGAGGAATAGCCGTAGCTATTTCGAGGAGGCGGAACGCCGCCAGCAGCGAAGCTGGCCGGCGGAACAGGGCAAGCGTTGCCGGTGGGGGCACTGATGGCGACCATCCTGCTGGTGGAGGACACTCCGGCGAACCGAGCACTCGCCACCAAGCTCCTGCGGGCGGCGGGGCACGAGGTCTTGTCGGCCGACACCGCGGCCGATGGCATCGCTCTCGCGCGCGACCGGCTCCCAGACCTCGTGCTCATGGATCTGGGACTCCCCGACATGGACGGCTGGCAGGCGCTGAGCGAGCTCCGGGCCGACCGGGGCGCCGCCGCGAAGCTGCGCATCGTGGCGTTCACTGCCCACGCGATGGTCGGCGATCGGGATCGGGCGATCGCGGCTGGGTTCGACGAGTACCTCAGCAAGCCGATCGACTTCGCGACGTTCGCCGACACCGTCCGAGGCCTGCTCCCGTGAGCCGCGAGCGGCCCCTGATCCTCGCCGTCGACGACGAGCCGGCGACCCGCGCGCTGCTCCGCAAGCTGATGGAGCGCCAGGGGTACGACGTCATCGAGGCGGCCGACGGCGATTCGACCCTCAGTGCCGTCGCGGAGCAGACACCCGACCTGGTGTGCCTCGACGTGATGATGCCGGCGCCCGGCGGCATCGAGGTCTGCGAGCGGCTGCGCCGCCAGCCCGAGCACGCCGGCCTGCCCATCCTGTTGCTGACTGCGCTCGACCGTCCCGAGGACAAGGCGCGGGGCTTGGAAGCCGGCGCGAACGACTTCCTGTCCAAGCCGTTCGACGCGATCGAGCTGGCCGCGCGCGTGCGGTCGTTGCTCCGGACGAAGGCCCTGCAGGACCGGCTGGCCGACGTGCTCGGCCGCTACGTGAGCGAGAACGTCGCGGCCGAGGTGCTCCGTGATCCCTCCGCGGTCTCCCTGGGCGGTGATCGGCGGCAGGTGTCAACGTTGTTCGCGGACGTGCGCGGCTACACCGCGCTGGCCGCCGAGCATCCCCCCGAGACGACGTTGGACCTCCTCAACCGCTACCTGACCGTGGTGAGCGACGCGGTCGAGCTCCGTGGCGGCACCGTGGCCGACTTCCTCGGCGACGGGGTGATCGCCTGCTTCGGTGCGCCGGTCATCCACGCCGACGACCCCGAGCGGGCCGTCCGGGCCGCTCTGGCGATGCAGGACGAGGTGATGCGCCTCGAGATCCCGACGTTGCCAGGCGTGCGCCTGCACCTGGGCATCGGCATCACCACCGGCGAGGTCATCGCGGGCAACGTCGGCTCCGAGCGCCGCATGCACTACACCGTGGTCGGCGACCCGGTGAACGTCGCGTCACGCTTGCAGACGGCAGCCGGACCGGGCCAGATCCTCGTCGACGAGCCCACGCACGACCACGTCGCCGGCCTGGTCGCCTCGCAGGACCTGGGCAGCCTGCGACTCGCGGGCAAGGGCGACTGGGTGCACGCCTTCAACGTGCTCGCCCTCCAGCCGGCGCTGCCCTAGGCACCCCGAGGGGGGACGTCGTCGGCGGCGGCCGGCGGTCAGTCGTCGAGCTTCGCAGCACGACGGGCGGTGATGGCGGCGATCGCTCCGACGAGGCCGAGCAGGAGTGCGAGCTGGATCGGCCCGCGGCCGCTCGAGCCGGTCGGCGGCAGGCCACCTCCGCCCGGTGCCACCGTCACCGCCGCCGCACTCGAGGACGGTTCGGCCGTCGTGGTCGGGGCTGTGGTCGTCGTCGTGGTCGGGGCTGTCGTCGTGGTGGCCGGGCTGGTCGTGGTGGTCGGAGCCGCTGTCGTCGTGGTCGGAGCCGTTGTCGTCGTGGTCGGAGCGGTCGTCGTCGTCGGGGCGGTGGTCGTCGTCGTCGACGTGGTCGTCGTGGTCGAGGTCGTGGATGTCGTGCTGGTCGTCGTCGGGGCCGTGGTCGTCGTGGTGGTAGAGGTGGTCGTCGTCGGGGCCGTGGTCGTCGTGGTCGTCGTTGTGGTTGTCGTCGTTGTGGTTGTCGTGCTGGTGGACGTCGAGGATGTCGTCGTCGTGGTGGTGGGCGGCGTCGCGGTGCATGAGGTGGGATCCGGCGCGGTGACGGGTGCTCGGACGGTGTTCGTGATGACGCCCAGCTGCACGTCGAAGATCTGCGAGCCGGTGGGACTGGTGTCGAAGAACACGATCGGATCGGCGGCACTCGCGCCAGCGACCGTGCCCTGCGTCGAGGTCGACCCGCTGAAGAGGTACTGCCCGGAACCATTGACCGTGCCGTTGTTGGCGAAGCTGGTCCCCCCAGTGAACGCCGACGTCGTCTGGGTGTAGACCCCGCTTCCGTTGATGAGCAGCTGACCCGCTCCCAGCTCCACCACACCCGAGTTGCTGACGGTCTGGTTGTTGATGAGACCTGCGGCCGTCAGGCGGCAGCTGTTCTGGACCGTCCCACCGCCGTTGACCGTCAGCACGGCGCCCACTGAGACCGTGCCCGTGTTGGTGAGGGACCCGGCGAGGTTGAGCGCGCCGCCCACGCTGAGCGTACCGCTGCTCGTCACCGTGCTGCCGTTGAGGTTGACGTCGCCCTGAACGTTGATGATGCCGTCGTTGGTGACGGTCACGGAGGGACCCAGCGCCAGCCCGGAGTCGACGATGATGGTCGCATTGGCACGGTTGATCACGGTCGCCACGCCGTTGGTGTTGGGCTGGCCAAGGAAGTGGACGGTTCCCTCGTTGTCGAGGAACGCACCAGATCCCGCTGCCAGGCCCGGCAACACCGCGGTGCCCCGTATGAACGACCTTGAGGCGCCGTTGACGCTCGACGGTTGGAACGCCGCCCCGGTCGCCACGCAGATCGTGCCCAGGTTCGAGTTGACCGACCCGGTGAACGTTCCCGACGCGAAGAGCACGACGTCACTGCCGCTCAGGTTGAGGCTGGTCGGCATGCCGTTGGCGTCCGGGTAGGTGGCCGTCGGGTTCGCGCAGTCCGTGGCGAAGTCAGCAACCGCGCGCTGGTGCACGACAACAGCCATCAACCCGCCCAGCACGACGACCGCCGCAGCGACGAGCACCAATACCCTCGCACGCACGACAGCCAGTCTGTCGCGGCAGGTCCGCCGAATCGTTCATACCGGCCCACGAAGGCACCACGCGGCGTAGCACGACTCGTCAGCGCAGGCTGGGATCCGTGCCACCCCGGAAGAGAGCGACCGCCTGCCAGCAGTAGCGGGCGACGATGCTGCGGTACGGGCGGAAGCGGTCTCCGAGCGGCTCGAGCGCCCGCGCCGACGGCGGAGGGTCGAGCGCCCACGCGAGTGCGTAGCCCTGGCGCACGCCGAGATCGTCGACCGGCCACACGTCGAGCCTCCGGAGCTCGAACATGAGGTACATCTCGGCCGTCCACCGACCGATCCCGCGAACCGTGGTGAGCCCGGCGACGATCTCGTCGTCGGAGGACCGGCCGGACGTACCCAGCACGACGGTGCCATCGATCACCTTCGACGACAGGTCGCGCAGCGACGCCAGCTTGGCCGCCGACAGACCGGCTCCTCGGAGCGCCTCGTCGGGCAGCGCGGCCAGCGCCTCAGGCGTGAGCGGCCCGTCGACGAGCGCTCGGACGCGCTGGTGGATGGCGCGGGCCGCCGGCCCGGCGAGCTGCTGGAACGTGATCGCCCGGACGAGCGCGCCGAAGTGCCCGTCCGGATCGCCCGGTCGGTAGGTGATCGGTCCGGCCACGGCGACGAGGTTGGCCAGCACGGGGTCGCGGTCGGCCACGTCGCGGATCGCGGCGGCCAGGGAGATCCTGCTCACCGGCTCACCCTCGCGCGCCGTCGTCGGACGCGCCGTGATCGGCCGGTCAGCGGCCGGGCGACCTCACGGCCAACCCACACCTGGTGCCGGAGCGTCGGCGACGAGGACCTGGCCGGTCCGACGGGCGATCACGTCGTCGACGTTGCCGGTGCCCTCCCACTCGGCGGCGAGCATGAACAGCGTGCGGTCATCCCGCCCCCCGAGCGTGCAGGCGAAGCCGGCGCGATCGAGGACGATCCGCTCCCTGATCTCGCCGCCTTCGAAGACCCGTACGCACTCGCCGGCAGGATCGGCGGCGCGACCGGTGTGGGTGCGGGTGTCCGCCGAGTGGGTCCAGATGGCGCCATCCGCGTCCATCTTGATGCTGTCCGGCCCGATCCCCTCGGCCCAGACGCGGCGGTTGGAGAGCCCTCCGTCGGCGTCGATGTCGAACGCGGTGAGACGGCCCGCGAAGGACTCGGAGACGATCAGCGTCGAGTTGTCGGGCGTGACCACCATCCCGTTGGGGAACTCGATCCCGTCGGCCACCTGGCGGACCTCCTCGTCGGGCGTGACCAGTGCGATGATCCCCGGCCGGGGCTCGTCGCCGGCCATGAAGCCGAAGCAGATGCTGTTCACATAGATGCTGCCGCGCCCGTCGACGACGATCTCGTTCCAGCCGTAGTCGGACAGTCCGCTCAGGTCGGCGTGGCGCACCATCGTCCCGTCGGGCTCCTGGCGAGCGAGCTCCTCGCCCGTCACCAGCAGGCGGCCGTCCGGCAGCCAGTCGATCGACCAGCCCAGACCGGGTCGGCCGCGACCGACCACCTCGCTCTTCCCGTCGAGGTCGACGGCGACGATCTCTTCGGCCCCCCAATGGGCGAACCACAGTCGATCGTCGTGCCAGCGCGGCGACTCCACGTAGGCGAGCCCGTCGAGCAGGACCTCGGGGTGCATCACGGTTGGTTGCGACATGAGCCCTCCTCGACTCGGGCCGCCCGGACACCTGAAGCCGCTCGTGGAGCGTTCCGCCCTTCGTTCAGCCCCAAACTCGGCCTGCCGGACGTGCGCTCCACGCTCGCGGGCCAGTCGAGCCGTTTGCTCACGATCCCCTCGGGGTAGAGCCGCCGCCCATGTCGACCGGAGCGGGGCCCACCGTCGTCGGCGAGGGTCCCGCTGCCCCGGCTCCCTCGGGGGGCGACGGCGCTGCGATGCCGTCGCCCCCGGCATGGGTGGATCCCGTCGGGACGTCAGAGGACGAGTGGGGGCCGTGGCTGTGCGCCCTGCCGTCCTGGTCGCCCGACGAGGTCACGGGACCCGTCGTCGTCGTCGCGCCGCATCCGGACGACGAGACGCTCGGTGTCGGCGGCCTGCTGGCCGAGCTGCTGGCCCGGGGCGTCCCGATCACGGTCGTCGCGGTGACCGACGGCGAGGGCGCGTTCGGCCCGTCGACGGCGGAGGTCCGTCACGCCCTGGCTCGGCGGCGGCGGGCGGAACAGGACTCCGCGCTGCGATGCCTGGCCGGAAGCACGGACGGCGCACCGGCTTCGATCGAACGCGCCGTGGTCGGACAGTCCTCGGCCGGGTGGCCCTCGGTCGTGCGGCTCGGGCTCCCCGACGGGGCGGTCAGCGGCGTCCGGCACGAGCTGGCGGCATCCCTCGGCCCGCTGCTCGCCGGCGCCGCGTGGTGCCTCGCGCCGCTGGCCTGGGACGGGCACCCGGACCACGACTCCTGCGGAGAGGCCACGTTGGAGGCGTGCGGCGACCGGATCCCGGTGAGCCAGTACCCGATCTGGGCCTGGCACTGGGCCCGTCCGCCGCAGGTCCCGCCGGCGCGTGCGGTCCGCGTGCCGCTCCGCCCGGAGGCGCGTGCCCGGAAGGCGGACGCGCTGCGAGCGTTCCGGTCGCAGTACGAGACCACGAGCAGCGGCCCCGTCCTGCCGCCGCACGTGGTCGACCGGTTCCGGCGGCCGTTCGAGGTGCTCTTCGGATGACGCATGTGCCGGTCGAGTCGTTCGAGGAGCTGTACCGCGCCGACCAGGACCCCTGGAGCTTCGCCACCAGCTCGTACGAGCAACGTCGATACGACATCACGGTGGCCTGCCTGCCGGAGGCCCGTTATCGATCGGCCTTCGAGCCGGGCTGCGCCATCGGTGAGCTGACGCGCCGGCTTGCCGCGCGCTGCGACTCGGTGACCGCGCTCGACGCGGCTCCGACCGCGGTCGCCGTGGCCCGAGAACGCTGCCGAGGGCTACCGAACGTCGAGATCGAGGTGGGCGAGCTGCCCGACGACTGGCCGGCGGGACGCTTCGACCTCGTGATGCTGAGCGAGCTCGGCTACTACTTCGAGCTCGACGCGCTGGCTGACCTGCGCGATCGCGCTGTCGGCTCGTTGGAGGCGGGCGGCACGTTGATGGCCGTTCACTGGCGGGGGGCGAGCGACGTGCACGTGCTGTCGGGCGACGCCGTCCACCATTGCCTCGTCGAGGGACACGACCTCCGGCACCTCGTCCACCACCGGGAGGACGACTTCCTGCTGGACGTCTGGGCTCGACGATGACGACCTGGTCGGTCGGCGTAGTGATCCCCGCTCGAGACGAGGAGGAGCGCATCGGCGAGTGCTTGCGCGCCTTGCGGGTGGCCGCCGATCGGGTCGACGAGCGAGGTGATCGGGTGAGCGTCGTCGTGGTGGCCGACTGTTGCCACGATGCGACCGCTGCGATCGCTCGCTCATCCCTCCGAGGGTGGGGTCAGGTCCTCGAGGTCGACGTCGGCAGCACCGGAGGGGCGCGGGCCGCTGGTGCTGACGCCTACCTCGAGCAGCTCGACGGACCGCTCGACACGACGTGGCTGGCCAGCACGGACGCCGACACCGTCGTGTCGGAGACATGGATCGACCACCAGCTCGGCCTGGCTCGGCTGGGGATCGCCGGTGTGGCCGGCATCGTGGCCGTGGACTCCTTCGCCGACCACCCGCCGGATGTGCCCGCCCGATGGGCCGCGCTGTACGACGGTCCACCCGAACTCCCCCACCCGCACATCCACGGCGCGAACCTCGGCGTCAGGGCCGATGCCTACGTCGCGGTAGGAGGCTGGTCGGCGTCGGCAGAGGGCGAGGACCGCCAGCTGTGGGCTGAGCTCCAGGCCGCGGGCTACTCCGTCGCCTCACCTCGCTCCCTGGTGGTGACCACGAGCGGTCGGGCGCTGAGCCGGGTCCGCGGCGGCTTCGCCGACTCGCTCAACGTACTCGTCGAGGCCTCGTGACCGCACCGACCCCACGCGAACCCGGCACGACCGAGGCCCGGCTGCGCGAGCTGGCCGACGAAGGGGCGTTCGACCTGCCGCTACCCGGCGGCGGCGCCACCCGGGAGCGGTTCAGGGCACTGCGGAGCTTCGGCGCCGAGGACCTCTCCGTGGGCCGCTTGGCCGAAGCCCACGCCGACGGCCTGGCGATCAAGGCCGAGGCCGGCATCGCCCACGACCCGCGGGTGCTGCTGGGCGTGTGGGCCTCGGGCGGGCCGCAGAACCAGGTGGTCGCCGAGCCGGTGTCCGGTGGATGGCGGCTCAGCGGCCGGCGCGCCTATTGCTCGGGCGCGTCCCTGCTCGACCAAGCCCTCGTGACGGTGGACGTCGACGGAGAGGAGGAGCAGCTGCTCGTCGGCGTGGACCTCGGGCGTCCGGGGCTGATCGTCGACCTGACGACGTGGCGCACGTCGGCCCTGGCGGCCACGGCCACGGCGACCGTCACCTTCGACCGGCCGTTCGTGCCTCGCGACGCCGCTGTCGGCGACCCCGGCTTCTACGTGCGCCGACCGGGGTTCTGGGCCGGCTCGGTCGGCGTCGCTGCGGTCTGGGCCGGAGGGGCCGATGGGATCGTCTCCGCCATGCGCACCGCCGTCGACGACGATCCTCACGCGCTGGCGCACCTCGGGGCCGCGGAGGTGACGTCGTGGACGATGTCGGCCGCGCTGCTCGCCGCCGCCGACGAGATCGACGCCGACCCCCTCGACGCGTCCGGCGCTGGCGCCGTGCGGGCTCTCGCCGTGCGCCACCTGGTCGAGCGCTCCTGCCGGGAGATCATCGATCGTGCCGCGCGTGCACTCGGGCCCGGACCGTTGGTGGCCGACGCCGGGTACGCGCAGCGGGTGGCCGACGTGCAGCTCTACGTCCGCCAAGGCCACGCCGAGCGCGACCTCGAGGCCATCGGGCGCGCCACGATCGACGCTGATCGCGCGGCCAGTGCGTCGCCGCCAGCACCGTGACGCGCGCATGACGCGCATGATCTCCACCGAGAGTGGGTAGCAGGGGCAGCGATGGATGCAATCACAATGCTCAAGGAAGACCACAAGACGGTGGAGCAGCTCTTCAAGCGGTTCGAGAAGGCCGGTGACCGCGCGTTCGCGGAGAAGAGGATGCTCGCCGACCGGATCGTCGAGGAGCTCTCGAAGCACGCGGCGATCGAGGAGCAGGTGTTCTACCCCGTTGCGAGGGCGACCGTCCCGGACACCGAGGACGTCGTGCTCGAGAGCCTCGAGGAGCACCACATCGTCAAGTGGGTGCTGTCCGAGATCGACGGAATGGACCCGGCGGACGAGCGTTTCGACGCCAAGATGACCGTCCTCATCGAGAACGTTCGCCACCACGTCGAAGAGGAGGAGCAGGAGTTCTTCCCCAAGGTGCGGGCCGAGCTCGATCGCAACGCGCTGGCGGAGGTCGGCGAGGCGTTGGAGGCCGCGAAGCAGGCAGCGCCGAGCCACCCGCACCCGCGTTCGCCGGACACGCCTCCTGGGAACCTGGCCGCGGCGCCTGGCGCGGGCATGGTGGACCGGATCGGCGACACCGTCAGCGGTGTCGCGCAGGGCAGTGTGAGCGCCGTGCAGGACCTGATCGCGCTGATCCTCGGCCGCCGGAAGCGGTCGGGCGCGCCCACGGGCACGAAGGTGGCGCGGGACACGGCGCGCGACGTCCGCGGCGGCGCCTCGAGGCTCACTGACGATGCCGTCTCGGCCGCGGTGCGCGCCAAGCAGACCGCCTCGAGCGCGGCAGCCGGCGCGAAGAAGACCGTCAGCGCGGCCGTCGAAGGCACGAAGGACACGGCCCGCACGGCCTCGAAGGGGGCGAAGCGGACCGCTACGACCGCGAAGCGATCGGCCAAGAAGACGGCGACGACGGCGAAGCGCACGACGGCGAAGCGGGCCCCCAGTACGACCAAGCGCAGCGCCGCCAAGCGGACGACGCGGTCGACCGCGAAGAAGGCGACCACGTCGGCCCGCCGCACCGCGAAGAAGGCGACCACGTCGGCTCGCCGCACCGCGAAGAAGGCGACCGCGACCGCCTGAGGCTCGATCGGAGCAAGCCCCCCTCGTCACGGCCTTCGTGACGAGGGGGGCTTGGCGCGAGATGGGTCAGCCGTCAGGGTGTGCCGCCGGCCGCGCCGGCTCCCGCGTGCAGACGCAGAACGGGTTCCTCGTCGTCCCATTGCAGATCTCGCATGGAGATGGCGCGCGCCGTGCGTTCGAGGCGACCGAAGATGGCACGGAGGAGCCAGGGTCCTCGGACCTCGCCCCGCAGGTAGCCGAGGCGCACGCCTCGCCAACCCCGGCTGACGATCACGGCGTCGACCCGTAGCGCCGCCTGGGTGGCGCCGGGCAGGAGCGGGCCGTCCTGGACCAACCGGACGTCGCGCACCTTGCCGAGGGACCGTCCGTCCGCCGTCACCACCGCCCGGTCGAGGAGCTCACTCAGGCGCACGGTGCCGGTTCCCCGGGAGGTGGCTGATGACGTGATCGCGGACCCAGCGCTCCGTGTCGAAGGTAGCCAGGTCCTCGGCGTCCACAGCCAAGTCGATGTTGGGGCCGATGCGAGCGGCGAGCGCGAGGGGGATGAGGTTGCGGTCCCGTTCGGGATCGTTGACGAGGCGGTTGGCCCGCTCCAGCCAGTTCCCGACCCTGCGTCCGCCCAGGCGCTGGAGCAGGGCGCCCGGGCCAGCGACGAGCGCGGTGACGTAGAGCTCACCGGTGTCGGCCGATCGCTCGAGCTCGAGGTCGTCGACGTTGCCGCAGAGGCGACCGCTGCGGTCGCGCAGCTGGTGGTCCAGGAGCTCCAGCCCGGCGTAGAAGACCCGTCCGGTCATCCGGCGCCTCCCTTCGTGATGATGATCAAGGGGATCGTGATCAGGGCGACGACCACCAGGATGACCATGTACACCGACGCGATGGCGTTGAGGAAGCGGCCGTTGGTCTTGTCGCCCATGTAGGACGGGTCGTTGGCGATGACGAGGATCGGGAAGTAGGTCAGGGGGAGGGCCGCGGCCGAGAGCACGATCGAGTACTCGGTCACCTTGACCGGATCGACCCGGGACAGCCCGAAGATCGTCGCGACGCCGATCGCGAGCAGCACGACGAGATGGAAGCGCGAGGCCTGCCGGGGTCGCACGTACTTCCCCCACGTCCAGCCCATGTACTGCGACACGATGTAGCCGGCCGAGAGCGCGGTCTCGAGGGCGGCACCGAAGGTCGCCGCGAAGATCCCGACGAGCACCACGGCCAGACCGACACGGCCGACCACCGACGCCACCGGGAGAGCGACCTGGGAGAGCTGCCCCACGTCGATGCCGGCCGGCCTGAAGATGAGGTCGGCAGACGCCATGATCGCCAGCGACAGCAGGCCGCCCAGCGGGAAGCCGATGAGCACGTTGGCCCGGTTGGTGGCCAGGTCCTTCTCGGTCCAGCGCTCCTCGACCGCGCCGCTCGAGAAGAAGAACACCTCGTAGGGGGTCATCGCCGCACCGAAGAGCGCGATGGCGAAGTAGACGTAGGTGAAGCCGGTCTCCGTCGCCGGCACCTGCGGATGGCTGGCCGTGTGGAACAGGCTGCCCCAGTCCGGCCCCACCTTCCAGACCGTCACGACGAACACGAGCAGGCAGAGGCCGAGGAGGCCGAACACGCGCTCCATCGTCTCGAAGGGCATCCGCCAGATGACGAGCCACACGAGGAACGCGACGAAGGGGATGAGCAGCAGGTAGCTGACGCTGGACGCCAGCGAGAGCGCGATCGCCACACCCGCCAGCTCGGCCGTGAGGGTCAGGAAATTGATGAAGAACGAGGCCACGAGGTTCGCCAGTCCCATCTTCGGGCCCAGGCGCTCCCGCACGAGGTCGAACACCGGCCGGCCGGCCAGGGCGGCGACACGCCCGCACATCTCGGCGTAGACGACGATGCCGATCACGCCGAGGACCACCGCCCACGCCAGGTTCATGCCGAAGCGCGCGCCAGTCGACGAGTTGGCCACGAGGTCGCCGATGTCGACGAAGCCGCCGATGGCGGTGAGGATGCCGAGGAAGACGGCGAGGAACCGCTTCATCCGTGTCGCGCCACGAACGCGTCGAGCGCCGCCGCGTCGGCGTCCAGCGGTGCGGCGACACGGTCGAGCTCGTCGAGGTGACCCCGCCGGGCGGCGATCCGGACATCAGCGACGTGGTCGACCGCGGAGGACAAGATCGCTCCGAGCTCGTCTCGCAGGGCGTCAGCGTGTCGATCCGGCGGCTGGATCGAGGCAAAGGTGCCCTCGATCGCGCTCAGCCCGTCCTCCTGCTCGCTCACCGAGACGACGGTGTAAGGGCCGAACGTCTTGCCCGCGCCGGCGCTCTCGGCGATGAGCTGCACGGTGGCCACCGAGGACTGGGCGGCCTCGGCCGACGACACCGCCTTGCCCTCGTACTTCGAGAACGTCCGCGCCGGACCGACCGGATGCGCCACGCATCCCGCGAGACACATCCCGCACACCGCGACCGCCGCGACCAGGGCCTTGGACGTCGACCGAGGCCGCATCTGCGCTCGATGCCCGCCTCGCCGCCGGTCCAAACGGAGCCGCCGGGTCGCGCTGACCCGGTCGTCAGCCGTCGCCGTCAGCCACCGTCAGGCGCCTGCAACCGACGCCGGTTGAACGTCGCGACGCAGAAGGCGCCGTAGGCGACGAACCCCAGGCCGACCACCACGACGACCACGACGCCCCAGCTGTGCGTGGCCAGCCGCCGCAGCGCTCCGTCGAGTCCGGTGGCCTCGGCGGCGTCGTATTGGACAGCGGCGCGCACCATGAAGAAGCCGACGAGCCCGATGCCCACGCCCCGTCCGATCTCGCCGATGGCGCCCAGCCGCTCGGTCCACACCCGCCGGGTCGCCGACATGCCCGACAGGTCGAGCTCGTTGTTGACGTCCATCGTGACACCCTTGTAGATGCGGTAGAGGCCGGTCGCGACGATGATCAGCCCCACCGCCCCGATGAGCCAGCGGCCAGCCGTGTGCGCCATGAACGAGGCCGAGATGTCCGTGACCTTGCTGTTGCCGTTCTGGTCCTTCGAGGAGTGACGGGCGAGCGCGACCGCGCTGATCGCGAACGTGGCGTAGATCACCGCGCTGACGACGTAGCCGATCCGCTGCACCACGGCCTTGGCACCGGTGTCTCCGGGCAGAAAGGCGCTCACGAGCCGCCACGCCGCGTACAGGATCAGCCCGAGCGCCAGCAGCCAGAGCAGCACTGTCCCGCCCGGCGACCCGGCAACGGTCTTGATGGCGCCGGTCGGGCTGGCCTCTTGGTTGCCCGTCGCCGAGGTGGCTTCCGCCCAGCCGCTGGCCTTGGCGGCCACCGCGAGTGCGAGGAAGCCGGCGATCAGGTAGACGACCCCCTTGGCGAACCACCCGACCCATCCGAGCTTGACCAGTCCAGGATGTTCGGCGGTGACCCGGCCAACCGGGTTGCCCACGGCGGGTCGGGTGTGGGTCGGTGATGTCGACATGGCGGCGGTCTCCCCTGCTGGCTGAGGAGCACCTTCCCCGACCGCCGCTGCGCTCAAACCGGCGTGGCCGGCGCGACTACAGCTTCGGCGCCAGCTCCTGCGCCCAGAACCGGAAGAACCCCTCCTGGTCGGACCCGACCTGGTGGAGGTGGACATGGTCGAGCCCCGCCTCCTCGTAGGAGCGGATGGCCTCGAGGACGGGCGCCGGATCGGGTCCGCAGGTGATGTCCGAAGCGACGTCGTCCCGCCGCACGAGGCTGGCGGTCTGTTCGAAGTGGGCCGGGGTGGGCAGGTCCTGGGCCAGCTGCCCCGGGATGGCGCTGTTCGGCCACACACGGTGGGCGGTGTTCAGGGCCTCCTCCTCGGACTCGGCCCAGCAGATCGTCAGCTGACCGATCCGCGGGCCGCGGCCACCGGCCTCGAGGTAGGCGCCGAGCGCCTCGGGCTGCGGGCCGGTCATCCACATGCCGTCGCCGGCCTGAGCCGCGACCTTCGCGGCCTTCGGGCCGAACGCCGAGATCACGACCTGGATGGGCTCCTCCGGCGGGTCGAAGAGCTGCGCGTTCTCGACGGTGAAGTGCGTCCCGTGGTGGTCGACGACCTCGCCGGTCCACAGGGCCCGCATGACCGAGACGGCCTCCTCGAGCATCTCGTGGCGGATCTCCACGGCGGGCCAGCGCTGGCCCAAGATGTGCTCGTTCAGCGCCTCGCCGGTACCGACTCCCAGGAAGAACCGGCCCTCGAAGAGCTGCGCGGTCGTCGCCGCGGCGTGGGCGACGATCGCCGGGTGCACCCGCAGGATCGGGCAGGTGACCCCGGTGCCGACCCGCACGCGCTCCGTCGCACCCGCGACAGCGCCGAGCACCGACCAGACGAACGGGCTGTGGCCCTGCTCGTTCGTCCACGGGTGGAAGTGGTCCGAGATGGTGAGGAAGTCGAAGCCGACCTCCTCGGCTCGCCGCGCCAGCTGCACGAGCTGGCGCGGCGGGTGCTCTTCACTCGAGAGCGTGTAACCGAACGCAGTCATGACCGCCGCCTACCCGCGACGGCGGCACCTCAACCCACGGTGACGCGTTCGGGTGTGGACGGCCGAGGTTCAGGACTCGTCGCCGGTGTCGCGAGGACCCTCGCCGCCGGAATCGAGGTTCTCGTCGGCCTCGGTGGGCTCGTCCCCGGTGTCCCGCTCCTGCTCCCCGCCCTGATCACGGTCCTGCCCGGCTTCGGTCGGTTCCTTGGTCATGTCGTCGTCGCTGAGGTTGCTCATGGACGCTCTCATGCCCAGCGCAGACGTTTGGCAACCACCCGATCGGGCCAACCTCCGACGGTGGACGACGACGTCGCGGCACTGGCCCGGTGCGTTGGAGACGTCGACCGGTTCGGCGCCGAGCTGTGGGGGCGCCTGCCCTTCGTCTGGCGGGACCGCGGCTGCTTCACCGACCTGCTGACGACCGAGGACGTGGAGACGTTGCTCCGCTCGGCCGGCCGCCGGCCGGCCTTCCGCCTCGTTCGCGACGGTGAGACGCTGCCGCCCGCCGCCACCACCCACCCGATCCGCATCGGCGGCACGGTCGTCGACGACGCGGCCGACCTCGGCCGCATCACCGCACTGGCCGGCAGCGGAGCGACGATCGTGCTCCAGGGCCTCCACCACCTCTGGCCACCGCTGCAACGGTTCTGCGGCCAACTCGAGCGGGCGACGAGCCACGCCGTGCAGGCCAATGCCTACCTGAGCCCACCGGGCGCGGCGGCGCTCCGTCACCACCGCGACACCCATGAGGTGCTGGCCCTGCAGGTCGAGGGGAGGAAGACCTGGCAGATCGACGGTCTCGGGTCGATCACCATGGAGGCGGGAGACGTGGCCTACCTCCCTGCCGGGACCGGACACGCGGCTGCGGCGCAGGACCAGCACAGTCTCCACCTGACGATCGGCGTGCTGGCCACGACCTACGGGGCGGCGGTCCAGCGGCTGGTCGCCGGCGCCGACGGTGAGCTCGCTCGACCCCTGCCGCTCGGCTTCGCCCGTCCGGGCCGCGAAGCAGACCTCACCGACCGGATGGCCCAGGCACTGCGCACGGCCCGTGATCACCTGCGCGCTGTCGATCCGGACGAGGTCGCGACGGCGGAGATCGCCCGCGCGACCGCCCGATCCCACCCGCCCTCTCCCGGCACGCTGCGCGCCGTCGTCGACCCCACCGCGATGGCCGACGGAGTGCGGCTGCGCGTCGCGGCCGGTCCGCTCCGCCTGCTCGACGAGGGCGACACGGTCGTCCTCGAGGGGGGGAGACGACGGCTCCGCCTGCCCGCTCACACCTCCACCGCACTCCGGGTCGTGCTCGAGCGCGGCCGCGTGGACGTCGCCGATCTCGCCGGCCTCGATGCGCCGTCGCGGGTCGTCCTGGCCCGCCGGCTGGTGCGCGAGGGCTTCCTGGAGGTCGACGACTGCGCTCAGAAGGCCCCTCGCCTGCGCTCGGCGATGGATCGTCCGTCGGGGTCGTAGACGAACCGGTACAGGGTCGACGCCCACCACCGCGCCGCTCGCGACACCTCCGCCGGCCAGGCTGGCGTGATCCGCCCCGGGGGCCGGGGTCGCCGACGCTCGCCGTCGTGCCACGACTGGAGCGCGGCTGCGGCGCTGGCGAACGCGGCGAACACGCGCGCTGGGTCCAGGAGGTCCTCGACGTCGTCCGCGCCGCGGCCGAGGTGCTCGCACGCGAGGGCCAGCCGGAGGTGCCGGGCGAAGCGCCGTGCCCCGTCGCCGAGCCCGGCCGGGTCAGACGGCGCTCGCTCGTCGAGGGTCTCGTCCACGACGGCGACGCCGAGCTCGGAGTCCCACGTCCACGAGCGACGGTTGAAGTTGTCGGATCCGACCGCGGCCCAGACGTCGTCGATGACGCACGTCTTGGCGTGGACGTAGATCGGGGTCGCCTCGTCGTTCTCGATCCCGTAGACGGCGACCCGGTCGCCACCGGCGTCGACGAGCAGCTCCAGCGCGGCCTGCCGGCCGACGTGCTGCGGGTAGACGGCCGCCGCACCGTCCTGATCGGGGTGGTGGGGCACGACCGCGATGAGCCGCAGCTCAGGGTGGGACCGGAGGGCGTCGGCAAAGGTCGAGGCGACGGCGCGGGACCAGAGGTACTGATCCTCCAGGTAGATCAGCGACCGCGCCCGCTGCAGCGCCTTCGTGTAGGCGCGCGCCACGCTGCGCTCGCCCTCCGGAGCGAACGCGTAGCCGTGCCGCCGGCGCGGGTAGGTCCGCAGGAGCTGCACCGCGCACGTGCCCTCGGCCGGCGGCTCAGGGGTCGCCGGGGGGAGCTCGCCGGGCTGCGTGTCCGCGCCGCGGATGCGGTCGGTGAGGCGGTGGACCGGGTTGCGGCTCAGCGGTTGCGGATCCTCCCAGCGCTCCCGGAACACGGTCTCGACGTCGGCCACGGCCGGCCCTCGGAGCGCGACCTGGATGTCGTGCCAGGGCGGCTGCGGGCTGTAGACCGCGGCCATCGGCTGGGGCTCCGGATCGCCTTGGTGCTCCTCCGTGTCCCGCCGGCTGTGGCAGAGGTCGATGCCGCCGACGAAGGCGACGTCGAGCTCCGGCCGGTCCGGATGGCGGATCACGACCATCTTCTGGTGGTGAGAGCCCAGCGGGCGGACCCTCATGTCGAGGAGGCACTCGCCGCCGGCCGCCTCGATCTCCTGCCCGAGGTGACGGTTCTCGGCCGCGCTGAAGCGGAACCGGTCGAGGTGGGACCGCCAGACGAGGCCCTTCACGATGACGCCTCGCGACGCCGCTGCGGCGAACACTGTGGAGACCTCGGTGCCAGGACCGTCCAGCCGCTCGTCCGGATCGCCTCGCCAGTCCGTGAACATCAGGATGTCGCCGGCCCGCAGCGCGGCGATCTCCTTCAGCAGCTCGGTGAAGTACGTCGCGCCGTGGATCCGCGGCTCGGCCAGGTTGCCGACAGACCAGGCCGCCTCCCCGGGCCGGAGGTCGTCCAGACGGGTGTGATCGTTGCCCCGCTCGGACTTCGTGAGCAACCAGTCCCTGAGCAGCACGATCCCTGTCTAGTGCGGTGGCCGGCATCCCGGGGAAGGGCGGCCGCCTACACTCCGTCGACGTCGAGGGAGGACTGCGGACGGGAGAGCACGATCCCGCCCTGAGCGCGCTCCCGAGAGGTGGGTGAGGTCAGTGTCGACCACGCATGGTGTACACACCAGGAGCTTCGGGACGTGGGCCGCCGTCATCGCACTCGTCGCGGTGACGGCCATGGTGGTCGGAACGTCGGGCTCGCCGGCGTCGGGAACCGCCGCAGCCGCGACCGGCACCCAGTGCGGGTCGAAGTACGGCCAGACGCCGACCGGGTGGGATCACGTGACCGTCGTCGTGTTCGAGAACAAGACGCTCTCACAGATCATCGGGTCCTCCAACGCGCCGTACCTGACGTCGCTGGCGACGACGTGCAGCTACGCCACGAACATGAACCACATGACGCCGACCAGCCTCACGAACTACGTGGCGATGACGTCGGCCTACACCGGCCACACCAACGGCAAGGAGGTGCTCATCACGGGCACGAAGCCGCCGCGCATCTGGCCCCAGGACTCGGTCAGCATCTTCGAGGCGATGGGCGCCGGCGCGCGGGAGTGGGCGGAGTCGATGCCGAGCCCCTGCTTCATGAAGAACGTCGGCGACTTCAACGTCGGGCACACGCCGTACCAGTACTACACGAACACGGCGACCACGCTGTGTCCGCAGTACGCAGTCCCGCTCGGCTCCAGCACCGGGATGGGCGCGCGCTACAACCTGCTCATCCCCAACGAGGCCCACGACATGCACGGCACGAGCACGCTCACGACGTCGACCGCCCGCATCAAGGCCGGCGACGCCTGGGCGAGCACCTTCGTCCCGACCATGTTGGCCTCGCCCGAGTACCAGGCGGGGAAGAGCGCCATCATCCTCACCTGGGACGAGGCGAACGCCAAGTCCACGGTGATGCCGTACATCGTGATCTCGCCCTACACGAAGGCCGGCGGCACGACCGACATCCGCTACGACCACTACTCCACGTTGAAGGGCGTCCAGCAGATGCTCGGCGTCACCCCGCTGCTCGGACACGCGGCCGACGCGGACGTCAGATCCATCGCCGACGACCCGGTCTTCAACCTCTGAGTGCGCCGAGCGGCGGTCCGACCTCGCCGCGGTGGGCCGCTAGGACACGTCGTCCTGCGGGAGGTCGGCCTCCACGTCGAGGGTCACTCGCACCTCGTTGCCGACGACCAGCCCGCCGCCGGGCAGCGGGATGTTGAAGTCCATCCCGTAGTCGCGCCGGTCGAAGACCCCGCTGGCCGTGAACCCGAGCTTGGCCTTGGGACCGTAGGACATCGCCACCACGCCGTTCAGGGTGGCGTCGAGCGTGATCGGCTGGGTGACGCCGCGAATGGTCAGATCTCCGGTCACCTCCCAGCGATCACCGTCGACGTGGCGGACCTTCGTGCTGCGGAACGTCAGCTCGGGGTACTGCTCGACGTCGAGGAAGCTCTCGCCCCGCAGGTGCTCGTCGGCCGTCGGGTGGATGGTGTCGATGCTCGCCGCGTCGATGGTGATCTCGACCGAGGAATCCTCGGGCTGCTCGGCGATCGTGAAGCGCCCGGACGAGCTGCGGAACCGACCTCGCATCCGGGTCACCGCAGCGTGGCGCGCCTCGAAGGCCAAGCTGGTGTGGAGCGGATCGATCACCCACGTCCCAGGGACGGGGAGCTCCACCCCGTCGAGCGTGCGAGTCGGTGCGAGGTCGGTCATGGGTCCTCCGGTCTCAGCGGCGATGTCCGTGGTGAACCCGACCGGACCGGTCGGTTATTCCCCGGCCGCCGGTGGCCCGCTCTTCAACCCTCCGCGGCCACGGCCGTCGCCAGCCGGCGGTCGATCTCGGCGCCCATGATCGAGCAGTCGGTCAGCGGGTGGTCGAAGCGGCACAGGAGCGCGCCCTCGAGGTAGCCGCGGGCGTGCTCGAGCTGTGCGATCTGCTCCTCCAACGCCTGCAGCCGGCGTCTCGCGATCCCCTTCCACTCGTCGTTGCTGCCGGCGTTGACGATGCCGTGGATGTCGTCGAGCGAGAGTCCGGCATCTTTGAGCATCCCGACGAACACCAGCCGCCGCAGCGTGGCCGGCCGGTAGCGGCGCTGGCCCGACACTCGGCCGTCGGGGCTGAGGAGTCCGAGCCGCTCGTAGTACCGGACCGTCGAGGTCGGGACCCCGGCCCGGCGGGCGAGCTCGCCGATCGTGAGGAGCAGCTCCATGCCAACACTTGACGTGAACCCGGGTTCAACCGTCAAGGTCGAGATGGCAGGACCGCCCGACCCGCGGCGGTCACCGACCAAGGGATCTCGGACCATGACCAGCAGCACACCCGTCGCCCTCCCGCCGAACCACCACGCCAGCCAGGCCGGCTTCGCCGGGCTCTCGGGCTTGGCCGCCGGCCTCACGATGATCGTCGGACGCGGGGCCGTCGCCCGGCTCGCAGCCGACCTCACGGCGGTCTCGCCCTCGGACCACGTCGTCGACCTGGGGTGCGGCCCCGGCGTCGCCGCTCGGGAGGCGGCCCGCCGGGGTGCCCGGGTCACCGGGGTCGATCCCGCGCCCGTCATGCTCCGGCTGGCGAGCCGGATGACGAGGCCCCGGACCGCCATCACGTGGGCCGATGGCGCCGCCGAGGCCATCCCGCTGCCCGACGACGACGCCACCGTGCTGTGGTCGATCGCCACCGTCCACCACTGGCGCGATCTCGACGCCGGGCTTCGCGAGGTGGCCCGCGTGCTGTCGGCTGGTGGACGGCTCCTCGTCGTCGAACGCCGGACCCGCCCCGGGGCCACGGGTCTCGCCAGCCATGGCTGGACGGGCGAGCAGGCGGCCGGCTTCGCCGAGCGGTGCCGGCAAGCGGGCTTCGGTTCGGTCCAGGTTGACCGGCACGTCGCCCGGCGACCACTCTGGACCGTGCAGGCTGTCACGACCTGACTCGCCGCCTTCGACCCGCGCCCTCCTCGCTACTGTGCCATGGGCAGCAGTCCCAGCCGAGGGTGCGATCGAGACGGGAGTGGGGACGAGATGGCCGTCATCGTGGCGACGAGGCTCTCGGCCTGATGGCCCGGCGCGTCGCCGCCGCAACCCGGCCGGCCGCGCCGGGCGACGGGCTCGTGCTGAAGACGGCGCCTGGTCGGATCGCGCTCACGGCCACCGTCGCCGCGAGCTCGATGGCGATGCTCGACGCCACCGTCGTCAACGTCGCGCTCCCCCACATCGGTGAGGATCTGAACGCCAGCGTCAGCGCGCTGCAGTGGGTGCTGACGGGCTACCTGCTCGCGCTGGCCTCGCTCATCCTGCTCGGCGGCGCGCTGGGCGACCGGTACGGCCGCCGCAAGGTCTTCGTGATCGGCACGGTCTGGTTCGCCGTCGCGTCCCTCCTGTGTGGCGCGGCGCCGAACATCGAGGTCCTGATCGGTGCCCGGGTGCTCCAAGGCGTGGGCGCCGCCCTGCTCACCCCGGGCAGCTTGGCGATCCTGGAGGCCGTCTTCGTCGAGAGCGACCGCGCGAAGGCCGTCGGCGCGTGGTCCGGCCTCGGCGGAGTGGCCGGCGCGCTCGGGCCCTTCGTCGGCGGCTGGCTCGTCGACGGCCCCGGATGGCGTTGGGCCTTCCTGATCAACGTGCCCGTCGCCGCGCTGGCCGTGGGGTGCGCGCTCTTCGCCGTGCCCGAGACGCGCGACCCGCACGCGACCCGGGCGCTCGACGTTCTCGGCGCGGGCCTGGCGGTGGTCAGCCTCGGCACTGCGACGTGGGCACTGACCGAGGCCGGCCCGCGCGGCTGGACCGACCCGACCGTCGTCGGTGCGGGCATCGTCGCGCTGGTGGCCACGTGTGCGTTCGTACGCCGCATGATGCACACCAAGGATCCCCTTGTCCCGCCCTCGCTCTTCGAGAGCCGCGCGTTCACCGTGACCAACGTGGCGACGGTGCTCCTCTACGCCGCGATCGGGGTGTCGTTCTTCCTGGTCGCCTACGAGCTGCAGGTCGGCGCCGGTTGGTCCGCCCTGGCTGCCGGGACCGCGCTCCTGCCCGCTACCGTGCTCATGCTCCTCTTCTCGGCCCGGTCCGGCGCGCTGGCGCAGCGCATCGGACCTCGCGTGCAGCTCACGGCCGGCCCTCTGATCCTCGCCGCGGGTCTGCTCCTGCTGGCCCGCATCGGTCCCGGCACGTCGTGGCCGCGCGACGTCCTTCCTGGCGCCGTCGTCCTGGGCCTCGGGCTCGTGACCTTCGTGGCGCCGCTCACCGCCACGGTCATGGGCTCCGTCAGCGCCGATCATGTCAGTGTGGCGTCGGGGGTCAACAACGCGATCGCTCGGACCGCGAGCCTCGCGTCGCTCTCCGTGATCCCGGTCGTCTCCGGCTTGACCGACGCGACCGGTCAGGCCGACGTGACGACGGCCTACCGCATCAGCCTCGTCATCGCGGCGATCATCGCCGCGGCGGCCGCTCCGGTCAGCTTCATCGGGCTCGGTCCCCACATCCGGTCCCGCCGGTCGGCACGGACGACGTTCTGCTCGGTCGACGGTCCCCCGCTCCAGCCCGATCCCGCGCGCTGCCCGGTGTCGGCCGGGGCCGGCTGACACCGCCGCCCATCCTGGTGCCGGCGCGGCCCGGGCCTCAGTCGGGGGTGCTCGTCGACTCGCCCGCCTCCTCGCTCCTGATGGCGAGGAGGGCGTCGTCGATCGTCCCGTAGAAGTGGTCGTGGTCCAACGTCTCGAAGAGCCCGTAGCGGTAGACGAGGTCGTGCAGCCGCGTCCTCAGCTCGACGAAGGCCATGTGGATCCCCTGCGCGTTGAGCTCGAGGTCGAGCCGCTCCAGCATGTCCGCCGCCGTGACGTCGATGTCGGTGATCGCCTCGCACTGGAGCACGACCCACCGGGGCTGCCGTTCCCGGATGAGACGCCGCACCTGCTGGCGGAAGAGGCCGGAGTTGGCGAAGAACAGGGGCGCCTCCCAGCGGAACAAGAGGACGCCGTCCGGCTCTTCGGCCTCAGGCTCGGCACTCAGGCTGTGCCACTCGCCGGTGGACTCCACCCGACCGAGGACCTCCCCCGGTGGCCACCAGCTGCGCTGGAAGAACAGCAGGATGGACAGGGCGATGGCGATCACGATCCCGGGCAGAACGCCGAAGAACACCACGCCGGCGGTCGCGGCCAGCGACAGGGCGAACGATGTCCTCCGGGTCCGGGCGAAGCGGGCGAGCGCCGGGACGTCAGCCAGCGAGATGGCCGCGGAGATCACGATGGCGGCGAGGGCCGTCTGCGGGAGATCGGCCAGGAGCGAGCTGAAGAACAGCAGCAGGAGCGCGACGCACGCCGCGCCGACGAGGCCGGTCAGCTGGCTCTTCGCGCCCGCCTGCTCCGCGACGGCGGTCCGCGAGCCGCTGGTGGAAACGGCGAAGCCCTGGAACACCCCCGACGCCAGGTTCGCCGTCCCGAGGCCGATCATCTCCTGGTTCGAGTCGACCTCGTCACCACGGCGGGCGGCGAAGCTGGTCGAGGTGGCGATCGTGTCGGTGAGCGAGACGAGCGTGATGCCGGCTGCGGCGACCAGCAGCGGGATCACGTCGGCGGCACTGGTCCACGGGAAGGTGGGACGGGGCAGACCCTGAGGGATCGCCCCGACGGTCTTCACGTCGAGGTCGAAGACGGCGGTGACGAGCGTGGCACCGACGACGGCGACCAGCACGGCCGGGATCCGCCGGCTGATCCGGGGGAGGACGAGCAGCACCGCGAGCGTGGTCAGGCCGAGCACGATCGTCGTCCGGTCACGTTGCCCGAAGTCGTCCACGAAGGCCCGGAGCTCGTCGACGAAGCCGTCGGCGTCCGTCGAGAACCCGCACAACTTCGGCAGCTGGCCGACGACGATCGTGATCGCGAGGCCGTTCATGTAGCCGACCTGCACCTCCTTCGAGAGGAGGTCGGCGACGAAGCCGAGCCGGGCGACGCCGAGGCCGATCTCGATGAGCCCGACGAGGAGGGCCAGCATCCCGGCCAGTGCCACCGCCTTGCCGGGGTCGTCGCCCGCCACCACCAGGGGGGCGATCGCCGCGAAGATCAGCGGCCCGAGCGACGAGTCCGGACCGAGCACGAGGATCCGGCTGGGCCCCATGATGGCGTAGCCGACGAGGCACGCGATCGTCGTGTAGAGGCCGTTGACCGGCGGGAGGCCCGCCAGCTCGGCGTAGGCCATGCCCTGGGGAACCAGGATGGCGGCGAGGACGAGGCCGGCGACGAGGTCGAAGTGCAGCCAGCGTCGCTGGTACGAGCGCAGCGCGGCAACGCCAGGAACGACGTGCGCCACGCCTCGCCCCGGGCGACCGCTCGGCAGACTCGAGCTCAGGTGCCGGGCTGCGCCCGCAGCAGGGTCAGGGCGGCGAGCGCAGCCTGCTTGTGGTCCGATTGCCACGGGGCGCCGAGCGCGGTCCGGATCGCGGCGAGCTCTTGCTCGGCTCGCTCGGGCGTCCACTCGAGGAGCTCGGTCGTCCGCGCCGTGAGCTCGTCGGGGCCGACGCGCAGCACCGGCAACCCGAGGTCGTTCGCCGCTTCGACGATCCCGCGGCGGTATTGCTCCCCCTCGCAGGCGTGCATCCGGGCGTGGCTGGCGAGCACCGTGGAGACGCCGGGGATGTCCCGCGGTCGACCTACGACGGCCACGCCGACGACGGCCACGTCCGGCGCTGCAGCGAGCTCACCGACCACCACTCGGGCGTGGTCGGCGATCGACGCATCGACGCTCGCCACCAGGCGCTCGGCCGCGCCGGCGTCGAGCTCCGCCGCCGCGTGGTACGCCATGCGGGGCAGGTCGTCGCCGATGAGCGTGACACGCCGCCGGTCGACCACGGCCAGGTGACCGTCATCGCCGAGGCCGGCGGTGACCGCCACCGCCCACCCCGAGTGCGTCGAGAACCCGACCGCGACCTCCACCACACGAAGGGTAGGCGGCGCGGACGGCGTCAGAAGCGGTAGCGGGTCTGCGCGAACTCCCCCTTGGCGAAGGCGAGGACCTTCGACGGCTCGACCGCGAACACCAAGGCCTCACCGCCGCCGTGCTGGAAGGCGTGGTTGGCGACGTCGAACTGCCAGTCGCCGGCGTACTTCGTGGCCCAGGCCTGGGCCAGCTCCACCAGCCGGCCGTCGTCCGCGACGCGCCGAGCGGTCCCCTCGACGACCACGTCCAGCCCGACCTTCCAGGCGTTGTTGCCCGTGGTGAGCACACAGCGGGCGTCCCGCGCCAGGTTGACACCCTTCTGCTCCTCGGCGCCGGTGCAGAAGTGGAGGGCGCCGTCCTGCCACACCGCCGGCAGCGGGGTCACGTGGGGACGCCCGTCCGAGCGGATGGTGGAGAGCCAGAACAGCTCGGCCTCGTCGATGGTGCGCCGAACCTCCTCCCACGGCGTAGGAACCGCGTTCGGGTCGCTGAAGCGTGCGTCGAGCTCGGTCACCGGATCCTTGCCTGCCATGGCGCGCTCCCTTCTCGTCACCAGGTTGGACGGCCCGGGAGGGCCGGACTCATCGCGGCGCGGAGGCGGCGCCGAGGCGGAAGCATGCACCCCCAGCTCCGGAAACCGGAGCTGGGGGTGCATGCCTTCCTCGGTCAGCTTTCGGGCACGCGGGCGGGCAGCCGGTCCGCGACCGCGAGCAGCGTGGCGAATCGGTCGGCCGCGGCATCCACGCCCGCGTCGTCGCCGCTCGCGACGAGGTCGAGCAGGAGGCCCCGCGTCACCGCGAGACCGAGGCGGACCATCGCGGCGTCGGCCCGGCCCTCCGTGCGCTCGTGCACCGCCGCCAGCCACCCGTCGACGGCCGTCGGCAGGAGCCGCGTGAAGGGCGTCTCTCCCTGCGCCGCTCGGGCGTAGCACTCGAAGAAGAGCCGCTCGAAGGGCCGGAGCTCGGCGCGCCGGAGGTCGGCCCACATCGCGGTGAAGGCCTCAGGGGCGCTCGCGGGCAGATCGCCCAGCGTCGCCGCCTGACGGCGCTCGACCTCCTCGACGATGGCGAGCAGGAGCTCGTCGCGCGACCCGAAGTAGTGCAGCAGCATGCGGTGGCTCGTGCCGACGGCGTCCGCGATCGCTCTCAGCGACCGACCTCCGATGCCGCCGTCGGCGACCGCGGCGATCAGCGCGTCGAGCAGCTCGCGGCGGCGCCGCTCGTCAGGCGGCCGAGGCATTCCGGGATCGTCGCTCCTCGCTGCGCACCTTGAGGCCCTGGCCCTCGAGGTCGAGGTAGCGCCTGGTCAACCGGCGCATCAGCACACCGACCACCACCCCGAGCGGACCGCGCTGGTCGATGCGCTGACGCACGACCGTCCGACCGGCGTCCTGCGGCACTACCTCGTGCGTGGCCGAGACCTTGGAGCCGAGGGACCGTTGGCGCCAGGTCCACGAGTGACCCGGATCGAGCTCGGTGACCTCCCACACGACCTTCGGCAGGCGCGGCTGCTTGATCTCGTAGCGGCGGCCGACCTCGAGGGCGGGGCCGTCGAGCGGCACGACCCGCTCGACCGAGGCTGTCCACTCCGGCCAGCGCTCCACTGCGACGAAGACCTCCCAGACGATCGACGCCGGAGCGGCGATCTCGACACTGCTGTCCGTGATCATGTACCAAATGGTACAGCAACCCGGGCGACCCGACAAGACCGTCACACTCGTGGACGGGCTCAGCCCGTCCACCTGAGGACTTCGCCGCCCTGGCCGAGCATCGCCGACCCGGGCATGACCCGCAGCCGCCACGGCTCCAGTCGCAGGGCGGCGAAGGCGGGAGAGGTCGGACCGGCCGACCAGGCGGGCACGATGGCCGGGTCGTAGCCGACCGGCGCCGGTGCGTCCTTGAAGAGATCCCACACCTGACGTCGTGTCTCGTCGTCGAAGGCCCATGCTGCGGCGCACTCTGCGGTGCAGGTGTCGTGGTCGGTGGTCCAGTAGGTCACCGACACGAAGGGGCTGGCCTCGAGGTGGGCCCGCTTCACGGCGGTGGGCCCCGTCGCGATCCAACCGACCAGCGCCGTGCCGTCCCACAGCCAGTACGGGTGGAGGATCCGGCCGCGCGGGCGGCCCCTTCCGTCGACGGTGGCGACGGTCGCCCACACGATCCGGTGGGCCATCTCGACGAAGGCGGTCGCCGTCTGCGCCAGCTCGCTCATGTGGGCGCGACTCCACTCATGGCCACAGCTGCTGCGAGGCCAGCGCCGCGCCCTCGACGAGGGACTGGAGCTTCGCCCACATGATCGACGGGTGGACTCGACGGACGAAGGGCCCCTGCGCGAACCCGCAGTCCGTGCCGGCGATCACCTGCTCCCGCCCGACGAGCTTCGCCAGCCGGACGAGCCGCTCGCACACCAGCTCGGGGTGCTCGACGACGTTCGTGACATGGCTGATCACGCCGGGGATGAGCACCTTGCCCTCGGGCAGCTCGAGGTCCTCCCACACCCGCCACTCGTGCTCGTGGCGGGGGTTGGCCATCTCGATCGCGTACGCGCCGACGCGGACCGCGAGCACGAGGTCGGCGATCTCCCTGAAGGGCACGTCGCCGACGTGGGGGGAGTTGAAGCTGCCCCAGCAGATGTGGTACCTGGTCCGCTCCTGGGGCAGCCCGTCGAGCGCGTGGTTCAGGGCGTCGATGCGCAGCCGCGCCCAGCGCACCCAGTCCTCGTGGCTGGCCGGCGGGATCATCTGGTCGTGCATCATCGGCAGGTGCGCATCGTCGACCTGGAGGGTCAGGCCGGCGTCGATGATCGCGGTGTACTCCGACCGGAGCGCGTCGGCGATGGCATAGACGTACGCCTCCTCGCTCTCGTAGTGCTCGTCCTTGCGTTGGTAGGCGACACTGGCCGGCGCCACGACGGGCAGGAAGCCGTCGACGGACAGGCCATCGACCGCAGCCGTGAGGTTGTCGATGTCCCGGGCCAGCTCGGCGTGCCCCGCGTAGCGGATCGGGCCGACGCAGATGCAGTTGCGCATCGCGCCGCTGAAGCCCTGCGTCCGGTCGTACTCGGCGTAGAACTCCGCGAACTCCTCGGTGTCACGACGCGGGCCGAGCATCCGGTGCGGGTCGGAGTCCTTCCGGGTGGGGTCGGGTCGATCCTCGAAGCCGTCCAACCGCTCGAGGACGTAGCGCGACCAGCTGACGCTCTTGCCGAACTCGCCGTCGCTCACGATGTCGATGCCGGCGTCCGCCTGGCGCCGCACGACCTCGGCCACGGAACGGCGCAGACAGTCGGCGAAGGTCTGATCGTCGACCGCCTCACCGTCCTCTTTGGCCTGCAGGAGGCTGACCAGGTCGGGCGGGCGGACGAGGCTCCCCACGTGGGTGGTGAGGATGCGCTCCGTGCTGTGCCTCATCTCCGGTGACCCATCGCTGGCATGGTACGCGGCCGGCCCCGCGAGTCCGTCCAGGGCAGGCGCAGCCTCGCGCGTCCGTGCCCGCTCTGCGCCGGACCCTCTCCGTCGTGTGCGAGATTGTCGCCGAGGGGGTGCGACATGCCGCAGGAATGGACGAGGCCACCGGAGGACACCGAGCTGGCGGATGTCGAGCAGCCGGTGGGGTCGGACAGCGACCTCGACCACGGCGGCTACGACCCCGGCGACGACCCGGCCTCACGGGAGCCGGAGGGCAGCCTGCCTCCCTCGCGCGATCCCGGGCGCGGGCCCGCGGCCTACCCGGTCGCGCCGGCGGCCATCCCGGCGTGGGTCCAGCCCCTCGGCAACGGGAAGGTCCCCCTCGATCGGATGATCAAGGTCGCGCCCCTGGGCGCCGGCTACCTCGTCCCCGAGGCGGCCGCGGCCTGGCGCAACCTCCAGAACGCGGCGTCGGCCGCCGGGTTCACGCTGACCATGACCGGCGCGTACCGCAGCTACGACCAGCAGGTCGCGCTCTTCAACGAGCGCTACAGCACGAGCAACAGCGGTGGGAGCTCGAAGGTCTGGAACGGCACGCAGTACTGGCTGAAGCCCAACGTGGCGATGGCGGCCGTGCCCGGCACCAGCAACCATGGCTGGGGGTGCGCGGTCGACGCCGCCCTGGGCGGGTACGGGGCGGACGCCAAGCCCGTCGACGCGGCCTTCCTGCAGTGGGCGCTCAAGAACGCCGCGGCCAACGGCTGGTCGTGGGAGGTGCAGAGCGAGCCATGGCACCTGCGGCTCACGGCGGCCTCCGCGGCGCCGCAGGGCCCGCAAGTCCTGAGCGAGCTTCCCGTGCTGCAGAAGGCGCCCGCTCCCACACTCCGGCTCAAGAGCTCGGGCGGCCAGGTGGCGGCGCTCCAGGCCTTCTGCCTGCGGTACTCGTGGGGCGACTGCCGGACCGCCGACGGGAGCTTCGGGCCGAGGACGGAGGCGGCCGTCAGGGCCATGCAGACCGCGCTCGGCATCACCAGCGACGGCGTCTACGGCCCGCAGTCGGCCTCGGCCCTCGGGGGGTTCCTCCAGCGCTCGTCCGGCTGACGACGCCAACGACGACGAGTCGGGAACCGACCACTCCGCCGTCCTCACGCACCGCGCGGGTCCGCTCCGCCGAAGAAGCTCCGCGTCATCCGGGCCAGCAGGTTCTGCGACGAGGCGCCGTCGACTTCGGCGATGCGGACCCGGCGGCGGGCGAGCCGCTCCTCCATGATGTCGGCCAGCTCCTCCAGCCACTCGGGATGGGCGCGCAGCAGGGGCTCGTACTGCTCCCGGCCGATCTCGAACACGACGGTCTCGCCCACAGACCTGACGGTCGCGGCCCGCCGCTCCCCCGTGAGGAGCGCCATCTCCCCGACCACCTCGCCGCGACCCATCGTCTCGACGAGCCAGTCGGTGCCGTCGCTCCTGCGCAACCGCACCTCCACCTGCCCGTCGCCGACGAGGAACAGCGACGTCCCCTCACGACCCTCGATCACGAAGCGCTGGGTGGGCCCGAGCAGCAGCGGACGGGTCTCCAGCGCCAGGGCGTGGACGTCGGCCGGCGAGAGCATCCGGAAGATGGGCACCTCCGCCAGGAGGCGCTCGATCTCCTCGGTCGTCGGCTCCGCCGCCGCGGCCGGCTCGGTCACGGTGAGACGGGGTCCGAGGCCGTCCTGACGCTGGAGCACGGCGACGCGCGGCCGGTCCCGCACGAGGGCATCCAACAGGCTCGACTCCACCGGCACGCACTCCGCGCCTGCGTGGTCCATCAGTCCGTGGGCCTTGGCCCAGTCGGCCACCGCGTTCATCGACGCCCGGTACTGGTTGCAGGCGGTCGGGTAGAGGCCCTGTTGACCGGCGAAGCCGAGCCGTTGCCAGAGCACCAGCTCACGCGCCGGAGCAGGCAGGAAGCCGAGCTCGGGGAAGGCGAGGCCGGCCTGGCGCATCACCGCCCGCTCCGCGTCGCGGAACACGCGCTGCCACGTCTCCTGGGAGTTGACGTGGTTGGGGCCGGCCAGCTCGATGGCGTGCTTCAGGTCCTCGTGGTGGACGTGCAGGAAGCGCAGCGTGGCATCCCGCTTGCGCATCAGGTTGAGGGCCGACACCGGTCCGAGCCGCGGGCTGCCGAAGCCCGGGAAGCTGATGCGGCGCTTGCCCCAGACCTCCCTCCACCCCTCCGGGTTGATGCGCTGGCGGATCTCGGCGAAGACCTCGGTCGCCTCGTACGCCTCGCGCTCGTCGGGCGTGAGCAGATCGCCGACCTCCGGGCGGACCGCCTCGATGATGCCGATGCAGGTCAGCAGCTCGAGGTAGACGCCGACCCGCAACAGCCACGCCGGGTCGGTCAGGTGGTACTCCTTGCCGACGATGTCGGCCACGACGGCCTCGGTGTAGAGCCCTGCCTTGTCGCCGCCGATCGTCAGGACCGGATACCAGGGGTGGTAGCGGACACCAGGGTCGGCCACCCGGGACTCCCGGGCCTGCCGCCCGGTGTCCGGCGTGACCAGGCGTTCGACCAGCCGGGCGTAGAGCGTGCCGAACGTGCGCACGTCGCAGACGTGGAGCACTGCCTCGTCGGCGGCCAGGACCACGCCGTCGCGAACGACCCGCAGCTCGACCCGCGCGGCTCGCAGGAAGCCGGCGCGAAAGCCGAGGTCGGCCGCGGCCAGGTCACGCTCGGGCCAGAGCTCGAGACGCTGGCGGGCATGGGGGGTGACGGCCACGGGCTGCCGCTCCCATCCGGGAATCGGTCGACCATCGATGCTGATGGTCGCTTCCACCGCGGCGTCGGGCGGGAGCGCTGAGACCTCGAAGAGGAGGACCGATCGGTTGTCGCGCTCCGCGCCGGTGACGAGCGCGACGCAGTCGCTCGAGCCCAGGCCTCGTCTCGTGTCCTCGTCGGTCGGGCGCCGTCCGGGGACGAACGGGACGATCCGGCACTCCACCGCCGCGAGTATGGCCCGCGGCCGCGGCTCACTCGTCGGTGCACAGCCTCCGTAGGCTCCGACCGTGTACGGGATCACGCTCAGCGTCGTCGCCTGCCTCCGGGCCGGCACCAGGGTGGACGTGGCGTGGGTCGTCGACACGGAGGGCCTGGCACCGGTCGACCGCACGGACGCGCTGGCCATCACCCCCGGCGGTGGCCGGGTCGGTTCGCTCCTCTCCGGCGCCACCGACGACCAGCTGTCGGATCACGCCGCTCGCGGCGGAGGCTGCGGCCGTCTGCTCGACCTGGAGGTGAGCGAGGTCGACGCGCTCGTGGCCGGGCTGCCGTCGGGTGGCCGGGCGCGCTGCCTGCTGGTCCCCGCGTCCGACCTGCCCGCCGAGCTGTGGGAGCTGCTGGGCGCTCGTCAGCCGGTCGCCCTGATCAGCGCGCTGGACGGCGACCTGGTCGTGGACACCACGCTGGCCACAGCCGACACGATCACCACCGCGGGCGACGACGTCGCCGAGCGCTTCGCCCGCCGGCAGAGCGACACCGTCCTCGCCGAGGGTCGCGTGGTCACGATCCTCTGGCCGGTGCCACAGCTGGTGATCGTCGGCTTCGGCCCGGTGGCGGACGCGCTGGCGCCGGCGGCCGCACTCCTCGGCTGGCGGACCCACACGGTCAGCGACCCGGCGACGGCGGCCGGGCTCATCGCCACACTGGCCGGTCCGGACAAGCTGGTCGTGGCCAGCCACGACCAGGAGCTCGCCGGGCGTGCCCTCGCCGCGGCGCTCGACAGCGACGTCGGCTACATCGGCGCGCTGGGCGGGGGCCGGGCACAGCGGGCACGAGCGGACTGGCTGGCCTACCGCGGCTACTCCGACCTGAGCCGCATCCACGGCCCTGCAGGGCTCGACATCGGCGCGGACAGTCCCGCCGAGATCGCCGTGTCCATCCTCGCCGAGGCGGTGGCGGTGCAGGCCGGCACGGTGGCCCGCGCCGGCGCGGAGCCGACTGGCAGCGGCCCGCGATGAGCCACCGTCGCCCGCATGGTCGGAAGGGGTCGGGCGTAGACTGTCCGTGGTTGCGCCGGACATCTGACCGGAGGGATGGTCGTCGATGACTCAGCAGGCCGACGAGGTGCGCGAGGTGCTCCGCGCGGTCTGGGCCGCGCAGGGCGAGGACGGGGCCGCCCTCGACGAGGACTGCAGCCCCACGAAGTCCTGCAAGAACATGGTGAGCGTCAGCTTCGACGGTCTGGCCGAGCCGGGGAGCGACCTGAGCGGCGCGTGGCGGGAGAAGCTGGCCCGCGAGGGAAAGCTGGACACGTCCGGCGGCACCATCCGCGACCTGGTCCTCGGGCCGCCCGAGTCACACTGACCGCTCCCCTCGCCCCGGACAGATCGGCAGCGCGACGGTGAGCGAGGGTCGCCCCGACCACCCGGCCACCGTCGGCGAGCTCACCGATCTGCTCCGCGGCCATGGCTACCTCGCCGACCGCGGGATGTCCACCGCGCTCTTCGTCGCGCTCTCGCTGGGGCGACCGATCCTGCTCGAGGGTGAGGTCGGCGTGGGCAAGACCGAGGTGGCGAAAGCCCTGGCCGCGGTGTTCGAACGACGCCTGATCCGCCTGCAGTGCTACGAGGGCATCGACACCAACCAGGCGCTCTACGAGTGGGACTACGCCCGCCAGATGCTGCAGATCCGGGCCCTGTCCGAACGGCAGCTCGACGACGAGGATGCGGTCGACAAGCTGTTCGGGCCGAAGTTCCTGCTCGAGCGGCCGCTGCTCGAAGCCGTCCGGGCGGGTGATCGGGCCGTGCTCCTCATCGACGAGATCGACCGCGCCGACGACGAGTTCGAGGCCTTCCTCCTCGAGCTGCTGTCCGACTTCCAGATCACCATCCCCGAGGTCGGCACCGTCGCCGCCGCCACGCGGCCGTTGGTGGTCCTCACCTCCAACAGGACCCGTGAGCTGCACGACGCGCTGAAGCGACGCTGCCTGTACCACTGGGTCGGGTATCCGAGTCCCGAGCGGGAGGTCGAGATCGTCCTCGTCCGCACGCCGGGCGTGGCGGAGGGACTGGCCCGCAAGATCGTCGCCGCCGTCAACCGGCTGCGCCAGCTGGACCTGGCCAAGCCGCCGGGCGTGGCCGAGACGCTCGACTGGGTGGCGACGCTCCAGGTGCTCGGCGAGGACGACCTCGACGAGCGGTCCGCCGCCGACACGCTCGGTGCCGTTGTCAAGGAGCGCGACGACCTCGAGCTCGTGCACGAGCACCTCGAGGAGATCGTCTCCGGTGCCTGACCAGGCACCCGTCGTCGAGCTGCTCGTGGCGTTCGGCCAGGAGCTGCGCGAGGCCGGGCTCCCCGTGGGCACGGGCGACGTGATGACGTGCTGTGCCGCCGTGGCCACCCTCGATCCGAGCGACCTCGCCGACCTGTACTGGGCCGGGCGCACGACCATGGTCACCCGCCGCGACCAGATCCCCGTCTACGACCGCGTGTTCCGGCGGTTCTTCCTCGGCCAGCCCGACGCGCCGGCCGGGGCCGAGACGCTGAAGCCGGCGATCCGGGCCGCCACGCCGGCCCGCTCCGTGCTCGAGATCCCCGCGACCGAGCGCGGCGAGTCGGGCGACGACGAAGAGGTCAGCCTGGGCCTGATGGCCTCCGACACCGAGGTCCGGCGGGACAAGTCCTTCGCGGCCTGCACCCCCGAGGAGCTGGCCGCGCTGCGCCGCATCATGGCGCGGATACGCCTCACGCCGCCCCGCCGGTGCACGCGACGGACGGCCCCGGCACCGACCGGGTCCCGGCCCGACATGCGGCGAACGGTGCGGGAGACGATGCGCACGCACGGCGAGCCGGCCGAGCTGTTCTGGCGGCGCCGCCGTGAGCGCATGCGGCCGCTGATCCTCATCCTCGACATCTCCGGCTCGATGTCCGACTACTCCCGCAATCTGCTGCAGTTCGCGCACTCGACGAGCCGAGCCGCGGCCCGGGTCGAGGTCTTCTGCTTCGGCACCCGCCTCACGCGCATCACCAAGGCCCTCGAGCGTCGCCGTGTCGACGACGCCCTCGATCAGGCTGCGAAGGCGGTCGTCGACTGGGAGGGCGGCACCCGGATCGGTGACTCGCTCGACGCGTTCGTGCGCGGATGGGGGCGGCGGGGTACCAGCCGGGGCGCGATCGTGGTGATCTGCTCCGACGGCCTCGATCGAGGTGACCCGGCGGTCCTGGCGGGCGCGATGGAGCGGCTGGGACGCCTCAGCCACCGGATCGTCTGGATGAACCCGCACAAGGGGGACTCGACCGACTTCCGGCCGAGCACGCTCGGCATGATGGTCGCGGCGCCGAACATCGACCTGCTCCTCTCAGGACATGACCTGCGCAGCCTCGAGGAGCTGGCCGCGCTCCTGCCCGAGCTGCGGTAGGGACAGGAGCGGTTCGGTGCGCTGGAGCGTCTCGGTCGTGGCGGAGGGCGACCGCCTGGTCAGCCAGGCGGAGATCGTCGAGCTGGCCGACGCGGTCGCGGTCAGCAACGGCATCGCGTCCGGCATCGGCACGACGACCTACGGCGCGCAGCTGGTGGTGGAGGCGGCGACGTCCGACGAGGCGGTCGAGCTCGCAGTGGCCGAGCTCGGCCGGGCCGCGGCCCGCGCCGGGCTGCCGCCGTGGCCGGTCACGCGCGCCGAGACCATCGCCGACGACGAGGACCTCGGCGAGGCACCGTGATCCGGCTCGGCTCCCTGGCCGGCTACCCCTTCGAGGGCCCGCGCGTGCTCGCCGGCTGGACGCCACCCGAGCGCGCCGCGGTCTACGCCATCCTCTTCAGACCCGAGCCGGACACCAAGGCCGAGCGGTACGCCGTCATCTACGTGGACCACTCCGACGACCTGTCCACGGAGCGGTTCCCGTTCCACCACCGGCGGGCGGCGTGCTGGGTCCGCCGGGCCGGTGACCGCTGGAAGCTCTACATCTGCACGTACGAGGTGCCCGGTGGCCTCCCCTCCCACCGCGAGCAGATCGCCCGTGAGCTGACGGCGATCTACCACCCGGGCTGCAACTCCGAGCAGTACGACCAGGCGTGGAAGGACGAGTGGATCGGCGAGTACACCGCGCCCACCACCGGCCCCCTCACCACCGGGCGCGACCCCGGTACCGGGACCTGACCGACGCCCCATACGCAGTCTCGCGGCGTCCTGTACCGCTGGGGGCTACGAAATCCCGCGAAACTCCGTCAAGGAGCGGGCGAGGTCGGCTCGGCGGGTGCCGCCGCCGACGCCGCAGCGGGGGTGTAGCCGACGCCGTCGTGGAGGCGGGACCGGCGACGCCCGGAGGCGGGCCGGGCCGGCTCGCGCTCGCCGGCCGCGGCGGGCTGGTAGGTGGCGCCGACCACGATCCCCTCGGCCATGCCGTAGAGCAGTGGGAGCGCGCCGGCGATGACCCCGCCGGTGTGGTTGATCCGCTCGACGCCGGGAACGATGACCTCGGCGTTGCGGTCGATCGTCTGCACCAGCTCGGCGCACTGCTCGAGGTTCGTGGCGATGCCGGAGAGCTGGCCGCCCACGACGAACAGGTAGAAGGCCAGCCCGGCGATCAGCAGCACGATGTCGACGACCGAGAGCACGATGAGCGTGGTCACGAGCGCACCTTCCCGAGGACCCGGCCCAGGAAGAGGTGGTGCTCGAGGCCCTCGGCCAGCACGGCGTCCACCCGGTCGGCCGTCTCGGCGATCAGCGCGGTGTCGGCCGTGTTGTCCGCGGCCTGCTGCAGGGTGGCCTTGATGAGCACCACCCGCCGATCGATCGTGCGGACCAGCACGACGAGCAGCGTGAGCAGCGCGGCCACGGCGAGGACGACGACGAACCCGCCGATCACCGCGCCCCACCACAGGCCCTTCTGGGTCGACGTCAGGGCGAGGACCATCGTCAACCTCCTAGCCGAGCCCGACCGCGCCGGAGCCCGGCGGTGATCACCTCGGCCGACTCGATCGTCGTGCGCAGCTGCCCCAGCGCCGCGGTGTTGTGGACGGACTCGGCGAGGCTGTCGTCGATCTCCTTCGCCTCGTTGCCGATGGAACGGGCGAGGAGCAGGATCGGCACGACGAGGGCTACGACGACCAGCACGACGATGATGGCGATCGTGTAGCCGATCGCCCAGCTGGTGGTGGAGTCGCTGGTGGCCGCGAGGAGGTGCATGGCGGGTCCGCTCTCAGATCGATTCGCAGAAGTCGCGGACGGGCGCGAGGTTGGCGTTGACCGACGGCAGGACCGTGGGCACCGTACGCGTCTTCTCGGCCACCACCCGGACGCCACCCGTGAGGTTGCGCAGCGTGGTGCGGATGGCCATCAGGTGCAGGATGACCCGCACCAGGCCGAGCGCGGCCGCCGCGATGATCAAGACGGCGATGACGATCGTCACCCAGGCGACGACGGGCATTGGGGTGTCCTTCCTCTCAGCCGAGCAGCGTGGCGACGGAGCCGGCGTAGCGGACCGCGCCGGCGGAGACCTCGTGGATGGTGCTGTCGGTGGTGGCCAGCAGGTCAGGGACCTGGTCGACATCGCCGATGAGCGTGACGCCGCCGGCCAGGATGTCGTCCGACGCGCCTCGGATGCGCTCGAGGGCAGCCAGCACCCGGTTGAGCAGCGCGATCAGGACGGGCACGACGACCAGCAAGAGGATGGCGTTGCCGATCCACCACAGGACCATGGTCTCCTCCTCAGCTCGGGTGGGGCTGGTAGGGCAGGAAGAAGCGGCGAGCCACCCGCTTGAGGGCCATCCACGCGGCGCGCACACCGATGGCAAACCCGCTCGCTGGCGCCGCGGTGGTGATCTTGTCGGCGGTCACCCCGCGGTCGAGGGCGGTGATGCGCTTCTGCATGTTGCTGGCGAAGTCCCGCATGAGGACGGAGGTGACGTCCGAGATCATCCCCCGGCCGTACTGCGCGGCGGCCCCGGACAGCTGCAGGTCCTGCGCGACCTCGATCCTGGTGCCGGCCGTTGCGGGCGCCAGCTTGGCCGTCAGGAGCATCGCGGCCTGACCCCGGCCCTTCTCGTCGGCCCCGGCGGCGTCCACGACGATCCGCTTGGCCGACTCGTCGCGCTCCTTGATCGCGGCGGTCCCTGCGAACTGCAGCTTCACCGGCCCCATCCGCACCGCGACCTTGCCCTTGTAGCTGTCGTTCCCGAGGTCCTCGGTCAGCTCCGCGCCGGGCAGGCAGGCGGCGACCTGTGGGATGTCGTCGAAGAAGCGCCACACCTTGTCGACCGACTGGGCGACCTCGAAGTCGTTCTTGATCAGCACCTGGCCTCCTTGGGCCGGTGGGCGGCGGGGTCCTTCTCGAAGGCGGCGCGACAGCCGGCACTGCAGAAGTGGTAGGTCACGCCGTCGTGCACGAAGGGCAGGGTCGTGGCGTCGACGGCCACGGTCATCCCGCAGACCGGGTCGATGGCCTGTGCGGGCCGCGGGGGTGCGTCCGCTCGATGGGGGCCGAGCTCGCCGGCCGCCCGCAGCTGGACCAGCTCGGCCAGGATGGCGACGGCGATCTCCCGATGGGACGTGTGGCCGAGGTCGAGCCCGGCCGGCGCTCGCACGCCCGCCAACACCTCCTGCGCAACACCGCGATCGGCGAGGTAGCCGAGCACGGCCTCGCCCCGACGGCGCGAGGCGACGAGGCCGACGTAGGCCGGGGCGGCCCGCACCGCCTTCTCCAGTGCGTCCTCGTCACCGTGGCCTTGCGTGGCGACCACGACGGCGGCGCGCGGATCGAGCGAGTCAGCCGTCAGGTCCGCGCCATCGACGAGGTCCACCTGCCAGCCCACCGCCCGAGCGAGCTCCTGGAGCGCGTGCGCCATCGGGGAGCGCCCGACGACCACGAGGAGCGGGCTGGGCACGACCGGCTCGACGTACACCTCGAGGGCGCCGTCGCTCTGGCACGAGATCGGGATGACCGTGACGCCCTCCGGCACGGTCCCCAGCTGCTCGGGCGTTCCCAGCCGCAGGAGCCGTGGCTCACCGTCCGCGATCGCCCGCTGCGCCTCGCGGACGACGGCCGGCTCGGCACATGCGCCCCCGATCCAGCCGTGGATCTCGCCGGACCGCGTCACGATGGCGCGCGCGCCTTGGTGGCTGGACGAGGGGCCCTGGCGCCAGACGACCGTCGCGAGCGCGAACTCCTCGCCCCGCCGGGCCAGCTCGGCGGCCTGCTCGAGCACGTCCCAGCTGTTCACCGCGCGCTCCGCTCTCGGCCGCTCGGTCCGGTCGCGGCGCTCATCAGTCGTCTGTCCTCACGGGAGGTGCGCCGGACACGTCGTGACGCTCGGTCAGCGCCTCGTACACCCGGTCGGCCAGGAGCGGCATGTCGATGTTGCGGACGCCGGTGTCCTTGATGGCGTCCATCACGGCGTTGACGAAGGCCGCCGGGCCGCCGACGGTCGCGCACTCCCCGATCCCCTTGGCGCCGATCGGGTGGTGGGGACACGGCGTGACCACCTCGTGCAGCTCGAAGCCGGGCGTCTCCCAGGCCGTCGGCAGCAGGTAGTCCATGAAGTTGGCTCCGATGCAGTTGCCGTCGACGTCGAAGGTGATGAACTGCATGTTGGCCATGGCATAGGCCTCGGTCAGGCCGCCCATGATCTGGCCCTCGACGATCATGGGGTTGATGCGCACGCCGCAGTCGTCCACCGCGACGACGCTCAGGACGTCCCACACGCCCGTCAGCGGATCCACCTCGACCGTGGCGATGTAGCAGGCGAAGGGCCAGGTCAGGTTGGGCGGGTCGTAGTACGCGTTGTTCTCGAGGCCGGGCTCCATGCCGTCGGGCATGTTGCTGTAGGCCGCCATCGCGCACTCCTGGATGGTGACTCCGCGGTCGGGCGCGCTGCGCACGTAGAACCGGCCCAGCTCCCACTCGACATCCTCCTCGGAGACCTCGAGCAGGTGGGCGGCCAGCTTGCGGGCCTTGGCCCGGATCTTGCGCGAGACCATGGCCACCGCCGCTCCCGCGACCGGCGTGCTCCGGGACGCGTAGGTGCCCATGCCGAACGGCGCCGTGTCGGTGTCGCCCTCCTCGACGGTCACGTCCTCGGCCGGGATGCCGAGCTCGTGGGCGACGATCTGTGCCCAGGTGGTCTCGTGGCCCTGGCCCTGCGTCTTGGCGCCGGTGCGCAGGATGGCCTTGCCGGTCATGTGGACCCGCAGCTCGGCCGAGTCGAACATCTTGATGCCGAGGATGTCGTACTCGCGGCTGTTGCCGGCTCCGAGGGGCTCGGTCATGGTTGAGATGCCGATGCCGAGCAGCCGTCCCTGCTGCTTCGCCTCCTCCTTCTGGCGCAGGAAGTCCTGGTAGCCGACGGCGTCCAAGCCGACCTGCAGGCACTTGCCGTACTGCCCGGAGTCGGTGAGGAAGCCGAAGGGGGTGCGGTGCGGGAAGTCGTCGTCGCGCACGAGGTTGACGCGGCGGAACTCGGCCTGGTCCATCCCGAGGTCGTCGGCCGCGGCCTGGACCATTCGCTCCTGGAAGTACATGGCCTCGGTCACGCGGAACGAACAGCGGTACGCGACGCCACCGGGCGCCTTGTTCGTGTACATGCCCCGCGCGGTCAGGTGGGCGGCGGGGATGTCGTAGCAGGCGAACGCCGAGTGCATCAGCCCGATCTTGAACTTGCTCGGCTGCGCGTCCGAGAAGAACGCGCCGTGGTCGGCCTCGGTGTGCATCCGGACGCCGAGGATCTTCCCGTCCTTGCGCAACGCCATCTCGCCGTGGAGGTAGATGTCGCGGGCGAAACCGGTCGAGATGAGGTTGCCGGTCCGGTCCTCGATCCACTTGACGGGGCGCTCGAGGAGGATCGACGCGAGGATCGACATCACGTAGCCGGGATAGACGGGCACCTTGTTCCCGAATCCGCCGCCGAGGTCCGGCGAGATGATCCGGATCATGTGCTCCGGCAGCTCGGCCACCAGGGCCACCGCGGCGCGGATGATGTGGGGCGCCTGCGTCGTCATGTAGACGGTCAGCTTCGAGGTGGCCCGGTTGAAGTCGGCGATCGACCCGCAGCACTCGAGCGGTGCCGGGTGGGAGCGGGGGTAGTGCAGGTCGAGCGTCGAAACGAGGTCGGCTTGGGCGAAGGCGCGGTCGGTGGCGTCCCGGTCGCCCACCGCCCAGTCGTAGACCACGTTGTCGTGCTGGTTCTCCTTGTCGTCCCGGATCAGCGGCGCGCCCTCGGCCATCGCCTGCTGTGGGTTGACGATCACTGGCAAGGGCTCGTAGTCGACGACGATGGCTTCGCACGCATCCTTCGCGATGTAGGGGTCGTCCGCGATGACGCAGGCGACCTCCTGCCCTTGGAACCGGACCTTGTCCGTGGCCAGCACGGCCTGCGTGTCGTAGGACAGCGTCGGCATCCACGCCAGGTTCCGCTTGGCCATCATCTCGCCGGTCAGGACGAGCCGGACGCCAGGGATGTCCCACGCCTTGCTGACGTCGATCGAGCGGATGCGAGCGTGCGCCATCGGGCTCCGGAGGATCTCCATGTGGAGCATGCCGGGCAGCACGATGTCGTCGACGTAGCTCCCCTTGCCCCGGATGAACCGGTTGTCCTCGACCCGCTTGCGGCTGGCCCCCATGCCGCCGATCTTGATCTCGTCCAGCGCCTGCGCCATTCGCCCGTCCTCCGTCGTCAGCCCGCGGCCTGGGACCGTTGCTTCTCGGCGGCCCAGAGCACCGCCTTCACGATGTTCTGGTACCCGGTGCAGCGGCAGAGGTTGCCCGACAGCGCCCACCGCACCTCGTCCTCGGTCGGGTCCGGGTTCGCGGCGAGCAGCGCCTTGGCCGTCAGCATCATCCCCGGCGTGCAGAACCCGCACTGCAGCCCGTGCTCGTCCTTGAAGCCCTCCTGGATCGGGTCCAGCTCGCTCGCCGTGCCCAGCCCCTCGACCGTGGTCACCTCGTGCCCGTCGGCCTGGACCGCCAGCATCGTGCAGCTCTTGACCGGCACGCCGTCGAGCAGGACGGTGCACGCGCCGCAGTTGGTCGTGTCGCAGCCGGTATGGGTCCCGGTCAGCCGGAAGCCCTGCCGGAGCAGGTGCGCGAGCAGCAGGCGCGGCTCGACGTCGGCGGCCCGCCGCTCGCCGTTCAGGATGAAGGTGACGCGGCGGACCGGGATGCCGGCCACCGGCTCGGGGGTGACCTCCTCGAACAGGCTCGTCATCTCAAGCTGCTCTCTCCGCCGACTCGACGGCCCGGTGCAAGAGGCGCACCACGAAGGTGTGCACGATGTGCCGCTTGAACTCCGCACTCCCGCGGTGGTCCGTCCGGGGCCGGGCCGCCTGCGCGGCCAGGTCGGCCGCCTGCTCGACGCTGGCTGCGGTCAGCGGGCCGCCGACGAGGGCGCGCGCCGCGTCGGCGGCTTCGATCGTGGACGGCCCCACCCCGGTGAGCGCGATGCCGGCGCGGGTGATCGTCTCCCCCGACCGCTCCAGCGCGACCGCGACCCCCACGGTGGCGAAGTCGCCGACGCGACGCTCCAGCTTGAGGTAGCCGCCGGAGGGCACGCCCTGGGGGGCCGGGATCACGGCCTCGACCACGATCTCGTCGATGGCCAGCACGTTCTGGAAGGGCCCGGTGACGAACTCGGCCACCGGGATGGTGCGCCGGCCTCTCGACCCCTGCGCCACGACATGGCCGCCGAGCGCGGTGACGACCGACGCCCAGTCGCCCTGCGGGTCGGCGTGGCAGAGCGAGCCGACGAGCGTCCCGCGGTTGCGGACGATCGGATCGGCCACGATCGGCGCGGCGGCGGCCATCGTCGGCTGGGTGGACGACAGTGTCGCCGAGCGCTCCAGGTCCGAGTGGCGGCACAGCGCACCGACGCGGATGGTGCCGTCCGCCTCGACCCGCAGGGCGTCGAGGCCGGAGATGTTGTTGATGTCCACGAGGACCTCGGGCGAGGCGAAGCGCAGCTTGAGCATGGGGATCAGGCTCTGCCCCCCGGCCAGCACCTTGGCTTCGCCGCCTCCCTCGTGCAGCAGGCCGATCGCCTCGTCGAGCGAGCGCGGGGCCTCGTAGCGGAAGCGAGGTGGGTAGATGCCAGTCTCCTCTCAGTGCCTTCTGCCGCTCAGCCCTCAGGTGTCGGGGTCGGGTCGGATCGGGGACGGCCGGCGGACCCCTGGGGGTCAGGGACGGCGACGGGCAGCGACTCGGCCTCGGGATCGGGCCGGCGCTCCTGGTGGGGCGGCCACGGACCCTGCACCGGCTGGCCGGCGACCTTCAGGTAGTCGACCAGCTGCGGCCACGCCCACACCGTCGGGCTCTTCCCGGTCTTCGGCGCGTGCTCGATGAGCTCGTAGAGCCTCGGGTTCCCCTGACTGTGACCAGTCGACTCGACTGCCATGACGCACCCCCTGCGTCGCCGGTGCCGCCACGACATTCTACGTCGCGCGTGCGTCCGGCCCCCGCAGCGTAGCAAGTCGTGGGCGGCGTGAGCCGCCGGTCTTCCCTGCTCCAGGGGGATCTGGCGCGGGCCAGTCGCGGTGGTGAGACTGAGCCGCGCCAGAAGCCCATGGCCGCGACCCCGGGGGGATTCTGGCGCGGGCCGGTCGCGGTGGTGAGACTGAGCCGCGCCAGAAGCCCATGGCCGCGACCCCGGACCTACGCTGATCGTCGCCGAACTCCGGACGAGGGAGCCCGTGGACGACACCACCAGCAGCAGCGGTCCAGCGGCGCCGACCGGTGGGGCCGACCTCGGCGACGGGCTGACCGTCGCGGGCTCGGCTCGTGTGCTCGGGAGGCTCTGGGCCGGTCCGCGGACCTACCTCGCCCAGGGCGCGATCATCCGCTCACTCGACGGAGTCGAGCTCGGACACGACAGCGCGGTGCTGGAGACCTGCGTCGTCATCGGCACGTCCGAGGACCCGGTTCGCATCGGACGCAAGACGGTCTTCGGCCACCGGTGCACCGTCGTCGGCGCGACGGTGGGCGACCTCTGCGAGGTCGGCAACGCGTCGGTCCTGCTGCCGGGCTCGTCGGTCGGGACGGGCTGCTTCCTGGGCGAGCGCACGCTGGTGCCGCCCGGGCAGCGGATCCCGCCCGGCTCCGTCGTCGTCGGGCAGCCCGCGCGCGTCATCCGAGCGGCCAACGAGGCCGACCAACGTCGCCTGCTCGGCCTGCGGGCGGGGGACCTGCGCCTGCACGAGGCGCAGCTGGGATCCCACACAGGGAGGATCGGGAGCATGGGCAGCCTCTACGCCTACCGGGGCATCGAGCCGGCCATCGGCGACGGCGCGGTGCTGTTCGACTCGGCCGAGATCACCGGAGACGTCGTGGTCGGGCCGGACACCATCATCGGTGCCGGCGTCAAGATCATCGGTGATTCGCACGGTCCGGTCCGCATCGGCGCGAGGGTGCAGATCCTGGAGAACACGGTGCTCCACCTGTTGCCCGACAACGATCTCCTCATCGGAGACGACGTCATCATCGGCCCCAACGCGATGATCCACGGCTGCCACATCGGCGCGGGCACCGTGGTCGAGCCCGCCGCGACCGTCTGCGACCACGCCGTGGTCGGCCGAGAGTGCCTGGTCGGCGCCGGCAGCGTCGTGAAGCAGCGGAGTCAGATGGGCGACCGCAGCATCATCGACGGCTTCCCGGCGGTCATCGTCGGCCAGCTGGAAGGGCCGCCGCCCCGTCCGGCTTGGCGGCTCGACCGCAGCGACCTGCCACGGCTGCTGGAGCGCTAACCGGCGCCGAGGCGGGAGCGGTACGGCTCCTCGACGACGTCGAGCTCCTCGTGGTGCTGGCGCAGGTACGCGGTCACGAACGGACACAGCGGAACGACCGAGAAGCCCCGCTGCCGCGCGTCGTCGAGCGCGGCGGCGGCGAGCTGGGAGCCGAGTCCGTGCCCCTCGAACGCCGGGTCGATCTCGGTGTGGATGAGGGTGCGTCGGGTGCCATCGGCCTCGTAGACGAGGTGCCCGGCGAGCCTGCCGTCGGCGCGGAGCTCGTAGCGAGACCGCGCGGGATCGTCGACGACGGAGATCTGGGGCTCCGGCGGGACGGTGGACACGGGCGACCAGTGAACCACGGCGCCGGCCATCCGATGAGTTCACTGCGGCCGTGGCGTCGTACCGGCGTGCAGCAGCCGGGGCGAACGACCGTCGTCGTGGTCACGGCTGACGGCTCGACGGTGACCAGCTGGCCGCTCGCCGGCGCCGACCGGCCGGATCTGGCGCTGGCTGACCGCCTCGCCCGCTGCCAGCTGGCGGCGCGACGGCTCGGCTGGGCGGTCGAGGTGCACGGCGCGGAGGCACCGCTCGCCGACCTGCTCGACCTGCTCGGCTGGTGCGGTGCGGTGGTTACGGCCGTCGCGCCGCCGGGGCGGTCAGGGGTGCTCGGGCAGGTCGAACAGCGGGAACAGCGCCGGGTCGACGAAGTTGTGGTGACCGACGATCCGACCGTTTGAGATCTCGATCACCTGTACGGCGAAAGGGGTGTGGCCACCCCTTCCATCCGATCGGTAGGAGCCGAAGGCCGGGCACCCGTTGGCCGCCGTGGGCACAAGGCGAGACCCGGCGCACCCACTGCCCGGGCCGGTGAACCACTTTCCCATCTCGTCGGCGCCGCGGAGCCAGAAGTCATATGGCGGCATCGACATCACCGCGTCCTCGTGGAGGAGCGAGACGAGCGAGGTGATGTCGTAGCGCTCGAAGGCGTCGACGTAGCGGGCCAGCAGCGCTTCCTGGGCGGGGTCGATGGGGCCGCTCGACGCCGCGCTGAGGTCGCGCTCGGCCAGCGTCGCCCGGGCTCGCTGGAGCGCGCTGTTGACCGAGGCGACGGTCGTGTCGAGGAGCTCGGCCACCTCCGCGGCGTGCCAGCGCAGGACCTCGCGCAGGATGAGCACCGCCCGCTGGCGGGCCGGGAGGTGCTGGAGCGCGGTGACGAAGGCGAGGCGCACGGACTCGCGGGCCGCCGTGACCTCGGCCGGATCGCCGTCCTCGGGGAGGACGCGTCCGTCGGGGATGGGCTGCACCCAGGCGCTCTCCGGGAGCGTCGCCCCGCGGAAGGCGTCCGTCGTGGAGGCTGGCCCGAGATCCATCGGCCGCGCTCGCCGCTGGCGGCCGCGCAGCATGTCGAGGCACACGTTGGTGGCGATGCGGTACAGCCACGAGCGCACCGTCGAGCGACCCTCGAAGGTCGCGATGGCGCGCCAGGCCCGCACCATGGTCTCCTGGACGGCGTCGTCGGCCTCGAAGGCCGAGCCGAGCATGCGGTAGCAGTAGCCGTTGAGCGCGCGCCGGTGCTCGTCCAGCGCCTCCGCGAGGACGTCCGCGGCGTCGATGGTGTCGAAGCGGGTGGTCACGGAAGCCAACTCTACGGCCACGGTCACGGGGGTCTCCTCGGTCTCGCACCGCGGGGCGCGGCACGTCCATGAGGTGGACGTCGCTGCCGCGGTGAACTCATCGGTTCGGGCGGCGTTCAGTCCGGTAGGTGGGGCATGGACATCCCGTCGTCGCGCCCGAGCAGGGTGGCCCGCATGACGGCCGCGGCGCCGAAGCGTTCCCGGACGTCGTCCAGCGCAGCATCGAGTGAGCTCCCGCTCGAGCGGTGGAAGGGCAGCGCGAGCTGGACGGCGGCCGCGTCGTCGAGGTTGCTCACGGAGAGCCCGACGAGGGTGAGGCCCTGGCGCTCGATCGTCGGTCGGGCCTCCGTCAGCAGATCCTTCGCCGTGGTCAGGATGGTCTCGGTGTGGGCCGTCGCCTG